>JBDZVC010000082.1:0-14747 GCA_040255475.1 Phyllobacteriaceae bacterium | reverse complement strand
TCACGCTCATATGCGGGAAGAGGTTGAACTGCTGGAACACCATGCCGAGCTTGGCGCGCATCTTCTTCAGATGTGCTTCCGACGCCGGCTGCAGGCCGCCGTTTTTCTGTTCATGCCACAGAGGTTCGCCGTCGACATGGATGACGCCGCTCGAAATTTCCTCCAGCGTCATCAGGATGCGCAGCACGGTCGATTTGCCCGATCCCGACGGCCCGATGATGGTGACCTTCTCGCCAGGCTTCACGTCGAAATCCAGCTCGTCCAGCACGACATGGGTGCCGTATTTCTTCACCACCTTCTCGAATTTGATGATCGGCTCGGTCATTTGAGCGGTATCCCGGTTTTCGGAAGCCTCATGTCGACATAGCGGACGATTCCGGAGCACACGATCGTCAGGATCAGATAGATCCCGCCCACCATCGTCAGCGGCACCATATAGTCGAATGTCTGGTCGCCGATGATCTTGGCGACGCCGAGCATCTCCAGCACCGTCACCACGGAAAGCACCGGCACGTCCTTCATGATGGATACGAGGTAGTTGCCGAAAGCCGGCACGACGCGCGGAACCGCTTGCGGCAGGATGATGTGGGTGAAGGTGTGGAGCGGCGAGAAATCGAGCGCCCGGGCCGCCTCGCGCTGGCCTTTCGGCACGGCCTCGATGCCGGCCCGGTAAACCTCTGCCGTATAGGCGCTGTACTGCACGCCGAGCGCCAGGCAGCCGGTGAGGAAGGCCGGCAGGATGACGCCGTGATCGGCGAGCACGTAATAGAGGAAGAAGAGCTGGACCAGGAGCGGCGTGTCGCGGAAAAACTCCGTGATGAAAGTCGCCGGCCATGAAATGAAGCGCGAGGGCGCGCCTTTCAGAACGGCGAAGATCAGGCCGAGCACCATGGCGACCGCGAAGCCCGCGATCGAGGCTTCGATCGTCACCACCAGCCCCATCAGCAGGATGGGCAGGATGGAAATGGCGAAGGCGAGTTCGCCATGCGAGGTGTCCCATGTGAAGCCGAACAGCATGGGCTAATGTCCTACCATGCGCCAGCGCCCGACGGCGCGTTCGAGCAGATGCATCAGTCCGGCGACGACGAGCGCCATACCGAAATACATGAACAGGATCATGGTATAGATGGTCGTGCTGTCCTGCGTGAAATTGCGGATGCGCTCCGCGACGAAGGCGAGGTCGCCCAGGCTGATCAGCGAGGCGAGCGCCGTGTCCTTCAGGTTCTGAACCGCGAGATTGCCGAAGGCCGGCATCATCTCGGGAATGGCCTGCGGCAGCGCGATGCGCCAGAGTGTCTGGCGCGGCGAGAAATTGAGCGCCTTCGCGGCCTCGTATTGGCTGTAGCGCACGGACTGGATCGCGCCCCGCACCACCTCCGCCCCATAGGCGCCGATATTGAGCCCGAGAGCGAGAACGCCGGCTGCGACCGGCGGCAGCCTGAGATTGATGCCGATGGCATCGCCTGCGATCGGCAGTGCGAAATAGAGCCAGAAAAGCTGAACCAGAAGTGAGGTGCCGCGAAAGACCTCGATATAGGCGATGGAAAAGCCCTTGATCGCCCAGTTCGCCGACAGCTTGCCGATACCGAAGGCGAAAGAGCAGATGGCGCCGAGGATGGTCGAGTAGACGGTGAGCTGGATCGTGATCCACGCACCCTGCATCAGCGGCTTGAGGTATTCACTCCATTCCATCGGTGAAGCTTCCCCTGTTCACCAGGACAACGGACGGAATCCCGCAAAAAGACGGCATTCCCGCGCCCGCATAGCCTGCCGGGCGCTCCTCCATTTGCGAAGGGCGGCTCGGAAACCGGGGCCGCCCTTCGGGATGGCTTACTCCGCGGAGCAGAGTTCCTTGGTCGTCTTCTCGGTCGAGCCCTTGATGTCCTCCGGGGTGAAGCCGTATCCTTCGAGGATTTTCTTCCACTCGTCGGTCTTCTTGAACTTCACCAGCGCTTCGTTGAACTTGTCGCGCAGGTCGCCGGAATCCTTGTTGAAGTTGAAGCCGCCCCAGCTCCGCGCCTCCTTGCCGTCGATCACCGGATCGACGAAACCGGGCGCAAGTGCCACCTTGTCGCTCTTCTTGGCCAGTTCACCGGCCGTCAGGCCGGTCGCCGCATAGGCGTCGGCACGGCCGGTCGAGACGGTCGAGATCGCATCGGCGTTGGACGCGATGGTGACGATGTTGCTTTCCGGCACGCCGAGCTTCTGCATCATGTTAAGCTGGTCGGCGCCGGCCATGACCGCGACCTTTACCCCGTCTTTCTTGAAGTCGGAATAGGTGTGGAGGCCCTTCGGGTCGCCTTTCACGACGAGCAGGCCCTCGCCGTAGGAGGTGTTCGGTTCGGTGTAGTCGACCTTCTGGCAGCGCTCCGGCCGGATGGCCATCTCGGACGCCGTCATGTCGAAGCGGTTGGCTTGCAGGCCGGGGATGAGCGAGGAGAAATTCGTCACCACCCACTGGATGTTCTCGGGCTTGATGCCGAGTTGCTCGACGATGGCCCTGGCCACGTCCGGGCCGGCGCCCTTGGCGTCGCCGCTCGGGTCCATGTAGCCGTAAGGGATCTCGTTGGCGACCGCGATGCGGATGTAGCCGCGGTCCTGGATCTCCTTGAGCGATACCGCGCCGGCGACGCTTGCCGACATTGCGGCGATGGCGAGCGCACCGACCGTGCAGGCCATCAGCTTATTGAATGAAAAGCTCGGTTTCTTTCCCATTTGTCTATCCTTCCAGAGGTCTTGCCGAAGATGATGTGCCGGCAGCGCCGGTCTCTCGAACGGGCCGTTCAAGGCGTTCCGATATGCCTGTCGGCCGGAATGAGCATGAAGTCCGGATATTCCCCATATTGTTGTTTTTGTTGCCCCTCAGGGTTGCGGAGAGCGGCCCCCGAGTCGAGGGAGGATGTCTCTTTTTATCGCCCGGCGGGCAGGAGGATCGGCTGTCCGCTCCGGCCAGATTGGATAGAACCACTATCATTGCCAAGGCATAGTATCGGCAGCACAATCAGATGGCAAAATGCCGGCCGCTGTGGCGCCCGGATCATCCGCCGTTCCGCATGTCCGGACCTCCGTCATGGCGATAGCGTTCACCGAGATTCTTGAGGCGCGCAGGCGGATCGCCGGCCGTGTGCTGCGTACCCCCATCCGGCGCTCGACCGGGCTTGAGCGCATTGCCGGCGCGCCGGTCCTGCTCAAATGCGAACATCACCAGACGACCGGCAGCTTCAAGCTGCGCGGCGCCACCAATGCGGTGCTTTCGCTGAGCGCCGAGGAACATTCACGCGGCGTCGTCACTTTCTCGACTGGTAATCACGGCCGTGCCCTCTCGCATGCGGCGATTGCGGCGGGCACACGCGCGGTCGTGTGCATATCGGCACTGGTGCCCTCGAACAAGGTCGAGGCGATACGTGCGCTCGGCGCGGACATCCGCATCGTCGGCAAGAGCCAGGACGAGGCTGAGCGCGCCGCCGGCGAACTGGAGAAGACGGAAGGGCTGAGGCGCGTTTCGCCGATGGACGATGCGGCGGTCATCGCCGGGCAGGGGACGCTCGGTATGGAAATCATGGAGGATGCGCCGGACCTCGATACCGTGCTGGTGCCGCTTTCCGGTGGCGGGCTGATTTCCGGCGTGGCGCTTGCCGTGAAGACGCTCAGTCCGAAGACACGCATCATCGGCGTCGGCTCGAAAAGCTGCCCTGCCATGGCGGCCAGCCTTGAGGCAGGCCACCCGGTCGAGGTGCCGGAGGAGCCGTCGCTTGCCGATTCCCTTGGCGGCGGTATCGGGCTTGAAAACCGGCACACATTCGACATGACGAAGCGCTATGTCGATGAATGCGTGCTGGTCGGCGAGGACGACATTGCCGCCGGCATCCGCTTCGCCTACGAGGCGGAAGGCGAGGTGATCGAAGGGGCGGCGGCAGTCGGCATCGCGGCGCTGCTCAATGGCTTGGTGAAGCCTGCCGGGCCGACGGCGATCATCCTGACCGGCAAGAACATCGCGCCCGACCTGCATCGCCGCATTATCAACGGCGAAACGCCCAAAGTCTGAAGAGCAAGATAATGCCCGACGTGACGATCCTCACCGAAAAAGAGTTGCGGAAGCTGGTGCCGCTCGATGTCGATGCCGTGTCGGTCGTGGAAGAGGCATTCCGCGCGCTGGCCGGCGGCGCTGTCGTCATGCCGCCGATCCTGAGGCTCGACATCAAGGAGGCCAATGGCGAGGTCGACGTGAAGACGGCCTATGTGCCGGGGCTGGAAAGCTTCGCCATCAAGATCAGCCCCGGCTTCTTCGACAATCCGAAGATTGGCCTGCCTTCGGTCAACGGATTGATGATGCTGCTTTCCGCCAAGACCGGATTGCTGGAAGCGGCATTGCTCGACAATGGCTATCTCACCGACGTTCGCACAGCAGCAGCCGGCGCGGTCGCGGCGAAGCATCTGAGCCGCGAGGATTCCGAAACGGCAACCATCTTTGGCGCGGGCGTGCAGGCGAGGCTGCAACTGGAGGCGCTGCTTCTCGTGCGCCCGATCCGCCGCGCTCGCATCTGGGCGCGCGATGCAGCGAAGGTGGAAGTGGCTGTCGCCGATCTCAAAAAACGTCTGGGCATCGAGGTAGAAGCGGTTGCCGATTCTGAGAAAGCGGTTGCGGGTGCCGACATCATAGTCACCACCACCCCTGCGACAGCTCCAATCCTGAAAGCTAACTGGATCAAGCCCGGCCAGCATGTGACCGCCATGGGCTCGGACGCCGAGCACAAGAACGAGATCGACCCGAAACTGGTCGGCAGTGCCGATCGCTATGTCGCCGACCGCCTCTCGCAGACGCGCATTCTCGGCGAACTGCATCACGCCATCGTTGCCGGTCTCGCCGACGCAGAGGCCGACTTTCCCGAACTTGGTGCCGTCATCGCCGGCAAGACGCGCGGCCGCACAGCCGACGGCGATATCACCTTCGCCGACCTCACCGGCACCGGCGTGCAGGATACCGCAATTGCCACGCTCGCCCGCCGCCGCGCCGTGGAGCTTGGCGTCGGCCAGACCTTTTCTTCCTGATCATCCCAACGGAACCAGCAAAGATGACGCTCAGCAATCTTCATTTCTCCCGCGAAGAATACCAGGCCCGCCTCGCCAGGACGCGGAGGGCCATGGAAAAGGCCGGCATCGACATCCTCTTCGTCGAGGACCCGTCCAACATGGCATGGCTCACCGGCTATGACGGCTGGTCCTTCTACGTCCATCAAGGCGTGCTCGTCTTCCCGGACGAGGATCCGATCTGGTGGGGCCGCGGACAGGACCGCAACGGCGCCATCCGCACCGCCTGGATCGCCGAGGACCGGATGATCCCCTATGCCGATCATTATGTTCAGTCGACCGAGCGTCATCCCATGCAGACGCTGGCCGAGATCATCCGTTCCAAGGGCTACGGCAATAAGCGTCTCGGGCTGGAACTGGAGAACTATTATTTCTCCGCCAAGGCCTATCTGACGCTCCAGCAGGAGCTTCCGAATGCCAAGCTGGTCGATGCAACGGCGCTGGTGAACTGGCAGCGCGCGGTGAAATCGGAACAGGAAATCGAATATATGGGCCGTGCGGCCCGCATCGTCGAAGCGATGCACAAGCGCATCCGCGAGGTGGCGGAGCCCGGCCTGCGCAAATGCGACCTTGTCGCCGAAATCTACGATGCCGGCCTGCGCGGCGTCGGCGATATCGGCGGCGACTATGCCGCGCTCGTACCGCTGACGCCGTCTGGCAAGGATGCCTCGGCCGCGCATCTCACATGGGACGATCGGCCGATGAAATCGGGCGAGGGCACCTATTTCGAGATCGCCGGCTGCTACCGCCGCTATCATGCGCCGCTGTCGCGCACGCTCTTCCTCGGCGAGCCGCCGGCCGGTATGCAGAAAGCGCAGGACGCGGTTCTGGAAGGGCTGGAAGCGGGCCTGAACGCCGCCCGCCCCGGCAACACCTGCGGCGAGGTCGCGAAAGCCTTCTTCGATGTGCTGCGCAAGCACGGCGTGGAGAAGGATTCACGCACCGGCTATCCAGTCGGCATCTCCTACCCGCCGGATTGGGGCGAGCGTACGATGAGCCTGCGCCCGAACGACATTTCCGTCATCGAGGAGAACATGACGTTCCACTTCATGCCGGCGATCTGGACGGACGATTGGGGTTTCGAGACTTCGGAGACGATCCGCATTCGGCGAGAAGGCCCGGCCGAATGCCTCGCCGACGTCTCGCGCGAACTGGTGGTGAAGCGCTGAGCCATGCCGCAAGTCTGCACCCCCCTCTGGCCTGCCGGCCATCTCCCCCTCAAGGGGGGAGATCGACAACTTCCGACTTACCGCTTCCTCTACAATGCGGGATATGGAGCGAGGCCGTGCCACTGTCTGATCTCCCCCCTTGAGGGGGAGATGGCCGGCAGGCCAGAGGGGGGTGAAGCGGCAGAACGCAGGGTGTCTCTTCTCTCCGGAGGACCCTCCCATGCCGCATGAACTTCTGCCCCAGGCGAAGACCATCCTGTCCGATCTGATCGCCTTTCCGAGCATATCGCAGGATTCCAACCTGGAACTGATCGCCTATCTCAATCGCAGGATCGACGAGGTCCACGGCCGCACGCGGCTTACCCTTGATGAGAGCGGCTCCAAGGCCAATCTGTTCGTCACTCTCGGCCCCGAGGACATGGACGGCGGCGTCGTGCTCTCCGGTCACACCGACGTCGTGCCGGTCGAAGGGCAGGACTGGTCGGCCGATCCGTTCACGGCAGTCGAGCGCGACGGCCGCATCTACGGACGCGGCTCCTGCGACATGAAGGGTTTCATCGCGTGTGCCATGGCGCTCGCGCCGCGCTTCGCCGAGGCCGATCTGAAGCGGCCATTGCACATGGCCTTCACCTATGACGAGGAGGTCGGCTGCTTCGGCGCGCAGGTGATGCTGAAGGACCTTGCCGAATCCGGCCGCAAGCCGTCTGTCTGCATCGTCGGCGAGCCGACCTCGATGCGCATCATCGAGGGGCACAAGGGTTGCTGCGAGTACACCACCACCTTCACCGGCTTCGAGGGCCATGCCTCGACGCCGGAGCGCGGCGTCAACGCCGTCGAATACGCCACCCGCTTCATCTCGCGGCTTCTTGAGATCGGCGAGGAATTGCGCGGCCGCGCGCCTGCACGCTCGCGCTTCGATCCCCCCTGGTCGACGATCCAGGTCGGTCGCATCGCAGGCGGCATCGCCCGCAACATCATCGCCGGCACCTGTTCGGTCGAATGGGAACTCCGGCCGGTGAATGCCGAGGATTTCCGCTTCGCCAAGGAGCATATCGGCGCCTATGTCGAAAACGAACTCCTGCCGCGCATGCGCAATGTGTGGACGGAAGCCGACATCGTCACCGAGATCATCGGCGAGGTCACCGGCCTGCAGCCGATGGACCCATGCGAGGCGGAGGCGCTGGTGCGAACGCTGACCGGCGACCGCATGCCGGCACTGTGTGTCTCCTTCGGCACGGAAGCCGGGCTCTTCCAGCAATATGGCGTGTCGACGGTCCTCTGCGGCCCCGGCTCCATCGACCAGGCGCACAAGCCCGACGAGTTCGTGGATATTGCGCAGTTGGATGCCTGCCTCGGCATGATCGGAAAGTTGGAAGAGCGGCTGACACGGTGACGTGGAGCTTGCGCTCATATTGAGCAAGTCCCCCCTCTCCGACCCGGCTTCGCCGGGCCACCTCTCCCCCGCAAACGGGGGCGAGGAACGGCGGTGGTACGCTCGGCTCCCTTCCTCACCCCCACGAATGTGGGGGAGAGGTGTCCGCGAAGCGGACGGAGAGGGGGAACTACCGTCCCGCCATCGACAGCCGTGCCAAAACTCACTAGGGAAAACGCGCGAACGCAAGGAAGCGCGAAGGAACGAACGGATGAAAAAAGGAATCATCATCGCGCCGTCGGTCCTGTCTTCCGACTTCTCCCGATTGGGCGAGGAAGTGGAGGCGGTTGCCGCTGCCGGTGCCGACTGGATCCATCTCGATGTGATGGACGGGCATTTCGTGCCGAACATCACCTTCGGCCCGCCGATCATAAAATCGATCCGCGACCGCACGAAGCTCCCCTTCGACTGCCATCTGATGATCGCGCCGGCCGATCCCTACCTCGCTGCTTTCGCGGATGCCGGCTGCGACCGCATCACGGTCCATGCCGAAGCCGGCCCGCATCTCGACCGTTCGCTGCAGGCGATCCGGAACCTCGGCAAGAAGGCCGGCGTGGCGCTCAATCCCTCTACTCCGCCGAGCGTCATCGAATATGTGCTCGACCGGCTCGATCTCGTGCTCTTGATGACGGTCAATCCGGGTTTCGGCGGCCAGGCCTTCATTCCGGCCGTCGTGGAAAAGATCGCGCGGGTGAAGGCGCTCGTCGGCGACCGTCCGATCGAGATCGAAGTGGATGGCGGCGTTGCGCCCGATACCGCTCCGCTGGTCGCCAAGGCTGGTGCGAGGGCACTTGTGGCCGGCTCAGCCGTCTTCACCGAGGGCGGGGAATCGGCTTATCGGAAGAACATCGCGGCGATCAGGAACGCCGCAGATGCCGCGATCGGGTTGATGGCGTAAGTGACTTGATTTGCGCTGGTGCTCTTCACCCTGAGGTGAGAGCGCGAGGCCTGAAGGACGCACAATAGGCTGGCTATCTCCGGTAGCCCTTGCCAGGCATCGGTTTGCCGAAGCCGACAGCGTAACTGATATAGCCGTGTATGCTGACCTTCATGTCGCCGATGTTGAAGTCAGTCCCGTTATTGGCCTGCTCCGTCGGCTCGGGCTCCGGCGGATAGACCCCGTCATGGCTGGCGATCGGTTGTTGCTGTCGGACTCCGGGCAGACTGCCATCGGTGGATTTGGCGCTGCTGTCAGCCCAGGCGGATGAGGCTGCCAACAACATTGCCGGCAGGATCACGGCTATCGCCCCAAGCTTCCGTTTCTGTACTGCCATCATGACGATCTGTCCGGACACTCTGTTCCGACAAGATAAGCGAGCCGCGCCGCAGAAACAATTCACCCTTCCTCAGGCGAAGACGCTGGCGCCGGTATCGGCCCGCCCGACATTGGCTCGCAATGCGGCGAAGAGTTCGCGCCCATGGCCGAAGCCGTTGGCGGAAAGGTCCTTTACCGGACGTGGCCGAGCGGCGAAGGCCTCCGAGTCACCGAGTACCTCCAGCGTGCCGGCTGCCGCGTCGAGGCGAACCAGATCGCCGTCCTGCACCCTGCCGATGGCGCCGCCTTCCGACGCTTCCGGCGTGACATGGATCGCCGCCGGCACCTTGCCTGACGCACCCGACATGCGCCCGTCGGTCACCAGCGCCACCTTGTACCCACGGTCCTGCAAGATACCGAGCGTCGGCGTCAGCCGATGGAGTTCCGGCATGCCGTTCGCCTTCGGCCCCTGGAAGCGGATGATGGCGACGAAATCGCGATTGAGCTTGCCGGCTCGGAACGCGTCCTGCAGTTCTTCCTGATCGTCGAAGACGATGGCCGGCGCCTCGACGATGCGCCGATCGGGCTTCACCGCCGAGACCTTGATGATGGCATGGCCGAGATTGCCGGACAGCACGCGGATGCCGCCGGTCGGCTGGAATGCCTGATCCACCGGCGCCAGCACTTTCTCGTCATGGCTTTTCTTGGGCGCCGGCTCGCGCACGACGGAACCGTCCGCGCCGAGCTTCGCCTCGACCGCATAGGCCCTGAGGCCGTCACCCCAGACAGTCTGTACGTCCTCGTGAAGGAGGCCAGCGTCTAGCAGTTCGCGGATGAGGAAGCCCATGCCGCCCGCCGCCTGGAAATGATTCACGTCGGCCATGCCATTCGGATAGACGCGCGCGAGCAGAGGGACGATATCCGAAATATCTGAAATGTCCTGCCAGGTCAGCCGAATGCCGGCCGCCGCGGCGATGGCGATCAGATGGATCGTATGGTTGGTCGATCCACCGGTGGCGTTGAGCCCGACCACGCCGTTGACGATCGCGCGTTCGTCGATCATGCGGCCGACCGGCGTGTAGGCATTGCCGAGATGGGTGATGGCAAGCGCCCGCTTCGCCGCTTCCTTCGTCAGTGCGTCGCGCAGCTTCGTGCCCGGATTGACGAAGGAGGCACCCGGCATATGCAGACCCATGATCTCCATCAGCATCTGGTTGGAGTTGGCTGTGCCGTAGAAGGTGCAGGTGCCGGGACTGTGATAGGATTTCGCTTCTGCCTCCAGCAACTCGGCGCGCCCGACCCGCCCTTCGGCGTAGAGTTGCCGGACAGCCGATTTCTCGTCGTTCGAGATACCCGACGGCATCGGCCCGGCCGGGATGAACACCGCCGGCAGATGGCCGAAGGAAAGGGCTGCAATCGCCAGGCCCGGCACGATCTTGTCGCAGATGCCGAGGAAGACGGCGGCGTCGAACATGTTGTGCGAGAGGCCGATGGCCGCGGCCATCGCGATCACGTCGCGCGAGAAGAGCGACAGTTCCATGCCGGGCTGGCCCTGCGTGATGCCGTCGCACATCGCCGGCACGCCGCCGGCGACCTGCGCCACGCCGCCCGCCTCGCGCGCAGCCTCGCGGATCAGCGCCGGATAGGTTTCGTAAGGCTGATGCGCCGAGAGCATGTCGTTATAAGCGGTGATGATGCCGAGATTGGGGACCTCGTTGCCGGCCAGCGCGGCCTTGTCGTGCGTAGCGCAGGCGGCGAAGCCGTGGGCGAGATTTCCGCAGGAGAGGGTGGAGCGCTTGACGGTTCCGCCGGCCGCGCCGGCGATGCGCTCCAGATAGGCCTCGCGCGAGACTTTCGAGCGTTCGCGGATGCGGTCGGTGACCGCCATCAATTGCCGATGCGCGCTCATTTCATGTTCCCTTCCTCGCGCCGGTCCTCCCGTCCGGCGACGGTTGGTTGCGGTTCAGTCCTTCCCGCCGGGTTTCGGAGCCCAGTATATCTCGACCGGCTTTTTCGCGGCATCGAAGACGGCCCGGATGGGAAGGCGCGGTCCATCGCCCAGCACCTTTTCCAGCACCTGCTTCTTGTCGGCCCCTTCGATATGCAGGGCGAGGTGCCGCGCTTCGACCAGCTTCGGCAGCGAGAAGGTGAGGCGCGGCTCGCCGGCGCTTGCCGCGTGGATCGGCAGCACGATGCGCTTGCCGGAAAGGTCGAGCGGCCGCGCGAGATCGGGATCGTCCGGGAAGAAAGACGCCGTATGGCCGTCCGGTCCCATGCCGAGCACGACGAGGTCGAACGGATAGGGGAGGGAGGAAAGCGCCGCCTCGGCCTCTTTCGCGGCTTCCTCTACTGTCGGAGCTTCATGATAGAGGCCGACAAAATCGGCTTCCGCAGCCTTGCCGCGCAAAAAATCCCGGCGCGCCAGCCCCTCGTTCGAGCGTGGCGAGGTCGGCGGGACGAAACGTTCGTCCACCAGCGTGATGGTCACCTGCCGCCAGTCGAGGTCGGTCTCGGAAAGCATTTTGAACAGATGGATCGGCGTGGTGCCGCCGGAGACAGCAAGCAGCGCCTTGCCGCGCGCCTTGATTGCCTCGGTCAGCACATCGGCGATGCGGCTGGCGAACGTCTTCGCCAGCGTCTCGGGCGTCGCGAATTCGTGCCAGTGGTGCCGAGGCGTAGTCATCTCCGCTGACCTAATTGCTCTCGTGCCATGTCCGCCCGTCGCGCTCTATGAGCGCGATGGAAGCCGATGGCCCCCACGTGCCGGCAGTGTAGCCCTGCGGTTCCTGATGCGTGTCTTCCCAGGCGGCCTGAATCGTGTCGATCCAGCTCCATGCCGCCTCCACCTCGTCGCGGCGCATGAACAGCGTCTGGTTGCCGCGCACCACGTCCATGATGAGCCGTTCATAGGCGTCCGGATTGCGCACCTCGAAGGCCTGCGCAAAGCTCATGTCGAGCGGCACGTGGCGGAGCCGCATGCCGCCCGGCCCCGGATCCTTGATCATGATCCATTGCTTGACGCCCTCGCCCGGCTGCAGGCGGATGACGAGCTGGTTGGCGACCGGCCGGCCGGCGCTTTCGCCGAAGATCGAATGCGGTATCTGCTTGAATTCGATGACGATCTCCGAGACGCGCGCGGCAAGCCGCTTGCCGGTGCGGAGATAGAAGGGAACACCGGCCCAGCGCCAGTTCTCGATCTCCGCCTTGATGGCGACGAAGGTCTCGGTCTCGCTTTCATTGTTGCCGAGTTCTTCGAGATAGCCCTTTACCGGCCCGTCGGCGGAGGCGCCGGCGCGATACTGGCCGCGCACGGTGTTTTTCTGTGCGTTGCCGTTCTCGATATGCTTCAGCGAACGCAGGATCTTCAGCTTCTCGTCGCGCACCGCGTCTGCGTCCATCGAGGCCGGCGGCTCCATGGCAACGAGGCAGAGGAGTTGCAGCATGTGGTTCTGCACCATGTCGCGTAGCGCACCGGCCTTGTCATAATAGCCGGCACGGCCCTCGAGCCCCACCGTCTCGGCGACGGTGATCTGCACATGGTCGATATGGGCGTTGTTCCAGAGCGGCTCGTAGAGCGCGTTGCCGAAGCGCAGCACCATCAAATTCTGCACCGTCTCCTTGCCGAGATAATGATCGATGCGGAAGATCTGCTGCTCATCGAAGACCGCGCCGATTTCGTCGTTCAGCGCCTTCGCGGAAGCGAGGTCGCGGCCTATCGGCTTTTCCACGACGATGCGCGAGTTCGGCGTCAGCAGCCCGTGCGATTTCAGCTTCGCCGCGATCTCGCCGAAGATCGACGGCGCTACCGCCATGTAGAAGACGCGGATGCATTCGCTTTTGCCCACCGCCTTCTTGAGGTCTTCAAAGCCGGCGCCGGATGTGGCGTCCGCCGAGACCCAGGAAAGGCGGTCGAGGAAACTTGCCAGCGCCTTCTTGTCGATTTCCTTGGCGTCGACATGCTCCGTGATCGCCTTCTCGGCGAACTCCCGATAGGCCTTGTCGGACATCTTCGAGCGCGAAACGCCGATGATGCGGGTGGGTTCGGAAAATTGCCCTGCGATCTGCCTTTGGTAGAGCGCCGGCAGAAGTTTGCGCTCGGCAAGGTCGCCCGTGCCCCCGAAAACGATGAAATCGAACGGATCGACGGGAATGGTCTGGCTGGTCATTGTCTGTCCATCTTCATGGCGATCGCCGAAGCGATGCCGTCCTATAATCTAATCGATTTAATTTGGCTACTGCGACCGAGTGTCCGCATCAGCCTTGACAGGTCGAATAGGGAGGCGTTTCACGGACGCGGTGGAATATCCGGCATATGCGCACATGCGGTCAAATTGGTGCGGCACTGCCACAGAAGCAAGGAGAAATGCCATCGTGGGCGCTCATCTTTCACGTACCGTGGCCGAGGGCCTTGCCTTCATGCAGATGGTCGACGGCAAGCCGGTCGATTCGCTTTCAGGCAAGCGCATCGACGTGGCCTCCCCTTCGGACGGCAAGGTTTTTGCCTCCATCCCGGCTTCCGGCGAAGCCGATGTCGACCGTGCCGTGAAGGCCGCGCGCCGTGCTTTCGAGGAAGGTCCTTGGGGCCGCATGCCTGCGGTGGAGCGCGGCCGCTGCCTCACCCGGCTCTACCAGCTTGTCGAGAAGAACGGCGAGGAACTGGCGGCGCTGGAGTCGCGTGATACCGGCAAGCCGATCCGTCAGGGCAAGGCCGATGTCGTCGCCACGATGCGCTATTACGAATTCTACGGCGGTGCCGGCGACAAGATCCATGGCGACACTATCCCCTTCCTGGAAGGGTTCACCGCGTTGACATTGCGCGAACCGCACGGCGTCGTGGCCGGTATCGTGCCCTGGAACTATCCGTTGCAGATCACCGCGCGCGTAGTCGGTGCTGCGCTTGCAATGGGCAACACGCTGGTAGTGAAGCCGGCGGAGGACGCCTCGTTGACCGCGCTTCGCGTGGCGGAACTCGCGCTGGAAGCCGGCATTCCGGCCGGCGTACTGAACGTCATCACCGGTTACGGGCGCGACGCGGGTGCTGCGCTTTCGGCGCATCCGGACGTGGATTACGTCACCTTCACCGGCTCGCCCCTCACCGGCACGGCGATCCAGCAGGCGGCGGCTGTCAACAATCGCGGCGTCACCATGGAACTCGGCGGCAAGTCCCCGCAGATCGTCTTCGCCGACGCCGATATCGAGGCGGCGCTGCCGGTACTGGTCAACGCCATCATCCAGAACGGTGGCCAGACCTGCTCGGCCGGCAGCCGCATCCTGATCGAGAAACCGATATACGAGAAGCTGGCCGGGGGGCTCGCGGAACGCTTCTCGAAGCTCGTTGCCGCGCCGCACGACGCGGACCGTGATCTCGGCTCCATGATCAATCCGAAGCAGAAGGAACGCGTCGAGGGCTATGTGGCGGCCGCGCGCGAAGCCGGTGTCCCGGTTCTGGCAGAGGGTTCCATCGACCCATCCGCGCCCAAGGATGGCTATTACGTCCGCCCAGCGCTGTTCGGCGCCGTCGATCCCGATGCCGCGATCGCACAAGAGGAGGTGTTCGGCCCGGTGCTGACGCTCTTCCCCTTCGAGAATGAAGCCGAGGCGATCCGCCTCGCCAACGATACCGAATATGGGCTTGTCGCGGGTGTCTGGACGAAGGACGGCGCGCGCCAGCATCGCGTCGCCAAGAAGGTCCGCGCGGGTCAGGTCTTCGTCAACGGTTACGGCGCTGGCGGCGGCATCGAACTGCCGTTCGGCGGCTTCAAGCGCTCCGGCCACGGCCGCGAGAAAGGCTTCGAGGCGCTCT
>JBDZVC010000524.1:0-2722 GCA_040255475.1 Phyllobacteriaceae bacterium | reverse complement strand
ATCAACGGCCGCTTCGCCGATTTCAACTGGACGCCGATCCGCTACATCCAGCGCAACGTCCCGCGCGAGAAACTGGCCGCGCTCTTCCGCGCCAGCCAGGTCGGCTTCGTGACGCCGCTGCGCGACGGCATGAACCTCGTCGCCAAGGAATTCATAGCCGCGCAGGACCTCAACGATCCGGGCGTGCTGGTGCTGTCGCAATTCGCCGGCGCGGCGGAGGAGATGGCCGAGGCGCTGATCGTCAATCCCTACGATGTCGACGACATGGCCGAGAATCTGTACCGCGCGTTGCAGATGCCGCTCAAGGAACGGCAACAGCGCCAGAAGGCACTCGCTGCCCGCATCCGCAAACAGGATGCGCAAGCCTGGCTGGACGGATTTTTGAGAGCGCTCGAAGGTCTGCGCGCAACCGACGCGGCGGCCTAGCGCCGCGCGACGAGGAACAAGACGATAAGGTAGGCGTTGGGTTTCGTCCTTCTGGAAGGAGAAAGACCATGCAGGCCACGAAGGAAGGAAAGAGCGGGAAAATCCCGCCCGTCGATCGCAACCGACGAAAGAATGCCGATCCGGAAGAAAAACACCGTTCCGTGAAGCCGGTCGAGGGCGCGCAGACCGGATCGGAGGGGCTCGGCTATCTGAAGGACGCCGACACCGCCGGGAGCAAAACCGGAAAATCGAAGCGTGGCCGATAGGTCCAAAGGGTCTGCGGCGCTTCAAGGAATGCGTCGAAAAGCGTTCTATAGCTGCGCCTCGATGGCCGCCTTGTCGATAACCGACCAGACCTCCCCGATCCTGCCTTCCCTGAATGCGTAGAACACATTCTCGGCGAACGAAACTTTCCGCCCGTTCACCGGCAGGCCGAGGAACATTCCCGTCGGCGCACAATCGAAGGCAAGCCGGGCGGCTATATACGACGGATCGGCGGTCAGCAGCTCGATATTGAAGCGGAGGTCCGGGATCTGGAGAAAATCCCGCTCCAGCATTTCGCGATAGCCCGACAGCCCGATCCGCTTGCCGTTATAAACCACATCCTCGAGAACGAACCGGCCGAGATTCGGCCAGTCCTGCCTGTTCAGGCAGGCAATATAGGCCCGGTAGGCATCGGCAAGGTCGGCCTTGCTCGTCAAAGCTTCGTCCAGGCGCCGTTCTTCTTCGACGACTTCACGCAGGCCTCGATGAAGGCAACACCCTCTACGCCGTCCTCGACGGTCGGAAAGATCACGTCCTTCGGCACCTTGCCGCCCTTCCGCCGCGCCGCCCGGATCGCTCGCGCGGCCTCCGCGTAGATGTTGGCGAAGCCTTCCAGATACCCCTCCGGATGGCCGGGCGGGATACGCGTGACGCGCCCCGCCGCCATGCCAGCTCCGGCACCACCACGCGTGATCAGCCGCTTCGGCTCGCCGTAGGGCGTGTACCAGAGATAGTTCGGGTCGGCCTGCGTCCATTCCAGCCCGCCCTTGGTGCCGTAGACACGCAGCTTCAGCCCGTTCTCGTTGCCCGGCGCCACCTGGCTCGCCCATAGCATGCCCTTGGCTCCGCTCTTGAAGCGTAAGAGTACACTTACGTTGTCGTCGAGCGGGCGGCCCTTGACGAAAGAGGTCAGGTCGGCGGCGAGCGTGTCGAGTTCCAGTACGGTAACGAAGCGGGCAAGGTTATAGGCATGCGTGCCGATGTCGCCGACCGCACCGCCGGCACCGGACTGCTTCGGATCGGTGCGCCAGACCGCCTGCTTGGCGCCGCTGTCCTCGACCTTTTCCGTCAGCCAGTCCTGCGGATATTCAACCTGCACCACACGGATGTCCCCGAGCACGCCCTTCGCCACCATCTCACGTGCCTGCCGCACCATCGGGTAACCGGTGTAATTGTGCGTCAGCACGAAGATTTTGTCGGTCTTCTTCACCAGTGCAGCAAGCTTCTTGGCGTCGGCGAGGTTCGACGTGAGCGGTTTGTCGCAGATGACATGGATGCCGGCATCGAGGAATGCCTTCGCCGGCGGGTAGTGCATGTTGTTCGGCGTCACGATCGCCACCGCCTCGATGCCGTCGGGGCGCTTCGCCTCCGCCTTCGCCATCTCGGCGAAAGAGCCGTAGCTGCGCTCCGGATCAAGGCCCAGTTCGGCCGCCGAAGCCTTCGCCCGCGCCGGATCCGACGACAGCGCGCCCGCCACCAGCTCGAATTCGCCGTCCATGCGCGCCGCGATGCGGTGCACGCCGCCGATGAACGCGCCCTGCCCGCCGCCCACCATGCCGAGCCGGATCGGCCCCTTGCCGGATTCCACCTGCCTGCCTGATACCATTGAAACGTCCTCCTTTGCGCCGACCAGCGCTTGTCAATACCCCTCACCAAGTTCGCCCGACGGTTCAGCTCTGCCTCACCGGGACTCCCTATCCTCTCCCACAGGGGGCGAGGAAGGAATTTCGTCAACCTCTCTGCAAATCGTTGACGTCGGAGACCAGCGGAAGCGGCGCTGCGGTACGCCACCTTCTCCCACTGTAGGAGAAGGTGGCCCGAAGGGTCGGATGAGGGGTGATCCTACTCTAAATCCCCATCATCTTCCTCAACTGTGCCCGGTCGGTCTTGCCGCCGGCGAAATCGTCGAACGCCTTCTCCGTCACCCGGATGATATGGGCCGCGATGAAGGGGGCGCCCTCCGCCGCACCCTGCTCTGGATGCTTCAGGCAGCATTCCCATTCGAGCACCGGCCAGGAATCGTAATCATACT
>JBDZVC010000523.1:0-2726 GCA_040255475.1 Phyllobacteriaceae bacterium | reverse complement strand
CCTGCCAGTGTGTCGGATCGGCAAGCCAGCCCGGCCGGTTCGACACGAAGGTCCAGGTCCGGATCTGGGCGATGCGGGCCGAGAGCGTGTCGATATCGCCCTCGGTCGAGGAGGAGCGGTCGACCTGGTTGGCGAGATAGTCCTCGTCCACCTGACCCTTGCGGACGAGGTCGAGATAGATCGAGGCGATCAGGTCGGCGTGCTGCGCCGGCGCGATCTTTCGGTAGTCGGGCAGGGCGCAGGCGTCCCACAGCATCGAGACACGCTCGGAGGAGGTGGCGAGGTCGCGGATGTCGGGCTCCTTCGACAGATGCTCCAGCGCGCGCTGGTCGACCGCCGGCAGCGCCTTGGTCAGGCCCTCGAAGGCGGGCGTCGTCTCGATAGAGCGTTTCAGCGCGTCGAGGCTGGAGAAATCGAAGGAGGCGGTGCGCCATTGCAGCACCTTCACCGGCTCGAAATCGTGGCCCTCGATCTTCTCGACGAGGTCGTCGGCGAGCGGATCGACCTGGCCGGTGACGCCGAAGGTGCCGTCGCGCAAATGCCGGCCGGCCCGGCCGGCGATCTGGCCGAGTTCGGCGGCGGTGAGGTCGCGGAACTGGAAGCCGTCGAACTTGCGGTTCTGGGCGAAGGCGACATGGTCGACATCGAGGTTGAGGCCCATGCCGATGGCATCGGTGGCGACGAGGTAGTCCACGTCGCCCGACTGGTAGAGCGCCACTTGCGCGTTGCGGGTGCGGGGGCTCAGCGCACCCATGACGACGGCCGCACCACCGCGCTGGCGACGGATCAGTTCGCCGATCGCATAGACCTCGTCGGCCGAGAAGGCGACGATGGCCGAACGGCGCGGCAGGCGCGTGATCTTCTTCTGGCCGGCATAGGCGAGGTGCGACATGCGCGGCCGGGTTACCGTGGAGACGCCCTTCAGGAGCCTCTCCAGAATGCCGCGCATGGTGGCGGCGCCGAGCAACAGCGTTTCCTGCCGCCCGCGCAGATTGAGGATGCGGTCGGTGAAGATGTGCCCGCGCTCGAGGTCGCCGGCGAGCTGGACCTCGTCGATGGCAACGAAGGCGGCGTCCGTCTCGCGCGGCATCGCCTCGACCGTGCAGACGGAGAAGCGCGCATTGGGCGGCGTGATCTTCTCCTCGCCCGTGTGCAGCGCGACGTTGGCGGCGCCGACCTTTTCGACCACACGCCCATAGACCTCGCGCGCAAGCAGGCGGAGCGGCAGCCCGATCACCCCGCTCTCATGCGCCACCATCCTCTCGATGGCGAGATGCGTCTTGCCGGTGTTGGTCGGCCCGAGGATGGCGGTCACGTCGCGCCCCGAAGGCACGGACTGGGTGTCAGGCATGATCTGGAGATTCATCTCGACTTTGAAAGGCTCTTCGACTCTGAAAGGTTCTGGGGAAGACCTTCCCTTGGCAGCGCCTTCGCTGCGGAAGCTGCAACCGGTCGCCCGGTGGAAGGCCGTCCGGGCATGTTATCCACATATAGGAAATCGCCGCCGGTGCAAAACAGCAAACGCACCAATTAACGACTGGAACGAGTCTGGAACGAATCGGCGACGAATCAGTGACTCGCGCCAATTCGGTGTTTGTTCACCCCTATATCTAGCATGATGAGGATGCCTTGCGGGCATATGCTGAATCGGCGCTGGCTGCCATTGCGGCTTAGGCTCCCGAAAAGGTTAACGGCGCCCGCCTGCCTCTCTCTTCAGCCACGCTTCCTCGGCCCAAGCGCAAGAATTCATTCATGAAAATTGACGAATTCCTACCACTGCATATGGCGGAACGCGGGATCGCGTTAACGAACGGGCCATAGGCGGAACAAAGCGACGACGAATCACTGATAATTGGATGTTCCGCTTGTGTTCACGGCTATATCTTGTGCTTCCCGCCATTGGTATGCCGATAATCCACAGGATATTCACAGGTTTGTCCCCATGCGCCGGCAAAGCGGTTAACCTTTGCGTGCCGGAGCGGGACAGGGCGCTCGTGGGATCGAAAGGCGGATGGGTCCAGTTCATTGACGCGGGACCTTCGCCTGCGAAGTTCGCCCCCCACCCGCGACGGGGAGTGGGGGTAAGTTCGTCCATTGGCAGGAGCAGGCCGTCAGGCAGCGGCGATGCGGTCAGGCGAAATACTGCCCGCCATTCGCGGTGATGGTCGATCCAGTGATGAAGCCGGCGTCGTCGGAGGCGAGGAAGACCACGCAGCGCGCGATCTCGCCGGCTTCGCCCAGCCGTCCGGTCGGAATCTGCGCGATGATGGATTCGCGCACCTTCTCCGGCACCGCCATCACCATGTCGGTGGCGATATAGCCGGGGCAGATGGCGTTGACGGTGATGCCGGCGCGCGCGCCCTCCTGTGCCAGCGCCTTGGTGAAGCCGAGGTCGCCGGCCTTGGAGGCCGAATAGTTCGCCTGGGCGAACTGGCCCTTCTGGCCGTTGATCGAGGAAATCGTGATGACACGGCCGAACTTGCGCTCGCGCATGCCGTTCCACAGCGGGTGGGTCATGTTGAAGACGCCATTCAGATTGGTGCTGATCACCTCGTTCCACTGTTCGCGCGTCATCTTGTGGAAGGGGGCGTCGCGAGTGATGCCGGCATTGTTGACGAGCACGTCGACCGGGCCGAGATCGGCCTCGACCTTGCCGATGCCGGCCGCGCATGCGTCGTAGTCGGCGACCGACCATTTATAGACCGGGATGCCGGTGTCCGCCTTGA
>JBDZVC010000081.1:0-14837 GCA_040255475.1 Phyllobacteriaceae bacterium | reverse complement strand
ACAAGCGTGAATACGGCCCCGGCCAGCACGGCCAGCGCCGCAAGGGCAAGCTGTCGGATTTCGGCGTCCAGCTCCGTGCGAAGCAGAAGCTGAAGGGGCATTACGGCGATGTCTCGGAGAAGCAGTTCCGCAAGGTCTACGACGAGGCGAACCGCCGCAAGGGCGATACTTCCGAGAACCTGATCGGACTGCTCGAATCGCGCCTCGACGCTGTTGTCTATCGCGCCAAGTTCGTCCCGACGATTTTCGCGGCGCGCCAGTTCATCAACCACGGCCATGTCAACGTCAACGGTCGCCGGGTCAATATCGGCTCTTATCGTTGCAAGCCGGGCGATGTGATCGAGGTGCGCGAGAAGTCTAAGCAGCTTGTCGTCGTGTTGGAGGCGGTCCAGCTCGCCGAGCGCGACGTGCCGGATTATATCGAGGCCGACCACACCAAGATGACCGCGACCTACACGCGCGTACCGGCGCTGGCCGACGTGCCGTTCGCGGTTCAGATGGAACCGAACCTGGTCGTCGAGTTCTACTCGCGCTGATTTAAGCCGCGCATCGGATCGAAGAGGCCGTGCCGCAAGCACGGCCTTTTTCTTTGCCGCGTTCCGGTTTAGACGGGGGCGGAAGGAGCCGGCCATGAATGTGCATGTAGCGACAGAGCGGGAAATGGATGCTGCGGGCGGCTGCCATCCGCTTTTCCGCGAAGCACCCTCGACGGTCGAGTTCAACAAGCTGCGCAAGCGGCTTTTGCGCGATACGCGGCAGGCGATCTCCGACTTCGCCATGGTTCGCGAGGGCGAACGCTGGCTGGTCGCGCTCTCGGGCGGCAAGGATTCCTACGGGCTTCTGGCGCTCCTGCTCGATCTTAAATGGCGCGGGCTGCTGCCGGTCGAGCTTCTCGCCTGCAACCTCGACCAGGGCCAGCCGAATTTCCCGAAGCACATACTGCCCGATTATCTTTCCGGGCTCGGCGTGGCCCACCGCGTCGAATATCAGGACACCTATTCGGTCGTGACCGACAAGATCGGCGCTGGTGCGACCTATTGCTCGCTCTGCTCGCGCCTGCGCCGCGGCCATCTCTACCGCATCGCGCGCGAGGAAGGCTGCACCGCGCTGGTGCTCGGCCACCACCGGGAGGATATCCTCGAAACCTTCTTCATGAACCTCTTCCATGGCGGACGGCTGGCCGCCATGCCGGCGAAGCTCCTGAACGACGAAGGCGACGTGATGGTGCTGCGGCCGCTTTCCTATTGCGCCGAGGCCGATCTCGCCCGCTTCGCAGAGGCGATGCGCTTTCCCATCATCCCTTGCGATCTGTGCGGCAGCCAGGACGGGCTTCAGCGCAACGCCATGAAGGCGATGCTGGACGATATCGAGCGACGCATGCCGGGACGTAAGGACACCATGATCCGGGCGCTGACCAATGTTCGCCCTTCGCACCTTCTCGACCGGAAGCTCTTCGATTTCGCCGCGCTTGCCGCCGGCTGAGCGCTTACACCGGCAAATTGTGCGGCTGGAAAAGCCGCCCGCGCTCGGCGATGAGGATCACCGCCAGCGCCGCCATGGAAACAAGGCAGAACCCTGCCGCGAGCGGCGTGACCGTTCCGTCATAGGCCTGGCCGATGATGGTTCCCAATATGCCGCCGAAGAAAGTCTGCATAAAGCCGAGGAAGGCCGACGCCGTACCCGCCAGATTGCCGAGCGGCTCCATGGCAAGCGCGTTGAAGTTCGAGCCGAGCATGGCAAAGGGCACCATGGCGCTTGCGAAGATGATGATGAACAGGACGAGCGGGATCCCGACCGTGATCGAGAGGAAAAACCACAGGAGGCTGATCGCCAGGAACAGCAGAAGCGCTCCCTGCGAAAGCCGGCGCATGCCGATGCGCCCGACCAGGCGCGAATTGGCGAAATTCGAAACCGCGATCACGCCGGCGACGCCGGCGAAGATTATCGGAAACATTTCGCCAACGCCGTAGAGATCGACATAGATCTGCTGCGAGCAGTTCACGAAGCCGAACATCGTTGCGTAGATGAATGTACTGGCAAGCGTGTAGCAGAGCGCTACCCGGTTAGTGAGGACGGCGCGGAAACCACCGATGATCGTCTCCGGCTTGAACGGCCGACGATCCTCCCTATGCAGCGTTTCGGGCAGGCGCAGGATGCCCCATGCCGAGATGAGGAGCGCGCCGCCTGCCATCGCAACGAAGATGAAATGCCACGTCGCGAAGAGCATGATCAACTGGCCGATGCTCGGGGCGATCACCGGCACCGCCATGAACACCATGAATATCAGCGACATCACTTCCGCCATCCGCCGGCCTTCGAACGAGTCGCGAACCACCGAAACGGTGATGACGCGTGTGCCTGCCGCGCCGACACCCTGGACGAACCGGCACAGGAGCAATGTCTCGAAGCTCGGTGCGACCGCCGCGGCCGCCGCTGCGAAGAAGTAGATGATCAGCCCCGCGATCAGCGGCGGCCGGCGGCCGAAGCGATCCGCCAGAGGGCCGTAGAAGAGTTGCGCGGCGCCGAAGCCGATGATGTAGCTTGTGATGACGTACTGGCGGTGATTGGGAGCCTCGACGCCCAGGCTGCTGCCGATCTGCTGCAGGGCCGGCAGCATGATATCGATGGCCAGCGAGTTCAGCGCCATCAGCGCCGCGGCAAGCGCGATGAACTCCCAGCGCGGAATGCCCCTGACGGTCAGGGGCGCCTTGGGCGCATTGCTCTGGTCCATGGTCTCGGATTCGTCAAAAGAACGAAAATGCGCCGGCTGGCCGGCGCATCGGTGAAAACGGGACCCCGGAAAGGGCCTATGGAAACATATTCGGGACGCCGGGACCGGCGCTCCCGTCAGGAAACGGTCAGGCGGCGCCTTTGACGCTGATGCCCTTCTCGTCGAAGAAGGACTGCAATTCGCCGGCCTGGAACATCTCGCGGATGATATCGCAGCCGCCGACGAATTCGCCCTTCACGTAGAGCTGCGGGATCGTCGGCCAGTTCGAATATTCCTTGATGCCCTGCCGAAGTTCGTCCGAGGTGAGCACGTTGATGCCCTTGTAGTCGACGCCGACATAATCGAGGATCTGCACGACCTGGCCGGAAAAGCCGCATTGCGGGAAGCCGGGCGTGCCCTTCATGAAGAGCACCACGTCGTTGCCCTTCACCTCGTTGTCGATGAATTCATTGATACCGCTCATCTCGATTGTCCTTGCGTGCGCCGTGCCAGGTCCAGCGTCAAAACCCGTTCGCTATGTAACACCTAAGCCGGACGGTTTGAAGGGCAGGCACGCCGAATTGAGATGATCCAACCGACAAGGGTGGATGCTCAGTCCGGCGCGCTGGTCTGGAGCGCCAGCGCGTGCAGGACGCCGCCCATCCGGCCCTTCAGCGCCTCGTACACCATCTGGTGCTGCTGTACGCGGCTCTTGCCGCGAAAGCTCTCGGCCACGACTTCCGCCGCGTAATGGTCGCCGTCGCCGGCAAGGTCGCGGATGGTCACGGTCGCATCCGGGATGGCTTCCCGGATGAGCCGCGCGATCTCGTTCGCATCCATCGCCATCTGTCGTCCTCGCTCAGTTTTCCATGAAGCGCGGGAACCAACCCTCATGCGCCGTTTTGAGATCGGCTATCGGTATCGCATGCGCATCGCCGAGTTTCAATTCGGCGCCGCCCGTTATCCCGATCCGCTGGACGGGGACGCCTGCCTTTTCGGCGCGCGCCGAGATCTCTTCTGCCGATCCGGCCTTCACCGCTACCACATAGCGGCCCTGATCCTCGCCGAAGAAAGCTGCGGTCGGCGAAGCAGCATCCGGCGCGTCGATCGTGGCGCCGATGCCGGACGCCATCGCCATCTCGGCGAGCGCCGCGGCAAGCCCACCGTCGGAGCAGTCATGCACCGCAATCGTGGCGCCCTCGCGGATGAGCATGCGGACGAAATCGCCGATCTTCTTCTCATGCGCGAGGTCGACGGGCGGCGGCGGACCTTCCTCGCGGCCGTGAATGATGCGCAGATAAGCGGACTGGCCTAGATGGCCGCCATAGCCTGCGGGGGCGCCGAAAAGCAGGACCGCCTCGACTTCGCCGGCAAAGGCGATCCGCGCCGTCTTCTGCCAATCGGGGATCAGGCCGACGCCACCGATGGTGGGCGTCGGCAGGATGCCGAGCCCGTTGGTCTCATTGTAGAGCGAGACGTTGCCGGAAACGATCGGGAAATCGAGCGCCTTGCAGGCCTCGCCGATCCCTTTCACGGCCATGACGAGTTGGCCCATGATCTCGGGCTTCTCGGGGTTGCCGAAATTGAGGTTGTCGGTCGCGGCGAGTGGCTCTGCACCGGTGGCGGTTAGGTTGCGCCAGCATTCTGCCACCGCCTGCTTGCCACCCTCGAAAGGATCGGCCTCGCAATAGCGCGGGTTCACGTCCGAGGAAAAAGCGAGCGCCTTGGTCGGATGTCCTTCGACCCGCACGACGCCGGCATCGCCGCCGGGCCTTTGCAGCGAGTTGCCCTGAATAAGCGTATCGTATTGTTCGTAGACCCAGCGCCGGGAGGAAAGGTCGGGCGAGCCGATCAGCTTTATCAGCGCGTCAGCAATATTGGCTTCAGGGATACTCCCGGCGCGGAGCGGGGCAGGGCGCGCCGGCTCGACCCATGGCCGGTCATATTCGGGCGCCTGATCGCCGAGTTCCTTGATCGGCAGGTCGGCCTTCGTCTCTCCCTTGTGCAGGATACGGAAACGGAGGTCGTCGGTCGTGTGGCCGACCACGGCGAAATCGAGGCCCCATTTCCTGAAAATCGCCTCGGCCTCGGCCTCCTTTTCGGGGCGGAGCACCATCAGCATGCGCTCCTGGCTCTCCGACAGCATCATTTCATAGGCGCTCATGCGCTCCTCGCGCACCGGCACCTTGTCCAGATCGAGCTCGATGCCGAGATCACCCTTGGCGCCCATCTCGACCGCCGAGCAGGTGAGGCCGGCGGCACCCATATCCTGGATAGCGATGACGGCGCCCGACGCCATTAGTTCGAGGCAGGCTTCGAGCAGGCATTTCTCGGTGAAGGGATCGCCGACCTGCACGGTCGGGCGCTTCTCGTCGATCTTCTCGTCGAATTCGGCCGACGCCATGGTGGCGCCTCCGACGCCGTCGCGGCCGGTCTTGGCGCCGAGATAGACGACCGGCAGGCCGACGCCCTTTGCCTCGGACAGGAAGATCGCGTTGGTCTTCGCCAGTCCCGCCGCGAAGGCGTTGACCAGGATGTTGCCGTTGTAGCGGGCGTCGAAATTGACCTCCCCGCCCACTACGGGCACGCCGAAAGCGTTGCCGTAGCCGCCGACGCCCGACACCACGCCGGCCACCAGATGCCGCGTCTTAGGATGGTCCGGTTCGCCGAACCGCAGCGCGTTCATCGCCGCAATCGGCCGCGCGCCCATGGTGAACACGTCGCGCAGAATGCCGCCGACGCCGGTCGCCGCACCCTGATAGGGCTCGATATAGGAGGGGTGGTTGTGGCTCTCCATCTTGAAGACGATGCAATCGCCGTCGCCGATGTCGACCACGCCGGCGTTCTCGCCCGGCCCGTGGATGACGCGCGGCCCTTTGGTCGGCAGGGTACGCAGCCATTTCTTCGAGGATTTGTACGAGCAATGCTCGTTCCACATTGCCGAGAAGATGCCGAGTTCGGTGAAACTCGGCTCGCGCCCGATCAGGTCGAGAACACGTTGATATTCATCCGGCTTCAGCCCATGGGCGGCTACGAGTTCGGGCGTGATGGCGGGATTGGAACTACTCATGTTACGCGGTGCAGGAATTGGAGCCGCCGGTCCAGCGTTTGAGATCGGCGCCGATCCGGCCGCCTGCCGGCTGATTGAGCAAAGGGCCGTAGGCGGTTGCCTTGACCGGCTTGCCGTCCGCCTCGATCACCAGCTTGGGAAGGCCTTGCGCCGCCTTCCGATCGACAACGAGAATGCGCGGCTTGCCGGCCTGCGTATCGAGTTCCGGGATGACGCTGTAGCCCTGGAAATCCTTGTCTTTCGACTTTACCCAGCAAGTATGGGCGTTGGTGTTGACGCGCTGGAGAAGCGCGACGGCCGCCGAATTCTCCCCCGTGGCAGTTCCGTGGCCACCTGACTGGCATCCGGAAAGGACAGCCAACAGGGCAATACCGGCGGCCGTCGAAATTCGCTCTGCTACCTTACTCATGCGGCTTTCCCCAAGATGCCCTCGAAAAGCGCCCTTCCGTCGGTACCGCCATGCGCCGCCTCGATCAGATCCTCGGGATGCGGCATCAGCCCGAGCACGTTGCCGCGCTGATCGATGATGCCGGCTATGTCGTTGATCGACCCGTTGGGGTTCGTCCTCTCGGCATAGCGGAACACGACCTGGCCTTCACCTTCCAGCCGCGCCAGTGTCTTGGCGTCGGCGAAATAATTGCCGTCATGATGAGCGACGGGGCAGCGGATGATCTGGCCCGGCGCGTAGTGGCGGGTGAAGGCGGTGTTGGCGTTGGTAACCTGCAGCTTGACTTCGCGGCAGACGAATTTCAGCGAGGCGTTTCGCATCAGAGCCCCGGGCAGGAGGCCGGCTTCCAGCAGAATCTGGAAGCCGTTGCAGACGCCCATCACCAGCACGCCCTTTTTCGCCTTTTCTGCCACCGCGCGCATGACCGGCATACGTGCGCCGATGGCGCCGCAACGCAGATAGTCACCGTACGAGAAGCCGCCGGGAATGACGATCAGATCGACGTCGGGAATTTCCGTGTCGGTCTGCCAGGCTGTGACAGGCGGCTTGCCCGAGACCTTGGTCAGCGCCGCGATCATGTCGCGGTCGCGATTGAGGCCGGGAAGCAGGACAATGGCGGATTTCATGGGCGGAGCAGGGCGCTAGCGGTGGACACCTTGCGCTCCTTACCTGAAAGCCGCGGGGATCGCGAGCCCCGGCGGCCCGTCTCTACGAAAAAGCCGGGGACGGATCGTCGCGCCCGTTCGATCCGCATCGCAGCGACTGAACCGCACTTCGTGTCCGGCTCGAAAATCCTATCGACGGTGCCGCTTGCGCCTGCAGCGCCAGTTCCAGTCGCGCTCCGGGCCGATATCGATATGGACGGACTTAGTGTAGCAATAGGTGCCGACGCCGCCGCGCCCCGTCATGGAACGGGCATAGGCCGCGAGTTCCCATTTGCTGACGCCCGGCATCTGCACGTCGGCGGCGGCGCAGAACATATGCAGCGAATTATGGGCGCCACGTGCGGCCGCGTTGTGGACGCGGCTGCGATAGCCGGAAGTCACGACCAGTTTGCGGCCGTAATGCTCTTCGATCTTCTTCAGCACTGCGAGGAGCGGAGGGCGAAGGCAGGCCGTGTCCACCGTGTCGCGCTGCACGAGAAGCCCGTGCGGATCGAGTCTTGCCATGCCGGCCGCCGAAGCCACCTCGACCGGTTCTGCACCTTCCTCGTTTATATCGACATCGCTGTTGTCGCCGGTACCCGATTTCCGTGTAATCTCGAACAGCGAATTGCCGCTGCGCACGCCGGGTAGCGTATCGCCGGCGCCGTAATGCTGCGCAGCAGGAGCCTCGTCGTCCAAATCCATCTCCACGACCGGTTTGGCGGGAGCATGCGCGTCGATCAGCGGCTTCGCGCCGCTGTCGTCAAGCGAAGCGACGATCTGAGGCTGCTCGTGGGCGGAGGCCTTTGTGACGATGTTGTGGTCCGAAGCGGGCGCGAAGAGCGTGGCGAAGAAGCCGCGCGGTTTATGCGCGGGCGGTGCGGGGGTGGTTCCGGCATAGGCCGCAGCTTGCGACGGCGTGGTGCCACCGGCCGGAATATCGACAGGTACGGGGATTTGACCACTCGCCACAGGGTTCGGTTCGGGGATCAACGCCACGGCGGGAAGTGCTTCGGCCGGTGCGGTAGCTCCGTTGTCGAGCCCGGGCATGGCGGCTGCGAACGGATTTTGCGGATTGGGGGTCGGCACATAGGCGACCACCTCGGGCAGTGGGATATCGTCGGCGCCTTGCGTAGCGGCCGCTGCCATCACCTGGGCGCCGCCATCCTGCGCGGGCGCCGCATCGGTCGAGGCCGGGCCGGTTGCATTCGGTCCGGTGGTTGCCTGCGCGGGCGCCGCGGAATTTGCGTTCGAGGTTCCTTGGCTGGCGGCGACCTCCGCCATCATGCCCGGCACCGTCGGTGCGGCCGGTGACATCGTGAGTTGCATGCTGGGATCGTTGGTGGTGCAGGACGACACCACGAAAGCCAGTGAGCCGGCCAGAAAAGCCGTTCGGAGCAGTCGGGCGGTGAGCCGTCGGGCTGGTCTCAAAACGTCTTTCCCCAATTTCGGCGCTTGCATCCCTCGCGCCGGTTATCATTCCCTCTGCGCTTGCCCGATGTGGACGGCGCCTTCACTCAAAAAATCCGGCATGCTGCCGGTGGAACACGCATTCGATTATCCGGAGTAGGTGGCGCATTACTGCCGCAGCCGGAAGCCCTTATCCCCGCAAAGACAAAAGCGGCCCGCCCGAAGCAGGGCGTTGCCGAGACGCAACTTGCGTTGCAACTTATTGAGGGTCAAGCGGATTTGGTTTGCATAGTTGCCGAAATGCAACGAAATACGATCACTGATTGTGAGCGTCAGACACGCGCCGTTACATAGGTGCCGGGAGCGTCGCCAAGCGGCTTCAGCTTCTTGCCGGGCTTGCGTGCCGGCACGCGCTCATTGTTGTAGCGCTCGATCCAGGATTGCCAGTACGGCCACCAGGAGCCGGGGTGCTCGTGCGCGTTCGCCAGCCAGTCCTCCAGCTTGCCGGTCGGTTTTCTTCCCGTCCAGTGCTGGTACTTGTTGGCGGCCGGCGGGTTGACGACGCCGGCGATGTGGCCGGAACCGGCAAGCAGGAACTCGACGTCGCCGCCGAAATACTGGCTGCCAAAGAAGACCGAGCGGAGTGGCGCGATATGGTCTTCCCGCGAAGCCTGGTTGAAGATCGGGATCTTGATATCGGAAAGCGACAACTTGCGGCCGCCGAGTTCCATCGAGCCGCCGCTCAGATTATTCTCCAGATAGCAGTTGCGCAGGTAATAGGAGTGGTTCGCCGCCGCCATGCGTGTTGAATCGGAATTCCAGTAGAGCAGGTCGAAGGGGAGCGGATCCTTCCCGCGTAAATAGTTGTTGACGACATAGGGCCAGATCAGGTCGCCTGAGCGCAGCATGTTGAAGGCCGTGGCCATCTTGTTGCCTTCGAGATAGCCCCTTTCGTTCATCGATTTTTCGAGCGCGGAAACCTGGTCCTCATCCACGAATACCTTGAGATCGCCGGCATAGGTGAAGTCGACCTGCGTGGTGAGGAAGGTCGCGGTTTTGATGCGGTCATCGCCTTCCTGCGCGAAAAGCGCCAATGCGGCGGCAAGCAGCGTCCCGCCGACGCAGTAGCCGATGGCGTTGACCTCCTTCTCGCCTGTTTCCCCCTCGATCGTGTCCAGCGCGAACCGCAGCCCCTCTTGGATATAGGCTTCCCAGTCCTTGCGTCCGTGGCGTTCGTCGGGGTTGACCCATGAGATGACGAAAACGGTGTGGCCCTGCTCGACAGCCCAGCGGATGAAGGATTTCTGCGGGTTGAGGTCGAGGATGTAGAATTTGTTGATCCATGGCGGGCAGATGACGAGCGGCCGCTTCAGCACTTTCTCCGTCGCAGGCTGGTACTGGATGATCTCCGCCAGTTCGCTCCGCGCGATCACCTTGCCCGGCGTCATGGCGAGGTTCTTTCCGACAGCGAATTTGGAGTAGTCGGCCTGGCGGAGCCGCAATTCGCCGTCTCCCGCCGCGATGTCCTCCGCCAGCATCTTCATGCCGGCGACGAGGTTCTCGCCATTGCTGGCGACCGTTTCGCGGAAAAGCTCGGGATTGGTCAGGATGAAATTCGATGGCGAGATCGCTGCGGCTACCTGTTTGACGTAGAAACTCGCCTTGTGCTTCGTGTGTTCGTCGAGCCCTTCGGCATGCTCGACGAGGTCGTTGGCCCAGCGGCTGGTGACGAGATAGGTCTGCTTGAGGAAGTCGAAGAACGCGTTCCTGCCCCATTCGGGGTCCTGGAATCGCCTGTCGCCCTTTTCGGGCTTCACGCTGTCTTCCGCCGCGGCTTCCTCGCCTTCGCCGAGGCGGCGCAACGAGTTCGTCCAGACCGCCATGTAGCCGGAGAAGAGGCGGGTCTGCGCTTCGAGCGCACGCGTGGGGTCCGACAGCCAGTATTCGGTGAGCTTGGAAAGGGTCTTGACCATATCCGCCACGGGTTCGGCGACCACGTCGTGCCGGATACCTTCCTCGCGCGGCTTTACCCAGGCGGAAGCGGCCTTGCCGGCTTCCTCGATCATGCGGGCAAGGTTGAGCGCGAAGCGATCGGGATCGCTGATGACGTATTGCTCGACGGAAGAGGGCGGACTTTCCTTCCGTTCGGCCTCTTTCTTCTTGTCCGTCATCGCCTTACTACTCCTCCGCGACGCGTCGAACTTTCGTTCGGCGCGCTAATGCCATAATATCATGTGAGTTCGATCCGGGTCCAACCGGAAACCCGCGCGAAGGCTAGGAATATATGATGAAATCTGGTGCGGGTAGCGAGGCCGATCGCCGCGTCGGCCCGGCGGTGATAAATCTCCTCGCCGCAATAGCCGTCCTGTCTTCCTTCATCCTGCTTGGCGGATGCGCTTCCGATTTCGCCATCGAGGACGCGGTGCCGCATCCGACCGCCGACGGGACCTATGGGGGACCGCGCGACACCGGACAATATCCCAATCTCAATATCCGGCAGAAGGCGGCGACCAGCCAGCTCACCGATGCGGAAGTTACTGCCAACACCAAGGAACTCAATGCAGCCAAGACGAGGCTCGGTGCAACGCCTGCCAACACGTCTGACGCCAGTGCCGATATCGCCAGCATGCGACAGGCGGGCAAGGCGCACAACGAGCAGGTGCTGAAAGAAATAGAGGGGCAGTGACGGCCATGCGCATAGGGTGTATATCGCCCGCGCAGTCGCGCCTCCCAAATCGCACCGGAACGAGAAGATGGAAGAATTTCACAAGGTTCGCAGGCTTCCGCCCTACGTCTTCGAGCAGGTCAATCGCCTGAAGGCGAGCGCCCGCGCCGAGGGCGCCGATATCATCGATCTCGGCATGGGCAATCCGGACCTGCCGACGCCGAAGGCGATCGTGGACAAATTATGCGAGGTGGTGCGCGACCCGCGCACGCATCGCTATTCCTCCTCGCGCGGCATCCCCGGCCTGCGCCGCGCGCAGGCCAACTATTACGCCCGGCGCTTCAACGTGAAGCTCGATCCCGAAAGCCAGGTCGTCGCGACGCTGGGCTCCAAGGAAGGCTTCGCCAACATGGCGCAGGCGATCACCGCGCCGGGCGACGTGGTCATCTGCCCCAACCCGACTTATCCGATCCACGCCTTCGGCTTCATCATGTCGGGCGGCGTCATCCGATCCATCCAGGCCGAGCCGGATGAGGGATTCATTCGTGCGCTGGAGCGCGCGGTCAGGCATTCGATCCCGAAGCCGCTGGCGTTGATCCTCAACTATCCGTCGAACCCGACGGCGCATGTCGCCACGCTCGATTTCTACAAGGACATCGTCGCCTACGCGAAGAAGAACGACATCATCCTGTTGTCGGATCTCGCCTATGCCGAGATCTATTTCGACGCCGCGCCGCCGCCGTCGATCCTGCAGGTGCCGGGCGCGATGGATATCGCGGTCGAGTTCACCTCCATGTCGAAGACCTTCTCCATGCCTGGCTGGCGCATGGGCTTCGCCGTCGGAAACGAGCGGCTGATCGCGGCGCTGACGCGCGTCAAATCCTATCTCGATTACGGCGCCTTCACGCCAATCCAGGTGGCGGCGACGGCGGCGCTCAACAGCGACGGCGCGGAGATCGCCGAAGTGCGCGACGTCTATCGCCGCCGCCGCGATGTCATGGTGGAAGCATTCGGGCGGGCAGGATGGGCTATCCCCGCGCCGGCTGCGACGATGTTCGCCTGGGCGCCGATCCCGGAGCCTTTCAAGTCCCTCGGCTCGCTGGAGTTCTCGAAACTCCTGATCGAGAAGGCGGATGTGGCCGTGGCGCCGGGCATCGGCTTCGGCGAGCACGGCGACGATTTCGTCCGCATCGCGCTGGTCGAGAACGAGCACCGCATCCGACAGGCCGCGCGCAACGTCAAGCGCTTCCTGACATCGGCGTCCTCGACGCTCGACAACGTCATCCCGCTCAGCGCCCGCCGCTGAGCGTTTCAGTCAATTCCGAGATCCGAGGGGCGGCGGTAAATGGCCGAAGCGTTGCGTGTTGGGATTGCCGGGTTGGGCACGGTCGGCGCTTCGGTTGCCCGCGTGCTTGCCGAGAAGGCGGATGAGCTGACGCGTCAGTGCGGCCGGCCGATCGCGGTGACCGCTGTCTCGGCGCGCGACCGCGGCCGCGACCGCGGCATTCCGCTCGACAAGATGAAATGGTTCGACGATCCGGTTGCGCTGGCGAAGTCCGCCGACATCGATGTCTTCGTGGAATTGATCGGCGGCGAGGAGGGCGCGGCGCGGCAGAGCGTGCGAGCAGCGCTCGATGCGGGCCGTCACGTGGTCACGGCGAACAAGGCGCTTCTGGCCCGCCACGGCCTGACGCTGGCCGAGGTAGCGGAAAGGAAGGGCGTGCTTCTGAACTACGAGGCGGCAGTGGCCGGCGGCATCCCCGTCATCAAGACGCTGCGCGAGGCGCTGGCCGGCAATTCGGTCGGCCGCATCTTCGGCATCCTGAACGGCACCTGCAATTACATCCTGACCCGCATGGAGGCGGAGGGGCTTTCTTTCGACGAGTGCCTGAAGGACGCGCAGCGACTGGGCTATGCCGAGGCCGATCCGACATTCGATATCGAAGGACATGACACTGCGCACAAGCTCGCCATTCTGACCAGCATCGCCTTCGGCTGCCGCATCTCCGCCGGCGACATCTATATGGAGGGTATCTCCAACATAACCCAGGCCGATATCCAGGCGGCCGGCGAACTCGGTTACCGGATCAAGCTCCTCGGCGTGGCGCTGATTACCGAAACCGGGATCGAGCAGCGCGTCCACCCGACGATGGTACCGACAGCAAGTGTGATCGCACAGGTTCATGGCGTTACCAACGCGGTCGCCATCGAGACCGATATTCTGGGTGAACTCCTGCTGTCGGGACCGGGCGCAGGCGGCAATGCCACTGCCTCCGCCGTCATCGGCGATATCGCGGACATCGCCAAGAGCCGGCCCGGCTTCCAGCACGGGCCGGTATTCGGATGGCCGGCGAAGGAACTGAAGCCCTATCGCAGGGCGAAGATGCGTGCGCATGCCGGCGGCTATTTCATCCGCCTGACCGTGCACGATCGCATAGGCGTCTTCGCCGCGATCGCCAAGCGCATGGCCGACAGCGACATCTCGCTGGAATCGATCGTGCAGCATGCCGGCGAAAAGCGCTCCGACGACCAGAAAACGGTGATCCTCGTGACGCATGAGACGACGGAAGCCGCCGTCCGCCGCGCCGTGGAGGGGATCACCAGGGACGGCCATCTGATCGACAAGCCGCAAGTGATCCGCATCGAGCGAGCTGGATGACCGGTCGCTCAGGCCGGCTGGCGCTAGGGCCAAAGTTTCTCCCCGTATCGGGCCGGAGGGTCTGAATGTCGGACGTCTTCGGCCTGGTGCTGCCGTTCTTCGGATTGATCTTCGTCGGCTATATCGTGGCGCGCATCGCCCGCCAGCCGATCGAGGCGCTCGGCTGGATGAATATCTTCGTCATCTATGTCGCGTTGCCGGCACTGTTCTTCCAGCTTCTTTCCAAGACGCCCATCGAAAAGCTCACCGAATGGACCTTCATGTTCGGCTCGGTGTTTTCCACCTTCATCATCTTCCTGACTATGTTCCTGTCGTCGCTTGTCCTCTCGCGCGGCGAGATCGCCGAGAGCACGATACGAGGGCTTTCCGCCGCGTACGGCAATATCGGCTATATGGGACCGGGCCTTGCGATACTGGCGCTCGGCGAACAGGCGGCCGTTCCGGTCGCGCTCATCTTCTGCTTCGAGAACATCATGCATTTCACCATAGCGCCCATGATGATGGCGCTCGCCGGGAGCGACCGAGAGCCGCCGCTGCAACTTGCCGCCGGCGTGGTGAAGAAGATCGCGCTCCACCCTTTCATCATTGCGACGGCCTTCGGGGTAGCGGCGGCCGCGTTCGGCTTCCATGCGCCGGTGGCGCTCGATCGCCTGCTCGATTATCTGGCGAAAGCGGCGGCGCCTTGCGCGCTCTTCGCCATGGGCGTCACGCTGGCGCTCAGGCCGCTGAAAAGAGTGCCGAGGGAACTTGGCGCCATCGCCTTGCTGAAACTCGTGCTGCACCCGGCGCTCTGCTACGTCATGCTGAGCCTGGTCGGCAATTTCTCGCCGACATGGGTATTCGCGGCGGTGCTGCTTGCCTCGCTGCCGACCGCTACCAACGTCTTCGTCATCGCCCAGCAATATCATGTCTGGGTGGAGCGAGCCTCGGCAAGCATCCTTTTGACGACGGTGCTGTCGGTCGGAACGGTGACTGCGCTCCTCTATTTCATCACGAGCGGAATGTTACCGCCGGACCTCTTCCCCTGACGGACGGCCGAGCTCAGGTACCCGTCCGCCGAACATGTGCCGCCAGCCGCTGCCGGGCCGCAGGCCTTCGCGCATGAAGAAGCCGCGCAAGGGCGCGAAGCCGGCGAGCAGGCCGATCCCGGCGCTGCGCATGAACTGCGCCGGCAGGAAATCGGACAGAAGCGAGTAATTGAGCATGTTGACGGCGCCGCTGCGCGCCATGA
>JBDZVC010000522.1:0-2733 GCA_040255475.1 Phyllobacteriaceae bacterium | reverse complement strand
CCGCCGGTGTCGCTCGGAGCCTACAAGCTGAAGAACTTCGACCCGGGCGGCAAATGGTTTATCTGGCAGAAGCGCGACGACTGGAAACGCACCACCGTCGCCCGCTTCGGCGAACCAGGCCCCGGCTATTTGGCCTACATCGATCCAGGACCGCCGGAAAAGCGGGTGATCGAGCAGCGCAACCACCAGCTCGACGTTATCCACGATACCTCGCCGGAAGGCATGTTCACCCTCGCGAAAGAATCGCCTTCCTCGACGAGTTGGTTCAAGGGCTTTCCCTACGCGCATCCGGACCCGACGCTGCCGGCCGTTATCTTCAACCACCAGATCGAGAAGTTCCAGAACAAGGACGTGCGCTGGGCGCTGGCGCTGCTCATCGACATCAAGGCGGTCGACATGGCCTCCTACCGCGGGGCGGCGACGATCTCGGCGATCGGCGTCCCGCCGACCGGGCTCTACCCGAAGTACTATTTCGACCCGATGGAGAAATGGCTAACGGATTTCGAGGTCGACACGGGCAAACGGAAGATCAAGCCTTACGACCCCACCATAGGCCAGCAGATAGCCGACATGCTTCGCCCCTCGATGGGAGACAAGATACCATCCAAACCGGAGGATATTGCCACAGCCATCGGGCGTGGCTGGTGGAAACGGGACGATCAGGCCGCGACTGAGCTCCTCGAGAAGGCTGGCTTCACCAAGAAAGGAAATGAATGGTACCAGCCGGACGGCAAGCGCTTTTCGGTCAAGGTGATGGTCGAAGGAGACATCCGGCCGGTGATGACCCGGGCGGGCTCGCTGATCGTCCAGCTTTGGCGGCAGTTCGGCATTGATGCCCAGATTGACGTCGCTCAAGGGACATTGAACGACCGTAGGGGCGCGGGCGATTTTGAGACCTTCATCGGATGGAGCGTCGAGACCTGGGGCGGCCATCCGGATCTCTCCTTTTTCCTCGACAGCTGGCATTCGCAGTTCGTCGCCGCGCCCGGCAAGGTGCAGCCGCCGCGCAACTGGCAGCGCTGGAAGGATTCGCGTCTCGACAAGATTATCGAGGAGATCAGGACGATCGACTTCGACGATCCGCGCGGCGTCGAACTGGGGCTCGAATATCTCAAGCTGGTGGCGCAGGAGATGCCGACCATACCGTTGATGTCCTATAACGTGTTCACCGTCATGGATACGACGTACTGGAAGGGCTTCCCAAATGCCGAGACCGCGCCCTACACCGACCCGGTTCCGAACTGGGCGAACACCAAGTACATGATGGTGAAGCTCAAATCCGCCAAGGCAGGCTGAAAGCCGACCTGCCATCCTCCCCATGGCGGGACGCGCCCATGCGTCCCGCCGCAGGGCAGACAACGGAGCCGATCCGGACGCCTGATGCGAGCTTACGCGATCCATGTTCTCAAGCGCCTCGGCCAGTTCATCCTGGTTGTCTACATCGGTATTACGCTCACATTCTTCATCACGCATCTGACGCCGATCGATCCGGTCGAGCATGCGGTGGCGCAGGTCAGTTCCTTCGGCTTCTCCAGCCCGGAATCGATCGAGCTTCTGCGCAAGTCGCTGAAGGAGATGTACGGCCTCGGCGATAATCTGTGGCTCCAATATCTCCAGTTCCTGAAGCGAGTGGCCGTGCTCGATTTCGGTCCGTCGCTGTCGGCCTTTCCGACGCCGGTCGGCGTGCTCATCGCACGCGCTCTCCCCTGGACGATCGGCCTTCTGACGATTTCGACATTGCTGAGTTGGTTCCTCGGCAACATCCTGGGCGGCCTCGCCGGTTACTATCGCAAGAACCGCCTGCTGCGGCTGGTCGGTGTGATCACGATGGGGATCCATCCGATACCCTACTACATCGTTGCCTTTGTCCTCCTGATCGTCTTCACCTTCCTCCTACCGATCCTGCCGAGCGGCGGCGGCTACGAGATGAACCTCAATCCGGGCCTCAACCTGCCCTTCATCGGAAGCGTCGTCATTCACTCCATTCTGCCGGCTTTTTCGCTCATCCTCGTCGGCCTCGGCAGCTGGTACATGGGCATGCGCGCGCTGGTGTCGAACATCGTCACCGACGATTATGTCGTCTACGCGGAACTGGCCGGCGTGCCCCGCGGCCGCATCCTCACCTCGTATGTGATGCGCAACGCCTTCATGCCGCAGATCACCGGCCTCGCGATCTCGATCGGCTCGATCTTCAACGGGGCGATCATCACCGAGTACGTCTTCGGCTATCCTGGCATCGGCCGCCTGCTCATCGACGCCGTGCACGCGGCCGATTATTCGCTCGTGCTCGGGATCGCCACGATTTCGATCATTTCGGTCTCGGTCGCCGTCTTCCTGATCGACATCATCTATCCGCTGATCGATCCGCGCGTGCAGGTGAAGTCATGATCCGGACCGTGAGGGATCTCTTCCGCTACAATGGCGAGTTCGCTGCCGGCGCCGTCATCATGATGGTGGTGCTCGCGATGTCGCTGGCCTCCTACTTCTCGCCTTATTCGCCGATCGACGCCTACCTGGTTCCGATGGATGTCCCGCCTTCAGAACCGTACTGGTTCGGCACGAATTCGCGTGGCCAGGACGTCTTCTGGCAGCTTACCTACGCGCTCCGGAACACCCTGGCCTTCGGTTTCGTCGTCGCCTTCATCAGCCGGCTACTCTCACTGGCCGTCGGCCTCATCTCCGGCTACGTCGGCGGCGCGGTCGACCGCGTCCTGATGTCGATCAACGACACCT
>JBDZVC010000080.1:0-14872 GCA_040255475.1 Phyllobacteriaceae bacterium | reverse complement strand
CAGCACATTGCCGACCGCCACGCCCATGACGAGGGCCGGCACCAGTCCGCCGACGAACAGCGCCCAGTCCCATGCCGACCGCCATGCCGCGCTTTCGCGCTTGGAGCGGTACTTGAAGGCGACCGGTCGCAGGATCAGCGCGAACAGGATCGCGAACATCGCCAGATAGAAGCCGGAGAACGAAACGGCGTAGAGCGGCGGCCACGCGGCGAAGATCGCCCCGCCGCCAAGGACCAGCCAGACCTGGTTGCCTTCCCAGACCGGTCCGACGCTGTTGATGACGAGACGCCGCTCGACATCGCTGCGGCCGACAAAAGGAAGCAGGATCGCCGAGCCGAGATCGAAGCCGTCCATGACCGCAAAGGCAATCAGCAGCACGCCAAGCAGGAGCCACCAGATGACGCGCAGCGTCTGGTAGTCGATCAGATCATGCAGGATCATTATATCTACTCCGCGGCGACGAAAACGGCGGGCGCAAGCTCCGCCTCGGGTTCAGGATCGGGCCCTGGCCCCTTCTTGATGGCGCGCACCATCAGCGCCATCTCGACGATGAACAGCACGGTGTAGAGCAGCGAGAACATCACGATGGTGCCAAGCACGGTTGCAGCGCCGAGGCTCGAGACGCCAGCCGCTGTGGGCAAAACGCCCTCAATGATCCACGGCTGGCGGCCGAATTCCGCGACAATCCATCCGAACTCCGCCGCCACCCACGGCAGCGGGATCGCGAACACCGCGACGCGCAACAACCATGGGTATCGCTCGAGCCGGTGACGTGAGGCGAGGTAGAAGAAAACCAGCGTCAGCAGGATGAAGAAAAAGCCGAGGCCCACCATGACGCGGAAGGTCCAGAACAGCGTCGGCACGTTCGGCACGGTATCCCAGGCGGCCTGCGAGATTTGCGCCTCGCTTGCCTGGCGCGGATCGTCGACATAGCGCTTCAGCAACAGCGCATAGCCGAGGTCCGCGCCATTGTCTTCGAACGCGGCGCGCGTGTCGGCAGGCACGTCGTTCATATTCCGCGAGGCGCGGATCTTTTGCAGGGCGTCATAGGCGGTGATGCCGTTCCGTATGCGTATCTGGGCATGTTTGACGAGATCATCGATACCCGGGATTTCGGTGGTGAGGGAACGGGTGCCGATCAACCCCATCACCCAGGGCACGTGAACGGCATAGTGCGTCGTGCGTGCCTCCTGGTCGGGGAAGCCGAACGCGGTGAACGCCGCCGGAGCCGGTTCAGTCTTCCACATGCCTTCGATGGCGGCGAGTTTCATCTTCTGGTGTTCGGTCGAGAGATAGCCGCTTTCGTCGCCGAGCACGACGACCGAGAGAGAAGCGGCAAGGCCGAAGGAGGCCGCCACCGTCATCGAACGCTTGGCGAGCGCGATATGCCGGCCTTTCAGCAGGTACCACGCCGAAACGCCGAGCACGAAGATCGATGCGGTGACATAACCCGCCGAGACCGTGTGCACGAACTTCGCTTGCGCCACCGGATTGAACAGCACCGCGAAGAAGTCGGTCACCTCCATGCGCATGGTCTGCGGGTTGAAGGCGGAGCCGACGGGATTCTGCATCCAGCCGTTGGCGATCAAAATCCAGAGCGCGGACAGGTTGGAACCGAGCGCAACCGCCCAGGTGGCGGTGAGATGGCCGATTTTCGACAACCTGTCCCAGCCGAAAAAGAACAGACCGACGAAGGTCGCTTCCAGGAAAAAGGCCATCAATCCTTCGATGGCGAGCGGTGCTCCGAAGACGTCGCCGACGTAATGGCTGTAATAGCTCCAGTTCATGCCGAACTGGAACTCCATGACCAGACCTGTCGCGACGCCGATAGCGAAATTGATGCCGAACAGCGTTCCCCAGAACTTGGTCATTTGCCGCCAGATGACCCGGCCGGTCATGACGTAGACCGTTTCCATGATCGCAAGCAGGACGGCCAAGCCCAACGTCAACGGCACGAAGAGGAAATGATAGAGAGCGGTAATTGCGAACTGCAGTCGCGATAGGTCAACAATATCGAGGTCCATCTGCGTCTCTCTGATTGCGTCGGCTTTTCTCCATTATGCCGTGTCTGTCGGCCATACCGATTGATCGGCATCAAGTTTCTCAGTCTGGACGTAGCCTTGCGAGTCTGGCGCCGAAGCCGGGCTCGCCGCGCCCAATGATTGCGACGACAGTTCCCTTGTCCATGATAATCAGACGGTCGGCGGCTTCGGCCTCGCGCCGGATGTGGGTCGCAACGACAATTGTTCGACCTTCTGCTTGCGCCGCCAGGCGGGCCAGGACATCATGCGCAGTTGCTCCGTCGAGTCCTTCGGTAGGCTCGTCCAGCAGCCAAAGCGGCGTGTCACGCAGGAAAAGCCGCGCCAGCGCGAGCCGGCGTCCCTGCCCTCCCGAAAGACCATGGCCGCCTTCGCCGAGCCGTGTATCAAGCCCGTCCGGCATTGTTTCGAAGGTGTCGCGCAGGCCGGCAGCCTCGAGCGCTTCCCAAAGACGGTTGACGTCGGCTTTCGGATCGGCGAGCCGAAGATTGTCGCGCACCGTATCCTGGAAGAGCTCGGTGCGTTGCGTGAAGAGGGTTGTGGAGCGATGCGCGACATGTCCGGTTTCGGCATCGATCTCGCCCCCGATCAAGGAAAGCAACGTCGATTTGCCCGCGCCGCTGGGGCCGATCACCGCGACGCGCTCTCCATCCGCGATTGAGAGCGACGCACGATGAAGGGTCGGAGCGGAAGCGCCCGCGTGTCTGACGATGACGTCGGCAAGGCGCACGGCGATGCCCGGTGGCGGGCAAACGGTATCCGCGACCGGGGCGGTTGTTTCGAGACGCGGCCCAATTCGGCGTACGGCAAGCAACGTTCGGCCCAGTTCCACTGCCCCTCGACGGAGAGCCGCAAAAGGATCAAGCGCCGCCAGGGCGACCAGCAGGCCGAACGCGGCAGCTGGCGCACCGACCAGACCGTGCTGCACCAGAAGCGCCCCTGCGGCGAGCACCCCCGACAAAAGCAATGCGCTGGCAATGCCGAACGCGATGCCGGCGTTTGTCTCCACGCGGTCCAACGCATCGTCGCTGTCGGACAGGTAACGGTCGGCCGCGGCGAGGCCGCCCAGTCGGTCGGTGATTTGCCCTGCCATGATCCACTCGGTCTGGCCGGCAATCAGGTCGATGACACGCGACCGCACAATCTCCAGGCCATTGGCCTTACGACGCGCTGGCTTCATCGCGACTGTTGCCGCCGCGATGGCGACACCGGTACCGACGGCAACAAGCAAGATTGCGGTCACGGCTCCGAGCACGGGGTGTAACTGTGCCAGGACAAATCCGCTCACCGCCGCGACGATGAGCGCGCCGGCAAAGGGCACTGCCACCCGCAGATAGAGGGAATCTAGCGCGTCGATGTCGAGCGTGAGCCGGAAGAGGATCTGAGAGGGACGCTTGGTCAATGCACCGACCATTCCGGGGCCTGCCCAGCCGCGGAACAGGCGCTCGCGCAATTCGGCCAGAACGCCGAGCGTCGCGTCGTGCGTGGCCAGCCGCTCGCCGTAGCGTCCAGCGGTGCGGGCCAACGCAAGGAAACGTATGCCTGCGGACGGCGCGAACACATCGAAGCCCAGCGCGGTCGCAGCCGAGAGGCCGGCAATTCCCGTTGCGGTGATGAACCAGCCGGAAAGGCCGAGAAGGGCAATGCCGGAAAGCGTCGTGACCGTCGCGAGGAACGCTCCCGCAAACAGCATGGCGCGGTTGCCCGCCAGGAATACCCCTATGATTGGACGAAGCTCGCGCGCACGCCTGATCATGCCGCATCCTCCAAAGCCGCAGGCGCCAGACGCACAATCCGGTCCATACCCGCCGCAAGCACGGGATCATGGGTCGCGACAATCAGCGTGCGTCCGTACGCCAGAGCGATCAACGTCTGAGCGATAGCCTCGGCGGTTTCCGTGTCGAGATGCGCCGTCGGCTCATCGGCGAGGATCAGGCCGGTGTCCGGCGCAGCCGCTATCCGTGCCAAAGCCAGGCGCGAAGCCTCCCCGCCCGAAAGCCCGACGCCGTTCTCGCCAATCGGAGAAGATCCCCTTTTGCGAGCCACCTCTTCAAGCCCCACGCATTGAAGCGCTCTTTCGATGGCCTCTTTGGTCACATCCGGCTTCCCGAGAGAGACGTTGCCTGCCAGCGTTCCGGCAAAGATCTGCGGGCGCTGGCCGATCCAGGCGATGCCGCCGCGCAGCCTTGCAATGTTTCGTGCCGAGAGTGCTTCTCCTGCGATTTCGATCCGACCGTTTTCCGGAACAGCGAGACCGGCAAGCAGCGCCAGCAGGGTGGATTTGCCCATCCCGCTGGGTGCGAGCAGCGCAACATGTTCTCCTGCCGCGACAGTCAGGCTGAACCTGTCGAAGACGGGCGCATCCTGCGGTCTGTGCCGGAAGCGCAGATTCGTCACCTGGACGGACGGCGGCGCCAGCGGCGGCGTATCCGTCGGCGGCTCCTCGCCTGCGTCCGGAAGCGCCAGCCCTCGATCCGTCAGGCGAGACAGAGCTTCGAGAGCTGCTTCGCCGGCCGCGCGGTCATGCCACACGGTCGAAAGATCGCGCAGCGGCTCGAAGAAGGCGGGCGCAAGCAGCAGGATAAACATGCCTTGGGCAAGGGTGAGCTTGTTTCCCCACGCACCGAAGGGAAGCTGGCCGAGAAGATGGAATCCGACATAGACGGCGACCATGGCGACGCCGAGCGCGGCGAACAGTTCCAATACCGCCGATGACAGAAAGGCAATCCGCAAGACAGCCATGGTGCGGGTCCGCAGGCTCTCGGCGTCGTCCCTCAACCGTCCGGCCGTCAAATCGACCGCATCCAGCGAACGGATCGTGGCGAGGCCGCGGAGACGATCCAGCAGAAAGGCATTCATGCCGCCCAGTTCGACCAGTTGTTCCTCGCTCGCCGCCTTGGCGCGCCAGCCCACCAGGACCATGAAAATTGGGATCAGGGGCGCCGCGACAAGGAGAACGAGAGCGGCCGCCCATGAACAGACCGAAACGCAGGCGAGGATCGCGAGCGGAACGACTGTCGCGCGCAGCTGGACCGGCCGGTAGCGGGCAAGATAAGGTACGATGGCTTCCGCCTGCTCGGCGAGCGTGCTCGCCGCCAGGCCGGATGCCGGGCGGCCGGGGTCGAGGGGCGATCGCGCCGCCAACGCTTCCAAGGCCCGGCGACGACGGCCGGAAAGGAGCGCCCGGGCGCGGCGAAACGCAAGTCGACTGCCAACGGCGTCAACGACCACCTTCAACACACCGAGCGCTAGAACGCCTCCCGCGTTGAAGTACACAGCATCCATGCCGTCACCAGCTGCCATCTGGCCCACTGACAGGCTGAGGAGCGCCGCTTGCGGTATCCACAGCAGCGCTGCCGCGACCTGGAGCGCCGCCCCCAGGCGCGTCGGGGCAAACTGAACCGCATTCCGGCCTGGAAGGCTGTCACTCCGGCGACGAGCCTGGCCGGCGGAGCGGGCGGCGAATCGATTGGAGGCCGCCGGTTCGGCAACTCCGTCCGATGGAATGCTGACGCTGCCGGCGCCGGTCACGGACGAGCTTCCCTGTATGCCGCTTTTTTCCGTCCGACCGCGACGACCTTGTCCTTCGCCTCGAGCAGTTTCGTGATTTTTGAGCCGAGGCTGAGAAGGGTTGCAAGCCGGTCGGTTTCGAGCCGCTTGATGTCGTCGTACCAATTGGTCAGGCGCTCGATCAGGCCGTGCATCTCGGCCATGCGCTCCTGCGCGTAGAGCTCGCCCTCTCCGCTCGGCTCCTGCATGAGGATTTCGCGCAGAACCGACAGTGTCGGGTCGATCTCGCGCTTCTTCCGCTCTTCCGCAAGTGTACGAAGGATTTGCCAGACGTCGTCCGGAGTAGTGAAGAAATCGCGCCGGTCGCCGGGCTGATGTTTGAGCAGGACGAGATTCCAGCCCTGCAGTTCACGCAGACTCATTGAGACGTTGGAGCGCGAAATGCCGAGGGCTGCGACAATCTCGTCGGCGCAGAGCGGCTTCTCAGTGATGTACAAAAGCGCATAAATCTGACCGACGGTCCGGTTGATCCCCCAGCGGCTGCCCATTTCGCCGAAATGCAGCACGAAGGACTGGACAAGGGGCGACAGGTCCATAGGCCGTGTTTCGCTTTGTAATTTCAGAAATTTCTGAAAGTTCTATAATTAAACAGGCGTAGATGCGCAAGTGCGAATGTGGCCGATTCGGCTTCGCCAACTTGAAATGTTTGCGGTCAATTTTGGTGGCGTCTCAGTCCCAAGGCGCGCCGGGCAACAGATCGAGCGGAATTTTTAGATACTTTCGTCCTCGACTTCATGAACGACGCCGATGCGATCAGGGATTCGTTCGAGCCCTATTATATTACCGTACAACGATCCTAAGCGAGGAGACCGGCCCCAACAAGCTCCACGACCTGAAGGGCGCGCTCGATAATTATCAGGTCTACGCGTGGGGCAAGGTCGAAGAACTGGTGGGACTCTACCTCAGAGGGGTCGACAGGGACAGGCTCGACCCCATCCTCGACGCCTGCGTCGCCGCCTACAAGGCTGATCTCGATGAGGATGGCCAGGTCGATTTCAAGGGCAAGGGCAAGGCAAGCAGCTCCGATCGAGTCCTTCACCGGACGTGGGACAAAGTTTAATCCTTCGCATTCGAAAACATTGAGGAATTTGGGTGCCCCACCTTCCGTTAACCTATTGGCAAACAAGGAAAATTGTCATCCTGCCGGGACGTGAGCCGAGCCGTTCCGTTGATGCGGCTGCACCGCTGTCTCAGCGAAGTGCGTCGTCCACATTGAAGGCTCGTCCCGCGAGGCTCCATCAGGCGGCGACCAATGTCGACCGCGAAGACAACCATACACCGGCAGCGTCGTCTCAACAACTTAATGCTTGACGCCCGAGCCGCGATTAGACAACCGCATTAGTTCAGTGCCGGGCCGCGCAATCAACTCATGCCAAGATAACGGCCAGTCGAAGCGTTAAAATTGCGTGTGTCATCCTGCTCCCATCAATATCATTTCCATGCAGCACTCGTTGGTCTGAGAGCAGGTCGAAGAACATATACCGCTGAACGTAGGTTGTTGTCAGAACGCTCCAGTTTTCTTGTTTTTGCGTAGATTTCCACCAGTCTAATAAATCGATTGTGCCTTGTCCTATCCGGGGCATTCAGCATGGATAGATCAACGATCTCGATTTTCTTGCTGGACACCAATTCCTGAATGGCAGCGTCATCTTTGCCTATCAAGCCCAAGCGCGCCCGAGAACCTCCAATACGGCTCGAGATGGCGAGCGCCCGATCGTCGGTGGAATTAAGGACGATAATCGGCTGCGCCAATGAACCAATGGTTTTGACTTGGCGTTTGAACAGATCGACATCGATATCCGGAGCGGCCAGGACCACTTGGCTTAGTCGCTGAAGAACGTCATCTCGACCGGAAATCTTAAGTTGCCGAAGCGCCTCGACGACGATCCAAGCTCCCATACTGTGTCCTAACAGGGTGATACGGCTCTTTGTAGAATGCTTCTTGAGATCGTGAAGCAGCTTTACAAGATCGTCGCGCGCATAAGCGGCTGCGTCCTTGTCTGAGACATACCCCGTAACGGAACCTTCCGACGGCCAACTGAAGAGGATCGGTGTTTCCGCCAGCTTTCCGTCTGCCGCGATTTTCGTAATCTGTAGCAGCGACTCCTGGAAACTGTAATTGTATCCGTGAACATAGATAAGCGTATTGTTGTCCGGATTAAGATCTTCGACGGTTATCGGCTCCCGTTTTATAACGGCATATTTGCTGGTGAGGGCCGCCTCCATTTGCGGTCGTGTCCCGTCTGGCGCTTTTTGGGCGACCGGTATTGCCATCGTAAAGCATTCGAACTGTAGGCTCGGCGATCTCGCTGCGGTGTATCCGATCCCCGTCGGGTCCCGTTGACGATCAGTTGCCGTGATGACCGCTATCTCCTGATAAGGTTTTGAAACTTCGTGCTTGACAGTTAACGTGTCGATGCCGGGTCTCGTGGCGCATGCCGACAGTCCAACAACTACGATAGACCAAATCGTCCAGCGCATCGCTCTGGAAACGGCGATTTCAATGCGATTATTCATGCGGCGTTTGGTTGTCGTTGGCCAAGGGAGTATGCGTTCGTCCTCCAGTAACTGGATGATCAGGTGGCTGGTTACTGCGTTGCCGCGACGGCACCGCCAATGACCGCCTTTCGATGATCGAAACGGCGGTGACGCCGAGCCAGAACACCGTTCGCAGACTCATGGCAGCGATGGTTCGCGCTTCATAGGCGTTGCCCACCGCTATCCAGATGCCAAGCACCACGAAGACGATGATGGTTGATGCGGCGATGGCTGCCGCAAATAGAGGCACCCATGGGCGTCGCAGGGCCAATCCCGCTCCGGCAACGATATAGGCGAAGCCGGCGGTAAAATTGAAATACAATACGAAGGGCACAACCTGTGACTTAGGGTCCGCTGCCCAATGCAATACAAAAAGTGCATTCCCTCCGGAAATAAGGGTGACTACTCCAAACAGGATTGCGAGCCCGCCAAGCCCATTGATCACCGGCTTGGATACCCGGATCGACATCTTGATTTCTCCTCCCTGCACCATTTCGAAATGGTGCTCACTACCGTTCCAGTTTGAAGACCTGCTTGTCGCCGTTCATGCCGAGATAGCCATTTCCGGTTCGAACCAGCTTCACGCACCGTTCGGGAAGCAGCGCTCCCGGCTTGAGACACAGCCCGCCTGCTGTCGGCCGCCATTTCGGCGACAAAGTCATGGGGCCGCCGGTCATCTTGCCGGTGCCATTTCGGGAGAGCACAAGGGTTCCGACACGACCATTCTCCATGGTTATTTTCCATGGACGTCCATCTGTGACCTTGTGCGCTGCAGACACATCGTCTGCCTTGCCCTGGGTCGGCGTCGCAGCCACTACCGCGGCGGCGGCGAACGCAAGTAGTGACAGCGGCAACAAGAATTTCCTTGCCTGCCTGTCTCCATATGAATTTCTTTCTGACTTCTCCATTCATCTGCTCCTAAGGTTAGAATCGGGACAGGGCGCGCGGTTCATTCTATTGATCGGGAGTGCGCAGGCCGTACCATTTGTCCTTGACGGCGTTGTAATGGTCTTTGGGCTCGTATCTGGCTACCTGCAGGCCGAGCCGCTCTATCGAGAGTCGGCCCATCGCTTGCAGAATTGCGTAACTTGCAAGAACAAGGTCGCGTTCGGTGCCGACGATATCGATTCTTGCATTGATGACATCGGCTTGCGCATTGAGCACATCCAGGGTGGTGCGCTGGCCGACATTGCGCTCTTCAATGACACCAGCCAATGCCAATTGCGCGGCATTGACCAAGGCGCGATTGGCGATCACGCTTTTCTTGGCCGCAGCATAGGAGGCCCAGGCGGATGTGATAGCCTGGCGCACCTGCTCGCGGCTGACATCAACTTCAATTCGCGCCTGCCCTAGAGATTCCTTCGACTTTCGTACTTGCGCCGAAGCACGGCCGCCCTGATAGATCGGGATCGAAAGGGTGACGCCGATATTGGCCGAGTTTGAGTAGCCATCCGAGTAGTTTAAGTCGGTAGGAGACGTATTGAGATAGCTGCGCGAAACACCGGCTGAGGCCGTAACCGACGGCAACAACGTGCCTTCTGCCGACTTCACGCTAGATGCAGCGGCATCGACCAGACGACTGTTGGCAAGGATAGCCGGATGTTCCTTTGCGGCAATGGCGACAGCCGCATTCAGATTGGGCGGCAACAGCTTTGAGAGAGGTAACGCTGCTTTCAATGTCCCCGGTTCTTCACCGATTACCTGACGATAGGCGGCGGCGCTGGCGAGAGATTGAGCTCGCGCGGCGCTGAGTTGTCCTTCGGCGCCGGAGCGAGCGGCATCAGCCTGCGCCACATCCGTACGGGTAGCTTCACCCACTTCCTTCCGCGCGCGTGCCGAACGTGCCTGTTCTCTCAGGAATTCCAGATTTTGCTGCGTGAGCGCCACGACCTGTCGGTCATGGATCACATTCATGTAGGCTTGAGCCCCACTGAAGAGGATATTTTCCTCCGTGTTGCGCAAGCTTTCGACCGACGCGCGAACACGTGCTTCCGCCGCCGCGACATTGCTCCGGGTCTGGAAGCCGTCAAACAGGATCTGGTTGATCTGAACGCCGAAGCTACCAGAAGTAAGGCGAGTGGAATCGTTGCTGCGCCGGATTTCAGTGTAGTCGATGCTGCTCGACCCCGTGATTGTGGGGCGATAGCCAGACTTTGCAATGGCAACATCTTCGTCAGTAACCCTGACGCCCGCGCGTGCCGAGTTGAGCTGGGCGTTGTTACGATAAGCCTTGGAAAGCGCACGAGTGATCGTCTCTGCGGAAGCTCCTGCTGCCGATAGTATCGCGGCCGCAGCCATGAACATGGCAAAACCCGCCTTGCGAAAAGACGAAGCACCGACTCTGCGGGTCATCGCTGCTGATACAAAGAGACGTCGGCAATGGTGTTTGGTCATCTGGTCAGTCAAAGCCGCGTCCCTCTCCTGCTTCTTCGTGGGTCACGCCATCCCGGATGTGATAAATGCGCTTGAAGGTCGGAATGATCTTCTCATCGTGCGTGACGACGATAATGGCTGTTCCAAATTTGACGGCCATGTCGTTGAGGATGCGGATCACGGCGAGTGCACGCACGCTGTCGAGGGGCGCGGTCGGCTCGTCGGCAAGGATGACCGGCGGCCTGTTGACCAGCCCGCGCGCGATCGCGACCCGCTGCTGTTCTCCGCCGGAAAGCTGCGAGGGCATGGCCACGGCGCGATGCTCAACGTCGAGGGCCTTCAGGAGATCGCGCGCACGACGGCGCGATTCAGCGTTGGGAACACCCGCCAGCATCGGCAGCAACGCGACATTGTCGGTCACGTCCAGAAAGGGGATGAGATACGGCGCCTGAAAGACGAAACCGATCTTGTCCCGCCGCAACGCGCGAAGATCGGGGATTTTCCAACCGTCGTCATAGATGACCTCGTCGCCGAGGGTCATGCGCCCGCCGCTGGGATCAATCACCGCTCCCAAGGCCTTCAGCAACGTGCTCTTGCCCGATCCTGACGGACCAATGAGGCCTACCACTTCGCCGGGGGCGACCTGCATATTGATATCTTTCAGGGCATCGACCGCAGTGTCGCCGCTGCCATACCGCTTCCTGACACCTTCGATGAGAATTCCGCCGCTACTCATCTCAACCACCAATCGCCTCGGCGGGATCGATCTTGAGTGCCATACGAATGGCGACGACGCTGGCAAGCGCGCAGATAATGATCACGGCGACGAGCCCGATCATGGTGTCTTCCGACAGAAGCAGGACGAATTTTGGGAACAGGGGTGCGGCGAAAGTCGCCGTGATCTTGCCGACGACGAAGCCGATCAGGCCAAGCACAATGGCCTGCTGCAGGATCATGGATGCGATCGTACGATTGCGCGTACCGATCAGTTTCAGAACGGCGATCTCGCGTATCTTGTCCATGGTGAGCGTGTAGATGATGAAGGCAACGATGGCGGCGCTGACGATGGCGAGGATGGCCAGGAACATGCCGATCTGCTTGGCAGAAGTGGCAATCAGCTTGCCTATCAGGATTTCTTCCATCTGCGGGCGTGTATAGACCGTCAGCCGCTTCCATCTTGCGATATCGGCTGCGATCCGTTCCTGATCAAAACCGGGTTTGATACGCACCAGAACGGCGTTCACGTAAGGATTGCTGTTTTGCGAAGCGACCACCGCATCGAGCAGACCCGGCACACCCGGACGGTTGAACTCGGGGTTCTCGGCGGTGCGCCGGCGTTGCCGAACGATGGAATCGTTGTCCTTGACGAATTGTGCTTCCTGGGCATCCTTCAGCGGAATGAAGACCATCGGGTCGCCACTTGACGATACGGCTCGCCGGGTAAGGCCGACGACTTCGTAATGGTTGCGCCGGACGACAATGGTGTCTCCAAGGGCAAAGCCGGTTGCGGCATCCGCCACCGCTTCGTAATGGCTGCGCGTGATCTGGCGTCCGGCAACAAGAAACGGCGGCCAGCCGGGAGTAGTAATATCTCCCGGCGCAATACCGACCACCATGGCTCGAACGTCAGTGTTTCCCTTGCGGACCTGCATCGTCAGATAGGTGACGTTGGCCACCTGCTCGACGCCGGGGGTCGTCAGGATCATCCGGTAGATGTCGTCGTTGATGCTCGAGGATTCCGCATAGGGGCCGAGTGTATTCTGCTGGACGACCCACATATCAGCGCCGCTATTGTCGAGCAGAACCTTGCCGTCGTCGACCATGCCCCGATAGACGCCGGCCATAGTGAATGTGACACCTATAAGCAGGCCTAACCCAATTCCGGTGAAGACGAATTTGCCCCATGAATGCAGAATGTCACGTCCAGCAAGACTTATCATTTGAGAAGCTCCCCGGATTTGTCGGTGATGTGAATGCGGCTAGTGCTTGTCAGCCTCGAGGCGCTGTGAACAATGACCTCATCACCGGCCTGCAGGCCCTCCATCACCTGAACATCTCCGTCCAGATCGGAAGCTCCGACTCGAATGGGGACAAAGTGAACCTTACCGCCCTCAACCTTCCAGACTCCGGCCTTGCCATCGACAGTCTGGACTGCGGCGTTCGAGATCACCGGCAATGCGGGAAGCTCAGGCAAGACAATCGTCACTTCGGCCAGTTCCCCAATAGGGGGCAACGGTTCGGGCAAGGTTTTGAATTCTACCTTGGCCAAATTTTCTTCCGTGACTGAGTCGGCGAGCACTTCCACGCGCGATACTTTTCCTGAAATGCTCGCCCCGCCATGGGACCGAAGCGTGATCTGCGCCGGGAGCCCTTTACGCAGGCCGGTTGCTGCAATCTGATCGAACCGGGCATTGATCCAGAGGCTCTTTGGGTCGATCATCTCGATGACCGCTTGCCCGGCGACCATGGTTGTCCCGGGCTCTGCATTGCGGGCCGCAACCACGCCATCGACCGGCGCACACAGAACCAGGTTTTCTCGCTGTTTGATCAGCCCGTCACGATCGGCGCGATTACGTTGGAGATCCTGTTGTGCAGCAACGAGGTTCGATTGGGCAGCCGAGAGAGCAGCGAGTGCCACCTGGCTGTCCTGTCGCTTGGTTTCTACGGCGACTTCGCTGACAGCGCGTGTTTTCCAAAGCTGCTCGTAACGCTTCGTCTGCGTTTGTGCGTAGTCTTGCCGCGCAGCCGCATCGTCGACTTGCGCTTCAGCTGCCTGTATTGAGGCCTCAGCACGACGAATTGCGGCATCAAGAGCAGCAATGCGTTCATTGAGATCAACCGGGTCCATTTCCGCCAGGACCTGCCCAGCTTGAACCTTGTCCCCTACATCGACGTGAATCTGACCAATGCGGCCAGCGATAGTGGGGCCGATCTTGTAGGAAAAGCGAGCTTCAACCGTGCCAATGCCGAAGAGCGCAGGCGAAATTGCCCGAGTTTCGGCGGTTGCAGTCATGACGGCGACCGGCGCCAGTGGCCCCGACCTTAGGACGACATAACTGAATGTAGCAGCGATCGGGATTGAGACAGCCAAGAGCATCAGGGTACGGCGCTGTATAGAAGGAAGTTTCACCGAACTGCCTCCACACATGCGCGGTACGACGCGAATACCGCAGGCGCCGCCTCACGGACTCCGTCCAACTCGTCTCTGACCAGCGCCGTGAAAACCAGGCTCTGGATGGCGGCCACGAACAGACGGGCTGCACCGTCCTTGTCGATTTCGGAACGTAGTTCGCCGCGCCGCTGGCCTTCCTCGATTATGTGAGCAAGGCGTTGCTCATATCTTCGGATAAAGGCGCCAATCATCAACCTGAGCGCCGGGCCTCTTGGGTTTGTGAGCGCGCCAAGTAGGGTGAGAGGCATGTTCGGATGATCGGCGATATAGGCGACGTCAGCTATAAACATCGCTTCGAGGGACCGCAGCGGAGATCGCTGATCCGAGAAGGAGTGGATCATTTTGGGGCCTCTATGGCACGCCGAAACAGCGCAAACACCGCCGGGGCGCGCTCGCGGATACGCGCGACATCGCCGGCAATCAGCGCCTGCATGACAAGACCCTGGATCGTGCCGATGAAGAGCGTGACGGCTGTTTTCTCGTCCAGCGTGGTCATCAGTTCACCTCGATCCTTGCCTTCCGCGATAAGCCGGCCGAGGCGTTCGCCATAGCGCTGGATCAAGGTCTGCGCCATGCGCTTGGCCATGGTCTGCTCCGCGCGCTGCAATTCTCCAAACAACATCCGCGGAACGCCAGGATGCTCTGAAATGAAATCGATATGCGCCATGAAGGCCGCCTCCAGGGCAGCGAGTGGAGACGCTGCCGCGGAAGTCGCCTTGTCGACGCGCGCGAGCAAACGCGCCGAAACCCACTCCATCACCGCCTGAAGAATGGCGTCCTTGGACGGAAAGTGCCTGAACAACGCACCTTGGGTTACCCCCATCCGCTTGGCGATCGCTCCCGTCGTAATATCTGTAGGATTCTGTTCGGCGGCGAGTTCGATGACGGTTTCGACCGTCACTTCACGTCGTTCCTCCGCGGGAAGATAGGCAGGGCGCGAAATCATCGTAAGGCTCCAAAAGATAGTGACTGATTACTATCTAGGCGCGCCATTGCCGATTTGCAAGCCCACCGCGCGGCAACACTTCCGCTTATTTCAATTTCGCGAGATTCTGCAGAAGTGAGGTGGTGCCGGTTTTCGAGACGGGTGCATAAGGTGGATCATCTGATGAAAAGGACGATCCGGCATGAAGACACGCAGACGGTTTACGGCCGAGTTCAAGGCCAAGGTTGCGCTTGA
>JBDZVC010000521.1:0-2744 GCA_040255475.1 Phyllobacteriaceae bacterium | reverse complement strand
CCCAAGGCAGGATCAATCCAATGAGCGGCAAGATCGCGACGGTGGGTATTGTTGGTGCGGGCCAGATGGGGAGCGGCATCGCGCACGTGGCCGCGCTTGCCGGCTATCATGTCCTGCTCCACGATGTCTCGGCCGAGCGGATCGAGAATGGCATCGCCACGATCAACGGCAACATGGCGCGGCAGGTGCATTCCGGGAAGCTCGAAGAGAAAGCCCGGCAGAAGGGCATCGCCCGTATCTCCGCCGCGCCCGGGATGGACAAGCTCGGCGGCGCGGACCTCGTCATCGAAGCGGCGACCGAGGACGAGACCGTCAAACGCAAGATCTACGCCCAGCTCTGCCCGCTGCTGAACCCCGAAGCTATCCTCGCCACCAATACCTCCTCCATCTCGATCACGCGCCTTGCCTCGCAGACCGACCGGCCCGAGCGCTTCATCGGCATCCATTTCATGAACCCGGTGCCGCTCATGAAGCTGGTCGAACTGGTGCGCGGCATCGCCACAGTCGACCAGACTTTCGAAGCTGCCAGGGGCTTCGTCGAGAGCCTCGACAAGACGGTGACGGTAGCCGAGGATTTTCCGGCCTTCATCGTCAACCGTATCCTGCTGCCGATGATCAACGAGGCGATCTACACGCTCTATGAGGGTGTCGGCTCGGTCGAGGCGATCGACACGGCCATGCGCCTCGGCGCCAATCACCCGATGGGACCATTGCAGCTTGCCGATTTCATCGGCCTCGATACCTGCCTTTCCATCATGCAGGTGCTGCATGAGGGACTTTCGGATTCCAAGTACCGGCCCTGCCCGCTTCTGGTCAAATATGTCGAGGCCGGCTGGCTCGGCCGTAAGACAGATCGCGGCTTCTACGATTATCGCGGCGAGCAGCCAGTGCCGACGCGCTAAAGCGCATCGCGATCTTTCAGATTCGCTCTCCGTGCTTTAGCTTTTTGATTTTGCGCATGTCTTTATCCCGAAACCGGTGCCCACTTTCGGGAGACATGCTATAGGCCACCGAACGATCGCATTTGCGTCGGCATATGGAGCGAACGCCATGGCCAACGAAAAATCCGCCGGATCGACGAAAGCGGTTTCCAAACAAGACAAGCCCGCGGCGCCGATCCTTCTTTCGGGCGGCAATCCCCAGATCGCAAAGGGGTATGGCGATAGCTCGGTACAAGCCTATATCGCGGCCATGCCCGGCTGGAAAAGCGCGGTCGGCCGCCGTCTCGACACGCTGATCGAGCGCGCCGTTCCCGACGTGCAAAAGGCGGTCAAATGGAACTCGCCCCTTTATGGAATAGAAGGAGAAGGCTGGTTCCTGAGCTTCCACTGCTTCACGAAATACATCAAGGTAGCCTTCTTCAAAGGCGCGTCACTCGACCCCGCTCCACCTGAAACCTCCAGGCGTGAAGATACACGCTACCTCCATATCCACGAGGGCGCTGAGCTCGATGAGGCTCGATTCGTTTCCTGGGTGAAACAGGCCAGCAAACTGCCGGGTGAACGGATGTAGGCGTGCGGCAGTTGTTGCAACGAAAACCGCCCCTTTGAGGAGGACATCATGAACGACGGCAGGAAGAAAAAGGCCGCGCCCTCGCAATCCGATGTACGAAACGGGGAACAGGACTGGCGCGGCGAAGCGCTAGCGAGAATTCGCGCCCTCATCAAAGAAGCCGACCCCAAAGTGGTCGAGGTAGCGAAGTGGCGAAAGCCCTCGAACCCGTCGGGTGTCCCTGTATGGGAGCGTGAGGGCATCCTGTGCACCGGCGAAACCTACAAGGACAAGGTGAAGCTCACCTTCGCCAGGGGGGCCTCGCTTAGGGACCCATCCAACCTTTTCAATTCAAGCCTGGATGGCAACACCAGACGCGCCATCGATATCCACGAGAATGACAGGATCGATGAAAAGGCGCTGAAGGCGCTCATTCTCGCCGCCGTCGAGGCAAATATCTCGGCGAACGCCGCCGCGCGTTCACGGAAGAAGTAGCGAGCGATTAGGCCGCCGCCCGCCTCCCTTAGCCGCCGGTGGCCGTGTCGATGAAGCTCTTCGCCTCGGCGCTCGCCCACGCGGCCGGCCCGTTCATGTGGGTCATGAGACAGCCGTCCTTGTCGATCAGGAGCGTCACCGGCAATCCGAGCGCAAGGCCGCGATCCTTCAGCTCGTTGAAGAGTGCCATCGTATGATCGCTGTAATAGGTGAGCGTGGCCGCGCCGGTCTCGGTCAGGAACTTCTTCGGCTTGTCGTCACCGCCTATATCGGCATTGACCGCGACCACCTGGAAGGCCTCCCCGCCCTTCTCCTTCTGCAGGGCGTCCAGTTCAGGCATTTCGGCGCGGCAGGGCGCGCACCAGGTTGCCCATAGGTTCATCAGCACCGTCTTGCCGGCGAAATCGGCAAGCTTGAGCGGCTTGCCGTCGGGACCATTGAAGGAAAGCCCGGCGAGGCTCGCCGGCGGGCTCGACGCCGCCATCGCCGCAACGCTGCCGGTCGCGACGGCCGCCAGCTTCTTTGCCGCGTCGGTCTTCGCCGCGCAGCCGTCCGGAGCCGATGCGGTATTGCTCGCAACCTTGTCCGGCGTGTTGCCAGAGGGGCGCTGCGTCACGTATAGGGCAAAGCCGGCCACGATGATGCAAAGGGCGATCAGGGTCGCCATGATGCGCGCCGCCGGCCAGGATTTCTTTCCGTCCGACATTTCCAATCTCCTTGTGCCCGGTAAACATGATGAGCGAAAAAAAGGCCAGCAA
>JBDZVC010000520.1:0-2745 GCA_040255475.1 Phyllobacteriaceae bacterium | reverse complement strand
GTGAAGAAGTCGAAGCAGGAACTCGTCAGGCCGAAATAGATCATGAAGCGGCGTATCGAACCAATGTCCCATCGCCGCGGCGTTTCGATCTGTTCGACATCGACCCGATCACCGGCGATGGCGAGCGACGGCAGCGAGGAAAGCAGGTTATTGAGCAGGATCTGCGGCGCAAGGAGCGGCAGGAAAGGCAGCGCGAGCGAGGCGAAAGCCATGGAGACCATGTTGCCGAAATTGGCGCTGGTGGTGATGGCGATGTATTTCATCGTGTTGGCGAATGTCTTGCGGCCGTCGTCGACGCCGCGGGCGAGGACTCCCAGATTGCGCTCAAGCAGGATGAGGTCGGCGGCTTCCCGGGCCACGTCGACTGCGCCATCGACGGAGATGCCGATATCGGCCTCGTGAAGCGCCGGAGCGTCGTTGATGCCGTCGCCGAGATAGCCGACCACATGGCCGCGCCGGCGCAGCGCGGCGATGATGCGTTCCTTCTGGTTGGGGTCGATCTCGGCGAAGATGTCGGTGCGATAGGCGCGGGCAAATAGCGCCTCCTTCGTCAGCTTCGCCAGTTCGCCGCCGGAAAGCACGTTGCGGTGCGGCAGGCCGATGGTCTCGGCGAGGTGCATCGCGACATGGCGGTTGTCTCCGGAGATGATCTTTACCTTGATGCCTCGCGCGGCGAGCGCCTTCAGCGTGATGTCGATTCCTGGTTTGGGAGGGTCGAGGAACAGCAGGAAGCCGGCGAAGGCCAAGTCCGTCTCATCCTCGCGGCGATAGGCTTCCCTTGACGGGAAACGGCGCACGGCGAGGCCGAGAACGCGATAGCCCTGGGCGCTCCAGCCGTGGACCCTGTCGTCGATGGCCTTTGCCTCCAGTTCGCTCAGCGGCCGCGTGCCGGACAGGTCGAGAACGGAGGCACAGGCGGCGGCAATGCTGGCCACGGCGCCCTTGCATACCATCAGGTCCTCGCCGTCGCCCTGCTGCCGGACGATGACCGACAGCCGCTTGCGGACGAAATCATAGGGTATCTCGTCGACCTTTTTATATCCGGAGAGATCGTCTTGCGGAGTGCGCGCGGAAACGATTCCCTCGTCCAGAGGATTCGCCATGCCTGTCTGCAGCGTCGCGTTGATGAGTCCCCAGAATCTCACCTGGGGAGAAGCTGTCCCGAAAGGATCCATCCAGGCGTCGAGATGAATGGCGCCTTCGGTAAGCGTACCAGTCTTGTCGGTGCAAAGGATATCCATGCTGCCCAAATTCTCGATGGCGTCGAGACGCCGTACGATGACGCCCGCCGCCGCCATGGTGCGGGCGCCACGCGCCAGGGTGACGCTGATGATGGCCGGCAGGAGCTCCGGGGTCAGGCCGACGGCGAGCGCCAGCGAGAAAAGAAGCGAATCGACAGCCGGACGGTGCAACAGGAGGTTGGCGAAGAAGACCAGGATGACGATGGCCAGCATGATCTCCGTCATCAGATAGCCGAAGCGGCGGATGCCTCGCGCGAAGTCGGTCTCCGGCACGGCATGCGCCACGGCAGCCGCGATCGCCGCGAATTCCGTATCCTTGCCCGTCAGGACGGCCACCATCGCGCCTGTGCCGCTGCGCACGGAAGTGCCGGTGAAGACCGCATTGCCGCGCTGGCTTACGGGCGCGTCCACGGGCGAGAGGCCAGGCGCCTTCACCACCGGGAAGCTCTCGCCGGTAAGGACCGCCTCGCTGACGTTGAGATCACGCGCGTCGAGTAGCACGCCGTCCGCCGGGATCAGGTTTCCGGCCGACAGCCGGATGACGTCGCCCGGCACGATTTCTTCGACGGCAACAGCTGTCTCCATGCCATTGCGCAGTACAGACGCCTTTCGCGAAATGCGTGCCTTCAACGCCTCCATCGCTCTCGAAGCCCCGTATTCCTGCGTGAAGGAAAGGGCGCAGCTTGCCAGCACGATTGTGCCGATGATGGTCGCCTCGCTGCCTTCGCCAACGAAGGCCGAGACGGCGGCCGCGAAGATCAGGATGAGCACCAGCGGGCTGCGGAACTGCCGCGCGAAGGCCGCGACGGCGGAGGCACTGCGCCCTCGGCCGATCGCGTTCGGGCCGGCCGAGCGGAGTCTGGTCGCCGCCTCGGCGGAGGACAGGCCGCTGGCTTCCGAGTGCAGGTCGACCAGAAGCTTTTCCGCCGGCACTGCCCAAAACATGGCGCAGCTACCGGCTGACGGCGGAGAAGGAAGGCGCTGGATCGGATTTTCCCGGATGAGGGGGCCGCGAGCCGTCCGTCGATGCAGCGTCGTCAACATGGCGGGAGGCGTTCTGCCTAGTTGGCGAGGAGTCGGTTCGTCGAGGAATCCTCGATCAGCCCGCGGGTCACCCCGCCAAACGCCCATTCGCGCAGCCGGCTGTGCCCGTAGCCGCCGGCGACGATGAGATCTGCGCCGGTCTCCGTTGCGGCGGTCAGGAGTGCTTCCGCGGCGTCCATCTTGTCGGCGTCGAGGACCTCCGAACGTGCCTTGACCCCATGCTTCATGAGAAAGCGCACGACATCGGCGACGCTCTCTCTCGCCGGCATCCTCTCGTCCTCCGCGATCGTCGCCACCAGGACGTGGCGAGCGGCAGTAAGGAAGGGCAACGCATCGACGACAGCGCGGCGGCATTCGCGTGTATCCTTCCAGGCGACGAGGACGTTTTCCGCCGTCATCGGCCGATGATCCTTCGATGCAAAGAGGATTGGCCGGCCGGCGGAAAGGATGAGCTCGCCGG
>JBDZVC010000519.1:0-2758 GCA_040255475.1 Phyllobacteriaceae bacterium | reverse complement strand
CCGTCATGCTCCACGATATGATAGGTCACATGCGCCATCTTCACTCTCCTTCGGGTTCGCGAAACGCGCCATCGCGGCGCAGGTTCCGACAGTCAGGAACCGGCGCGGATGATCGCAGCAAGCCGGTCGAGCCCGTCGGTAAGTGCCGCCGGCCCGGGCTGCAGGATAACAGTCGATTTGATCTCATGGATACGCCCATTTCGGATAGCGGGGATTTCCGACCAGCCATCCCGCGCGGCAACCTTCTCCGGCCGGAATTTCTTTCCGCACCATGAACCGATGATGATGTCGGGCCGAGCCGCGATCACATCCTGTGGCTGCACGATACGATCGCGAGCGCCGGCGCAGCCGGCGAGCTCGGGAAAACAATCCTCGCCGCCGGCGATCCCGACCAGTTCCGACACCCAGCCGATGCCGGAGATGAGCGGCTCGTCCCATTCCTCGAAATAGATGCGCTGGCGGGCGGCAGGCGCTGTAGCGCGGAGCGCTGCGATCCTTCCCCGGTAACCCGCGACCAGACCGGCCGCCTTGTCCGCCGCGCCGACCATTGCGCCGAGCGTTTCGATCATGGCGAAGATGCCCGCGACCGTGCGCTGGTTGAAGGCATGGACCTCCACCCCCTCGCGGATGAGGCTGGCGACGATGTCGGCCTGCATGTCGGAGAAGGTCAGAACGAGGTCGGGCTTGAGCGCGAGGATCTTCGGAATGTCCGCCGAGATGAAGGCGCTGACGCGCGGCTTTTCCTTGCGCACCTCGGGCGGCCGTACCGCATAGCCGGACACACCGGCGATGCGACGCTGCTGGCCGAGGAGATAAAGCGTCTCCACCGTCTCCTCGGTCAGGCACACGATGCGTTCGGGCGGGAAGGCCATCTTCCCTCAGCCCTCCTCCTGCCAGCGGAACTCGACTCGATGCAGGGAACGGCCGCCCGATTCCAGAAAGCGCATGGATGGCTTCTCCGTGATGTCGCCGGCAAAGCCGTCCGGATCGCCATGGCCCGTCCACGCCTCGATCGAGACGAAGGGCGCGCCGGCCCGGCCCCATAGTGCCCAGTGCGAAAAATTCTCTGCGCTCATGCGGATCACGCCTTCGGGGCCGACGAAGCGGACCCAGCGGCTCCGCGCGCCGAGGAAACAGAGCGCTTCCTTCGCCAGCACATTTTCATCGAGCGGCAGTCGTCGCCCCTGCAGCGGCACCGGCCGCTTCTCGCTTGAAAACAGCCCGTCCTTCGTGATGACGGGAACAGCCGGGCTCTCCGCGAACTCGAACTCGATTGAATGGCCCTCGCGCCCGCCCTCCCCGAACGGCCAGCAAAAACCCGGATGGAAACCGAGCGCGAAGGGAAGCGGGCGATCACCTGGATTGGCGATACGGAATTCGGTCGAAAGGGCGTCTTGCGCGAGCCGATAGGCGACTTCGAGCCGGAAAGAGAAAGGATAGCGCCTCCGCGTTTCCTCATTGTCCTCCAGCGCAAGCCGCACGCTGTCATCCGACCGTTCGACGATCAGGAATTCGCTTTCCGGCGCGAAGCCATGGATCGCCATCGGATAGGCTCTGCCGTCGACATGAAGCTCGCCGCCCCGCACACGCCCGACGGTGGGGAAGAGAACCGGGCTGACCCGCGGCCAGAAGGCCGGATCGCCGCTCCACAGGAGGTCGCGGCCGCCGACCGACCACGCCAGCGGTTCCGCGCCGAATCCCGAGATCGTCGCGGACGAACCGCCGCTGGTGAGCCGGATCGTCTCGGGCAATGCTCTCTCCTGTTCAGCTATCGCCGTGACCATAGCGGAAGGGCGCGCCGTTCAACAGACGGGTCCGACGGCCACTCACGCCTTTCGTGGCATCGTCCGCTGATGGTAGCGGGCGAAGTTCGCCATCAGGTCCTTCAGATTCTCGCCCTGTATGGAAATATGCCGGCGAAGCGTGACGGCAGCGCCCTCCGCGTCACCCGCCGCCACCGCCTTCTGCACGTCCCGGTGCTCCTGCATCGACTGCCGGAGCCGTCCGCGCACACGAAGCTGGAGCCGCCGGAAGGGCTGCAGCCGCTTGTGCAGCCGCGACGCCTGTTCGGCCAGAAATGAATTGCCGCTGGCATGATAGAGAATGTGGTGAAAGCGCTCGTTCTCGCGGTAATATTCGTCGGCGTCGCCCTTCTCCATCGCCTTCTCGCAGGCGACGGCCGCCTCTTCCAGCCGCTCCAGTTCTTCCTCGGTGATGCGTCGCGCCGCAAGCCGCCCGCACATGGCCTCCAGTTCAGCCATGACGTCGAACATTTCGACCAGCTTGATGAAGCTCGGATAGCGCACGAAGACGCCGCGCCGTGGGAGAGTCTCGACCAGCCCGGAAGCGGCGAGCGCATGCAGCGCCTCGCGCACCGGCGTACGCGACACGGAGAAGCGCGCCGCCAGCGTCACCTCGTCGAGCCGTTCGCCTTCGGCGAACTCGGCCGCCATGATGGCCTGCTCGAGTTCCTCCCTGATCCTGTCCGCGCTCCTCAATGCCATGGCCAAGCGTAGAGCAGGTTCCTGCATTCAGCAATATCATTCTTGTATACAGGAACGTTGACAGCGCGTGCATGTCCGTTAGAGTGGGGCGGGTACGGAGGAATACCCAACGACATGCGGCGACAGCCCGCAGGGAGGAAAAAATGAAATCCAGCATTGCAATCATGGCCGCGGCCGTGGGCTTTTCGTTCGCGCTTGCCGGCGGCGCCGGCGCCGTCACGCTGAAGGCCTCGCACCAGTTTCCGGGCGGCAAG
>JBDZVC010000079.1:0-14971 GCA_040255475.1 Phyllobacteriaceae bacterium | reverse complement strand
TTTTGGTCAGGCGTTCGCCCTCCAGATCGGTCGGGAAAGCGAGTACGCCCAGCCTTAGCGTCGCCATGGCCAGCAGATATACCCCGCCGCGCAATGGAAACCGTCCATCCGTCAGCACGGCCGCGCCCAGGGCGATTGCCGCGACGATGCCGATCAAGCCGTATATCGTGAACAGCCGTCGCGAGGGGCCGATGCCATAGTCGCTGACGGCATGGCCGACCAGACTGTATTTGCCGCGGATGTTCAACGTCAGGAACAGTGCCAACTGGACGAGATAAGCCAATGCGGCCGAAGCGTAGATCGTCACCTGCATCCCCTTATCAGCGACATGAAGGCAAAGCTGCCGAGCAACAGACGGCGCGAAAGCGGATTTCCTAACGTTCCGCCACCGATCCGGTTTCCGCTGCGCTTCCGTGCCTGCCAAACGGCGTCCAGCTTCGGAAGCGAGCAGCAGATCCTACTGCCGGCTCGCCGTCAGCCGGATCTCCTCCGCCGAGGCGCGGATCTCGATCGTCATGTCGGTCTCGCGCGCGAGAAGCAGCGTGTAGTAGGGCTGCACCGCATGCGCATCGATTGCCTCTTCCGGCTTCTGGCCGGAATGCATTTCCAGGAATTTCGGTGGCACGCGAACCATCGGGCCGCTTGCGACCAGCGTGAATTTCGGCTCCGTCTCGGGGTTTTCCAACATCACGGAAAGCTTGCCGCCGCGCGGGATGGCGGCATTGGCGATCATGATGAGATTGAGCAGGAGCTTGACCTTGTTCTTCGGCAGGTAGGCGCGCGGGCCTGTCCAGGTGAATTCCGGCTTTTCGTTCCGCATGAAGGCGTTGGCGACAGCCTCGGCGTCGCCTGTGTCGATCTGCATGCCGGCCGATCCGGCCGCGCCGAAGGCGATGCGCGCGAATTGCAGTCTCGCGGAGGCGTTCCTGGCGGAGGCGCGGATCAGATTCATCGCGTCCTCGTCGGCGCCGCCCTCGTCGAGAAGTTCGAGCCCGTTGTTGATGGCGCCGACCGGCGAGATGATGTCGTGGCAGACCCGGCTGCATAGCAGCGCCGCCAGTTCCGGTGCCGTCAACGTGAATATGTCAGCCATTTCCAACCGTCCCTGCTTTTTCGTCAATCAGCATCGCGTGTGTCGCGAATCACCGTCCGCACCGATTATCGCCTCCGACGGGGGAAATCGCATTCCCTCGCGAAAATCGCAAAATTTTTCGGCAATCCCGTCCCGCAATCCCGCCCTTTGGGCCGTTTCTCGGCCATCTCCATGTGCGAGCTTAATAGTTGAAAAAGGATTACGGGCTAATTTGCATGTTCCGAGAAGCGGCCATGCAAGGCAGCCCGGGGCCGAGGCGTCGGCGAATGGGCTCCCATAGGGAGACCGAGACCATGAACTTTAATCTACCGAAGCGGATCGCCGTCCGTTTCATCGCTATTTTCGCCACGTGTCTCGCCGTCCTTGCGGTCGCCGCTCCCGGCGCACGTGCCGATACAGGCTACACGGCACAGGAAATCGTCGATTCCGGCAACCGGTTCTTCGGGTCCACGTCGGGCGGCCTCGCCAGCGTCGTGGAGAAGATATTCTCTACCTATGGCCTTCCAAACGGCTACGTGCTCGGAGAACAGGGGTCGGGCGCCATCATCGGCGGCCTGACCTATGGCGAAGGCACGCTCTATACCAAGAATGCCGGCGACCATAAGGTCTTCTGGCAGGGACCGTCGATCGGCTGGGATTTCGGCGCCGAGGGTTCGCGGCTGATGGTGCTGGTGTATAATCTCGACAGTGTCGGCGATCTTTATGAGCGTTATGCCGGCGTGGCCGGTTCGGCCTATGTCGTCGCCGGTCTTGGCTTCAATGTGCTCAAGCACGGCAACGTGCTTCTGGTGCCGGTTCGCACCGGCGTCGGCGCGAGGCTCGGGATCAATCTGGGTTATCTGAAGCTGACCCAGCAGCCGACCTGGAATCCGTTCTGATTCCGGAAGGACGGGTTTCGGCCGGGTCGGATCGCCGCTGGCACAAAAGCACGTCCTTGTGGCAAATAGCAGCGCGTCGGCAACGTCCGGCGCGCTTTGCGGATAAATCCCGGTGATCCAGTCGCTCCTTTTCTTCGGCTTCGGCTTTCTCTGTGCGGTGCTGGTCGTGCTCCTGGTCGCGCCGGCGTTCTGGCGCCGCGCTGTGCGACTGACGGAGCGGCGCATCCGGGCGACGGTGCCGCTCACCATGAACGAGATCCAGGCCGAAAAAGACGGGCTGCGGGCCGAGTTCGCCATGTCGGCGCGACGCCTCGAAATGAAGGTGAAGAGCCTTCAGGACCGCGTCGCCAGCCAGATGATCGAGATCGAGCGGGGTCGCGACGAACTCAGGCAGTTGGCGGATGAGCGCGATAGTCTGAAAGTGGAAAGCGGCGCGCTCGACAAGAAGAGCGGTGGGCTTGAGGCGGCACTCAAGGCGGCCGGCGAGGAGGTGGAAGCCCTCTCCGCGAAATTCGCGGCGATCAGCGCTCAACTGACCGACAAGGATGCCGAGATTTCCCGGCTCGACCTTGCAGCCACCGACGCCAGCCTCGAAGTTTCAAACCGGCAGATCGAGCTGGCGGCGCGGGAGGCGGAAGTCGCCAAACTGCAGGACGATATCGCAGAGCTCAAGGAACAGCGCCGCGTAGGCGAGCAGAAATTGCGCGACATGGCGCTCGACAACAAATCCGGGCGCGAGGCGCTGAAGACCGAGCGGGCGCGATCGACCGATCTGGAGCGCAGGTTGGAAAAGGCGCTTGCCACGATCGCCGATCGGGATGAAGCGCTTGCACGAGGCGAACGTGAGCGCGCCCGTCCAGGCGAACGCGCGAATGGAACGGCCACACCGGGCGAAGCGCAGGAAACAGGGGCCTCGGATATGAAGGATGCCGCCGAGGCGTCCTCGGCCGGTTCCGATGGACAGCAGGAAGCGCTCGCGCGGCTCAAGGCCGACCGCAAGCGGCTGGAAGAACGGTTGACCACGCTGACCCGCGAGAACAAGAGGTTGCGGACAGCTTCGCTTTCGCCGCAGGCGCCTGTGCACGAGGCCGGATCCGGGGAAACGGCGCTGCGCGAGAAGATCAGCAATCTGGCCGCCGAGATGGTGGCACTGACCGCCCTGATCGAAGGGCCGGGCTCGCCCATCGAAAAGGCGCTCGCCATGCCTGAGGCGGAGGGTGCCGAGGAGGCGACGGACGGACCCAGTCTTGCCGAACGTGTACGTGCGTTGCGCGAGGCAGCGGCCGGGCGACAGTAGGCTACTGCTGCAGCACGGCCTTGATGTCGACCAGGTTGGAGCGGACGCGCAATATGTAGAAGCCCATTGTGGTCAGATGGCTGGGGATGATCCAGCCGTCCTCACGGCCATTGGCGACAATAAAGGGCTGGATCCGGAGCGCGGAGCGAAATTGACCCTCCATGTCGTCCCAGAGCGTGGTCAGCTTCTTCTCCTTGATGACGGAATCGAAGTCGGCTTCCGCCGCGGTCAGGATACCGTAGTAGCCGTAGAGCTGACCATAGGCGAACCAGAAGCGGTCGTCGGCGCGGGTGTCGAACCAGCCATTATTGTGGTTCTCCGCGCGGTCCTTCAGGATCGCCGAGGTCGAGCCGATATCGTTGGCGATCCGGTCGATGAACTGGATCAGGTTGTCGGCGCGCGCGTCGAAGGTGGTCTGGCAGGCCGCGAGATTGGTGTTGAAGGCGCGCAGCTTCTTGATCGCGGTGCGGTAATAGCTCGGCGTCGGCGTCTTCGGTCCCGGCGGGTTCCAGCCGAGATACCAGGTATATTCGTCGAATTGCAGGGCGCCGCGCGCGTCCTGAAGGTCGGAATCGACCTGCGAGGTGCCGCGCACGCGGCCGAGCGTGTCGACCAGTTCCACGGATGTGCGCCGCACGGCCTGGTTGATGCCGCGCTGGAAGGAGGCCTTGTTGTCGAAGAAGGGCGTCCTGTCCCAGTCGAGCCCGAAGAAGCCGAGCTTGTAGAGGATCATCGAGGAGATCCACTGATTCTGGTTGACGTTGAAATCGGTCAGGTCGGCGGCGGCGTCCACGATGGCCGAACGCGCACAGACCTTCTGGCCGGTGCCCGCCGCCTGAGCGGCCGGGGTCTCGTCGCCGGCTGAAGCCTGTCGGTCCTTCAGGTCGTATCTCTGCGCATAGTCGGGATCGAAATCGGTCCAGCGCTGCGTCTGCCAGAAGAAATTGGCGTAGAGCCCGATCAGGACCAGCACGCAAAGGCCAGTGACGATACGAACGGTCCAACCGCGGCGCGTGTACCAGCGGCCGGCCAGCATGAAGGGCCAGCACAGCCAGGCGATGAACATGCCGATGGCGCGCCCGATCCACTGGAAGATACGCGTCACGAATTCGACGATCGGATTGAGCACGCTTCGACCTCCCGTGCATGGCCCCCATGCAGGCGGGCGGCCCTCGCGTCAGATAGGCGGTTTCCAGTCGCTGGACAACCGCGGCGGGGGAGGGGCGCCTGCATCGGCGTCGTTCCGAACAACCTTCACGTGTCGCCGAAAGGCCATCGCCTGCCGTGTCACGCACGGCCAATCTTCTTGAAAGCGCGGCAAAATGGTGTTTGGTTCAGGGAGAACCCACCGGGGAGATCCGTCCGGCCGCCATCAGGTGCGGGGCGGACCGCATAACGATCATAGAATGGGAGAAGTGTACGATGTCGCTTACCAGATCGCTTGCCGCGGCGCTTTTGGCCGCCGGCCTTTCAGCAGGCATAGCAACGGGCGCCGCCTATGCCGGCGATTCCGCCTCCTGCCAGGCCGTTCGCTTCGCCGATGTCGGCTGGACGGACATCCAGGCGACAACCGCGACGGCCTCCGTCATCCTCGACGCCATCGGCTACAAGCCCGATACGCAGGTGCTTTCGGTGCCGGTGACCTACCAGTCGCTCAAGAACAAGGACATCGATGTCTTCCTCGGCAACTGGATGCCCTCGATGAACGAGAACATCGCGCCCTTCCTCAAGGACAAGTCGGTGGAATCCATCTCGACCAACCTGACCGGCGCCGGCTATGGCCTCGTCGTCCCGGATTACGTGGCCGAAGCCGGCGTCAAGACACTGACCGACATCGGCAAGTTCAAGGACAAGTTCGACAGCAAGATCTACGGCATCGAGCCGGGCAATGACGGCAACCGCATCGTGCTCTCCATGATCAAGGACCCGAAGAGCAACCTCAAGGGCTTCGAACTGGTGGAATCGTCCGAAGCCGGCATGCTCTCCCAGGCCGAGAAGGCCATACGCAACAAGGACTGGATCGTCTTCCTCGGCTGGACCCCGCACCCGGTCATGGGCGAGATGAAGATCACCTATCTGGAAGGCATGGGCGATTCCGGCTTCGGCGCGGCGACGGTGCACACCAACGTCCGCACCGGCTATCTCGATGAGTGCCCGAATGTCGGCAAGTTCATCAAGCAGCTCAAATTCGACCTTTCCATGGAAAACAAGATGATGGACGGGATCCTCAAGGGCGGCGACGCCGGGAAGGTCGCGACCGACTGGCTGAAGGCCAATCCGAACGCCGCAGACGCCTGGCTCGACGGCGTCACCACCTTCGACGGCAAGGACGCCAAGGCGGCTTTGAAGGAGAAACTGGGGTCGTAAGGCGCAGCGATCCGTTCTTCCCGCTTGTGGGGAGAAGGTGTCCCGAAGGGCCGGATGAGGGCAGCATCGGGTTGACCGGTTGAGCGCAGCCCGCCGCCTCATCTGCCTGCCGGTATCTTCTCTCCGCAAGACGGAGAGAAGAACGAGGCGAAAAGGGGCTGCGCCTTAACATTACCGAAGGGGGAGGCATGGACCCGATCTCGCAATTCATCGCGGACTGGAAAATCCCCATCGGGGCGTGGGGGAAGGAATTCTTCGATTTCCTGACCACCAATTTCTCTTGGTTTTTCGACCGCTTGTCGGACGGCCTGAAATCCCTGCTCGAATCCCTCATCGGCCTCATGCTGTGGATACCGCCGGTCGTGCTGGTGATCCTGATCGTGGCGCTCGCATGGTGGCTGCAGAAATCGTGGAAGCTGGCGCTCGCAGTCGCCATCGGCCTCCTTTTCATCATCAACCAGGGCCTATGGCGGGAAACGGTGGAGACGCTGGTGCTGGTCGTTGCGGCGACGGCCGTCTCCATGGCGATCGGCGTGCCGATCGGCATCTGGGCGGCGCACAAGCCGCGCGTCTACCGCATCCTGCATCCGCTGCTCGACCTGATGCAGACCATGCCGACCTTCGTCTACCTGATCCCGGTCCTCATCCTCTTCGGCCTCGGCATCGCCCCCGGGCTCATCGTCACCGTCATCTTCGCCATGCCCTCGCCGATCCGGCTCACCTATCTCGGCATCACCTCGGTGCCAAAGCCGATGCTCGAGGCCGGGCAGGCCTTCGGCGCGACGAAACGGCAATTGCTCTGGAAGGTGGAATTGCCCTCGGCCCTGCCGACCATCATGGCAGGGCTGACGCAATGCATCATGCTCTCGCTCTCCATGGTCGTCATCGCCGCGCTGATCGGCGCCAATGGGCTCGGCAAGCCGGTCGTCAGGGCGCTTAACTCCGTCAATATCCCGCTCGGCGTCGAGGCGGGTCTGGCGATCGTGGTCATCGCCATCATCCTTGACCGAATCTGCCGCATCGGAGAGGCGAAATGACGGTCGCGGTCGATTTCCAGAATGTCGATATCGTCTTCGGCGAGGAGCAGCGCCGCTCGCTCGAAATGATCGACCGAGGCGCGAGCCGAGAGGAGATCCTGGCCGAAACCGGCTCCGTGCTCGGCTGCGCCGGCGCCAACCTCACCGTCGAGACCGGCGAGATCTGCGTGCTGATGGGGCTTTCCGGCTCCGGCAAATCGACGCTTCTGCGCGCCGTCAACCGGCTCAACGTGCCGGCGCGGGGCAAGGTGCTGGTCCGCGACGGAGAGCGCATGGTCGACGTGGTGAGCGCGGACGAGAAGACGCTTCGCCATATCCGCCAGACGCAGGTGGCCATGGTCTTCCAGCAATTCGCGCTCCTGCCCTGGCGCACGGTCGAACAGAATGTCGGCTTGGGCCTCGAACTTGCCGGCGTGCCTGAGGCCGAGCGCCGCGAGCGCGTCGCCGCCCAGTTGAAGCTTGTCGGCCTCGACCAGTGGGCGAAGAAATACGGGCACGAGCTTTCCGGCGGCATGCAGCAGCGCGTCGGGCTGGCGCGTGCCTTCGCCACGGAAGCGCCGATCCTCCTGATGGACGAGCCATTCTCGGCGCTCGATCCGCTGATCCGCACCAAGCTGCAGGACGAGTTGCTGCAGCTTCAGGAACGGCTGCAGAAGACCATCATCTTCGTCAGCCACGATCTGGAGGAGGCGCTCAAGATCGGCACCCACATCTCCATCATGGAGGGCGGCCGCATCGTACAGACCGGTGCGCCGGAGGACATCGTCCTGAGGCCCGCGAACGACTACGTGCGCGAGTTCATCGCCAATGTGAACCCGCTCTCCGTGCTGACGGCGTGGAACGTCATGCGGGATCGCCGCGACCTCGACGAGGCCGGTGACGGCTGGGTGTGGCTCGACCGGCGCAACACGACACGGTTCAGGATCGACACGAACGGCCTCGTCATCGACGCCGAGCGCAATGGCCGGCCGGCGGAGTGGGTGTCCTGCGACGACATCGAGAGATTGTCGCCGGACGCGCCGCAGGTGTTCTGGGCCAAGGCCGGAACGTCGCTCAAGACGGTGATGCACGCCATGCACGAAAGCCAGACCGCGCCGGTCGCGCTGTTCGACGAGCAGTCCCGCTTCGTCGGCTCGATCGGCGTCCGCGACGTGCTGAGCGCGATCATCAGGCGGTAGGGCTCGGTACCGTTCGTCCTCCCGGCGGTTACCTCTTACCGAGTTCGCCCGGCCACTGGTTCGCCTCGCGGGCGGCTTCAAGTGTTCGCCGCCGGAAAAGTATTGGCAAAAAGGCGCACGGCGCGCGGCTTGCGCCACGGGCGCGGAGCCCGCTACTGTTGGCCGATCCAGTCGTCCAAACGTTTAGAAGCCGGAGCAGAACATGAATCCATCAGGCCAGGTTGCGATCGTCACCGGCGGCGGCTCGGGGCTCGGCGAGGCGACCGCGCGGGCGCTTGCCGCCAGGGGCGCTAAAGTAGCGATCTTCGACCTGCAGGTGGAGAAGGCCGAAAAGGTTGCCGCCGAGATCGACGGGGCGGCCTTCGAATGCAATGTGTCGAGCGCCGAGGGCGGCGAAAAGGCCTTTGCCGATGCCGCCGCGAAGCTTGGCCCGGCGCGCATACTGGTCAATTGCGCCGGCGTCGCCATCGCCATGAAGACAGTCGGCAAGGACGGGCCGCATCCGCTCGACCTCTACCGTAAGGTGCTGGAGGTGAACCTCGTCGGCTCCTTCAACATGATCCGTCTGTTCGCGGCGCGTACGCAGGATCTTGAACCACTTCAGGGCGGTGAGCGCGGCGTCATCATCAACACCGCATCCGTCGCCGCTTTCGACGGGCAGGTCGGTCAGGCCGCCTATTCCTCCTCGAAAGGCGGCATCGTGGGTCTGACGCTGCCGGTGGCACGCGACCTTTCCCGCTCCGGCATACGGGTCTGCACAATCGCCCCCGGCATCTTCCGCACGCCGATGATGGCAGGCCTGCCGGAAGAAGCGCAGCAATCGCTTGGCCAACAGGTGCCGTTCCCGCCGCGCCTCGGTGAACCCGTCGAATATGCCGCTCTTGCCTGCCATATCGTCGAGAACCAGATGTTGAACGGCGAGACGATCCGGCTCGACGGAGCAATCCGCATGGCGCCGCGCTGATCGCCGATAGAGTGGGGCCGCTGGCGGTGCCATCCATGACAGCGCTACCGATGGGTCTAACCGAGGAACGAATGGCCGAAGAAAAGAACGTTATCCAGGAAACCGACGAGGAAGGCATCCGGCTCGCCAGGAAACTGCTCAGAACCGCCCGCTACGGGGCGCTCGCCTCGCTGGAACCCGAAACGGGAGCGCCATTCGCAAGCCGTGTCGCCGTGGCGACGGAGGTAGCCGGCGATCCGATCGTCCTCGTCTCGGGGCTCTCCGAGCATACGGGATTTATCCTTGCCGATCCGCGTTGTTCGCTGCTTCTCGGCGAGCCCGGCAGCGGCGATCCGCTCGCCTATGCCCGCATCACGCTGATGTGCCACGCCGAGAGGCTGGAACGCGGCATGCCGGAATGTGACGAGGCAGGGCGGCGCTATCTCAACCGCCATCCCAAGGCGAAGCTTTACGCCGGCTTCAAGGATTTTTCCTTCTTCCGGCTGAAGATCGAGCGATCCAGCCTCAATGGCGGTTTCGCCAGGGCCTATCGTCTGACCCGTGACGACATCGTGCTGGCAGGACCGGGAGTGGCCGCGATCGCAGGTGGCGAGCAGTCGGCAATCGACCATATGAATGCCGATCACGCCGGCGCGCTAGATTTCTACGCACGGCATTTCGCCGGCGCGCGCGAGACGGGCTGGCTGGCGGTGGCGGCCGATCCCGAAGGCCTGGACCTCCAGCGTTCCGATACGACCCGCCGCGTCTTCTTTCCGGCGCCTGTGGATGATCTTTCCGGCTTGCGCCGGACGCTGGTGGAAATGGCCGCGACCGACGAGGTCGCCGCCGATCGCAACGCTGGGTGAAGGACGGCGGATCGTGCCACCGTTAGTTTTAACTTGAAATACTCAAGCGCGGTTCAATATCATCCTGAAATGATTCTGAGGAATGGAAGGGGCCGGTAATCCAGGTCTATTCAAATCGGGTGTTTGTCCAGGTCGGAGAGTGAATCATATTAGGAATTACTAATGATTTCCGGGGCGCTATTTGAAAAATCTGGAGAAGCCGCAAGGTTTCTGGCGATACTTGGCAATGGGAAGCGCCTTGCAATCCTCTGTCTTCTGGTAGATGGCGAGATGTCCGTAGGGGCCATCGCCGAGAAAGTGCAACTGAGTCAATCGGCGCTTTCACAGCATCTGGCGAAACTTCGCGGTGAGGAACTGGTGGCGACGCGACGGGTCAGGCAGACGATTTTCTATTCCTGCCACTCCGAACAGGTGAGGGAGGTGCTCAGCACGCTCGAAGGGCTTTTCGGCGAGCCGAGGGCCGACGGGCCGGAACTGGCACATTCGGGGGGCGACAAGCCGTCTTTACCGAGCTAGGTCCCGACACTATGTCCCGCCGGTAATTACCCTGTTATGAGCATCGATCTTGTTCGCATAGACGATCCGGACGATCCGCGGATCGCGCATTACCGGGACATCCGGGAGAAGGACCTTTCCGGCCGGGAAGGCCTTTTCGTCGCCGAGGGCAAGGTGGTGCTCAATGTGCTTTTCGCCGCGCGGCGATTCGCAGTGGAATCGGTGCTCCTTCTGGAAAACCGTGTCATGGGGATGCAGGAGACGCTGTCGGCGATGCCGGAGGGCACGCCTGTTTATGCGGCAAGCCAGGACGTCATCGACCGTATCGCCGGCTTCCATCTGCATCGCGGCGTGCTCGCTCTTGGCCGCCGACGTACTGAAGACGGCCTTTTGAGACTGATCGCGGACCTGCCGGAAAAAGCGCTCGTCGTTGTGCTGGTCGGCATCTCGAATCACGACAATGTCGGCGCGATCTTCCGCAACGCGGCCGCCTTCGGCGCCGACGCGATCGTCCTCGACGAGACCTCATGCGATCCGCTCTATCGCAAGGCGATCCGGGTCTCGGTCGGCGCGGCGTTGAAAGTGCCTTTCGTTCGGGAAGGCAGTGCGGGCTCGGCGGTCGCGACTTTGAACGAGGCGGGCTTTTCAGTGCTCGCGCTTTCGCCTGCGGGCGAAGCGGAAATCGCGGATCTGGCGCCGGCGGCTCGTATGGCGCTTGTCCTCGGCAGCGAAGGGGAGGGCCTGCCGGCCGGACTGCTTTCGACGCTCAGGACGGTGCGGATCGGCATGGCGCCCGATTTCGACAGCCTGAACGTTGCCGCCGCCTCTGCGGTCGCACTCCATCATTTATGGCAGAAGCGGGCAGGATAGCGTCTTGCCTGTCGCAATCGGTGCATTCGGCGGCTGTTTTGAGACGGCGGAATTTTCCGCCGTCGCGCTTTTATGCCTCCCCGTAACCGATGGGGAGGACATCGGCTCCTTTATCCCGTCCGCTTGATCGACAATTCGCCCCCGATCCTCCACGATCGGTCTCATTTTCCACCGCCATTTTTGAAGGAAAGCCGAATGGCCGAGTTCAAGTCCGACATCGAAATCGCCCGTGCCGCCAAAAAGAAACCGATCATGGAGATCGGCGCGAAACTCGGCATTCCGGCCGAGCATCTCCTGCCCTATGGCCACGACAAGGCGAAAGTGACGGCCGACTACATCAAGTCGGTGCAGAAGAACAAGGATGGCAAGCTGATCCTGGTCACGGCGATCAACCCGACGCCCGCCGGCGAGGGCAAGACGACGACCACGGTCGGCCTCGGCGACGGGCTGAACCGCATCGGCAAGAAGGCCGTCGTCTGCATTCGCGAAGCCTCGCTCGGTCCGAATTTCGGCATGAAGGGCGGTGCGGCCGGCGGCGGCTATGCGCAGATCGTGCCGATGGATGACATGAACCTGCATTTCACAGGTGACTTCCACGCCATCACTACCGCCCACAATCTCCTGTCCGCTCTGATCGACAATCACATCTACTGGGGCAACGATCTCGGCATCGATACGCGGCGCGTGACATGGCGACGCGTGATGGACATGAACGATCGGGCGCTGCGCCAGATCGTGTGCTCGCTCGGCGGCGTCGCCAACGGCTATCCGCGCGAGGCCGGCTTCGATATCACGGTCGCCTCGGAGGTGATGGCGATCCTCTGCCTTGCACGCGATCTGAAGGATCTGCAGAAGCGCCTCGGTGACATCATCGTCGCCTATCGGCGCGACAAGAGTCCGGTCTATGCCCGCGACCTCAAGGCCGACGGGGCGATGGCGGTGCTCCTGAAGGATGCGATCCAGCCGAATCTGGTGCAAACGCTGGAAAACAATCCGGCCTTCGTCCATGGCGGGCCGTTCGCCAATATCGCCCATGGCTGTAATTCGGTCATGGCCACCACTACGGCGCTGAAACTTGCCGACTATGTGGTGACGGAGGCGGGCTTCGGTGCCGATCTCGGCGCGGAGAAATTCTTCGACATCAAGTGCCGCAAGGCGGGGCTGAAGCCGGCCGCGGCCGTGATCGTTGCCACCATCCGCGCCATGAAGATGAACGGTGGCGTCAAGAAGGAAGAGCTGGGCCCCGAGAACGTCGAGGCGGTGAAGAAGGGGGCGCCCAATCTCGGCCGCCATATCGAGAATGTGCGTCAGTTCGGCGTGCCGGCGATCGTCGCGATCAACCATTTCCATTCCGATACCGAAGCCGAGATACAGGCGCTCAAGGATTACGTCGCCTCGATGGGTGAGGAGGCAATCGTCTGCCGCCACTGGGCCGAGGGCTCGAAGGGAACGGAGGAGCTTGCGAGGAAAGTGGCGGCGCTCGCCGAATCCGGCGCTTCCCAGTTTGCGCCGCTCTATCCCGACGAACTGCCTCTCTTCGAGAAGATCAACACCATCGTGAAGCGCATCTATCGCGGTTCGGAAGCGATCGCCGACAAGAGCGTGCGCGACCAGTTGCACCAGTGGGAACAGGCGGGCTACGGCAACCTGCCTGTATGCATGGCCAAGACGCAATATTCCTTTTCGACCGATCCCAATCTGCGTGGCGCGCCGACCGGCCATGTGGTGCCGGTGCGCGAGGTCAGGCTTTCGGCGGGCGCCGGTTTCGTCGTGGCGATCTGCGGCGAGATCATGACCATGCCGGGTCTGCCCAGCAAGCCATCATCGGAGAAGATATTCCTCAACGACGACGGCCAGATCGAAGGCCTGAGCTGATCGTAACGGAAGTTGTCTGGACTGGAGCAGCGGGCGTTCCGATCGGAGCGACCCGCTGCTCTGGTCTGTTTTTTCCTGGCCGCGTTCGGCGCCGCCGGATGATTGTGCCTGTATGTAGAACGCTCCGGCTTCTTAGATCGGCGACGACTGGCTACGAGCATTTGCGCCGCAGCCGACGCGTGACGGGGGGAGGGACCACCACGGGCGCGGAATGTCGATTCCGCGGGAAAAGAAGCCTATTGCAACCGATTGTCGCACATTTTTGCCATTTGTGACTTTACTAACCCCGCGAAAGATAGAAGAAAATCGTTTTTTGGGCACGTGATCGCCACAATTATTTCGAATGGTGCAAATTCGACACAGGGCTGGTGCGAGGAAAAAATCATCTACGCGCGAGCCGAAAAGGTAGCAAGGACACTATGCACGAGGGGCGGCTTGGGAGCTTGGTCGTCGGTAGTGCCGGTTCGGAGTAGGGAATTTGAGAGGCAGTCAGGGACTTAAACCCGCCGACGCCGCAAGGAATGCGCCGCCGCTTCAACACAGCGCCTTGCAGGCATGGCAGAGCCTTTCCGACAGGAAGGCCGGTGAGAAGCAACTCCTGAATTTTCCGCAACGCGAAGTCTTCCGCCCGGCGCCGCAGCCGGCTGTTGGGGCGACGCAGGCTAGCCCGCAGCGCTATCCGACGCTGGCCGCTAACGATGCGGCAAAGCCGCGACGGCGTGGCCGCTACAACTGGGATGGACGCTATGTAGGCCAGGCCGCCGCCGATGAGCCGGAGGGTCCGTCGCTTGGCCGCCGCGTGCTATTGCCCGCCGGCGCGCTGGCGCTTTTGGCAGGCGTCGCACTCGGCGCTTTCTATCTCATGCATACATTTGCGGCTGGTCCGGATGCTGCCGTCGCCAATGCCGCCGCGCCGGTCAAGACCGAAACGGCGGTGGCACAGGCGCCGGTTGCGGCCGCCGAAGGCCCGAAGGCGAACGCAGACGCCCCTCAAGGGGCCGCCGAACGAGTTGCCGCGCCGGCTGCTCCGGTGAAAGCGGCTGCCGTCGCGCCGAAGGGCGTCAGCGCGAAGGTACCTGCTCCTGACAATGCACGCTGGGGCGATGCGGAGGGCGCCAAAGTAGCTGCCGCCCCGCAGCCGCAGGCTGAGCAAACGGATACAGCGCCGGCCGGGGATGCCGACGCCACGCCGAAAGTGAACGATCCGCAGAGCGCGCCGGTGCCTACGGAAGAGCCGAAGATGGCGGTGTCGAAAACGGAGGCACCTAAAACGGAAGCTGCGGAGCCGGAAGCACCGAAGAAGCTTGCCTACGCGTCGCCTTCGCAGGCGGCGCATCCGGTCGACAAGGCGGTGACGGCGGCGCTGCCTTCGGCGGAATCCTCCCCCCAGAATTCTTCCCCTGCGGATTCTTCCGAAGAGACGACGCTGCCGGGTGTCAATGCCAATCCGCTCTCGGTGCCAGCCAAGGCATCGGCCGACGAGGCCGACAATACTCCGGGCGGCTATGTGAGCACGGTGCATACGGACGTCAAATTGCACGCCGGCGCAAGCAACGGCAGCCGCTCGATCGGCGTTGTGCCGAGGAAGGCGAGCGTGCATGTGCTGAGTTGCAGCAGTTGGTGCAAGATTTCCTACAACGGCAAGGAAGGCTATGTCTTCAAGAGCTTCCTTGGCCGTGCTTCCGCGCCGGCGCCTGCTCAGCCGGAGAAGACTGCCGCCGCTCCGGCCGTGGCGCCCGCGCTGCCTGTAGCACAGGCAGCGCAGAGTGCCGCCAAGCCGGCTGCCCCTGCTCCGGCCGACGCGAAGGCGCTCGAAGCGGCGTCCGAGCGGACGAGGGTCGGGCGGTAGCGTCCGCAGCCGCATGATGCCATAGGCGAGGTCGGTTCAGTTCCGCTTGAGAGCACGTTCTTGAGCCGCCGAAGGCAAGGCCGAGGCTCCATAAAAGCAGGGCGGTACCTGTGTCCACCTAGCCATTTCCGGTTGCCATGCCGTCTGAACGCCGGTATGGAGATTTCCATGACCGCGCTTTCGATCAAGACCGTCTGGTGGTGGGGCTGCTGACAGCGGCCGG
>JBDZVC010000518.1:0-2759 GCA_040255475.1 Phyllobacteriaceae bacterium | reverse complement strand
GCGCCACCAGGCTGACAGGGATCACGCCCCAGATCTTGCCTGTCAGGAAATCGGCGAGGTCCTCGTTGACGCTGCCGCCGGGGAAGGGCCGCAAAAGAAGCGCGATACCGAAATAGATGGCGCCGGTGGCGATGGTGGTGACGATCGGCTGCAGCCGTCCGTAGATGACGATAAGGCCGTTGACGGCGCCGCATGCCAGCCCCGCGAGCAGGACACCGACGATGCCTAGTGCCGTCTCGAGCGGCGTGCCGACCACGATCCAGGAGGCGAGGCAGTTGGTCAGGATGAAGATCATGCCGACCGAAAGGTCGATGCCGGCCGTGATGACGACCAGCGCCTGCGCCATGGCGACGAAGGCGAGCAGCACGCCCTTGTTCGCTGCCGTCTGCACGACGTTGGCAGTGAAGCCGGCCGGGTGGTTGGAAACATAGATGGTGAACATCACCACGAAAGTGGCGAAGGCGAAAAGCGTGCCGCGCTGCTCGGCGACCCAGTATTTCCAGTCCTTCATGCCCCCGCCACCTCCGCCTGGCCGGCGCCTCTCTCCTCGACATTGAGGGCGCTGGCGATCAGCGCGTGCTCGGTGATCTCCTCGCCTGCCAGCTCGCGCCTGATGCCCCCGTCATACATGACCAGAACGCGGTCGCAGCAACCGATCAGCTCGTCATAGTCGGTCGAGTAGAAGATGATCGCCGCACCTTCGTCGGCGAGCTTGCGCAGGAGCTGGTAGATTTCCTGCTTGGTCCCGACATCGATGCCTCGCGTCGGGTCGTTGAGCAGGATGATGCGTGGCTGGTTCATCAGCCATTTGGCGATGACGATCTTCTGCTGGTTGCCGCCGGAAAGCGCGCCTGCCGGAATGTCGGTTCCGGCCGTCTTGATGGCGAGCAGGCGGATCATCTCGTCGATGCGGCTTTTCTCGGCAGCGCCGTCGATGACGCCGCCGTGCGAAACACGGTCGAGCGCGGCGAAGGAAAGATTGTCGCGCACGCTCATCGGCAACAGCAGCCCCTCGGTCTTGCGGTCCTCCGGGATGAGCGCCATGCCGATCTCGTCGCGCTTGGCCTGCCGGGGGCTGCCGATCCTGACCGGTTTCCCGCCGACCAGCACCTCGCCGTTCAAACCACGGAGGACGCCGAAGAGGGCGAGCAGAAGCTCGCGCTGGCCCTGCCCGTCGAGCCCTCCGAGACCGACCACCTCGCCGGCGCGCACGGAAATGGAGATATCCTTCAACTGGTCCGCCCAGCCGAGACGACGGCATTCGACGACCGGCGGCCTCTCGGACGGCACGGGAGGCGTCTTGGGCGGGAAGACATTCTTGTATTCGCGGCCGATCATCAGCTCGACGATCTCGTTGCCAGATTTCGTTCCGGTGGCGAAGCTTGCGACATTGCTGCCATTACGGAACACGGTGCAGACATCCGCCAGTTCGGCGATCTCATGCATGCGGTGCGAGATGTAGAGCAGCGCCAGCCCCTCCTCGCGCAGGCGCTTCAGCACGTCGAAGACCTTCGAGACGTCGGAGGCGGTGAGCGCGGAAGTCGCCTCGTCGAGGATGAGGATGCGCGGCTTGCGGGCGAGCGCCTTGGCGATCTCGACCATCTGCCGCCGCGACAGCGGCAGGTCCTTGACCAGCGCGAGCGGATGGATGTCGACCGCTCCGGCACGCGCCAGCGCCTCCTCGGCGATGGCGCGCTGCTTCTTGCGGTCGATCATGCCGAAGCGCTTCGGAGGGTTGCTGATGACGATATTGTCGGCGACCGAAAGGTGCGGAATGAGCGACAATTCCTGGAAGACGCAAACGATGCCGGCATCGTTGGCAGCCGCCGGCGAAGCGAAGGCTATCTCCTTGCCGTCGAGTACCATCTGGCCCTCGTCCGGCTCGACGACGCCCGACATGATCTTGATGAGCGTCGATTTGCCGGCGCCGTTCTCGCCGAGGATGCCGTGGATCTGCCCGGCATTGACGGTCAACTCAGCGCCATCGAGCGCGCGCACGCCGCCATAACGCTTCGAGACGCCCTCCATCCGGAAAAGCGGACCGGCCCGGCTCATTCATTCCTCCCGGCGCACAGCGACGGCGCCGTGGAAAGCATACCACGGCGCCGCAGCAAGTTGCGTCAATTTACTGGTTTTCCTTCGTCTGGCCCATGATCTCCTGGGCCGAGAAGTTGATATTGCAGGTGGGGAAGGAATTGCCGACGAAGAAATTGTCGGACTGGCCAGGGAAGAAGTCCTGCCCCTCCTTCATGTCCGGGTAGGAGGCAACGGCAAGCGGAAGCTTGATCTCCTGCGGAATCACCTTGCCTTCGAGCGCGGCAATCGCCGTCTTGATCGCCACCGCGACCTGGGCGGGGCCGGAGCCGGCCGACGTGCATTTCAGCCCCTGATCGGCATATTTTTTGCAGAATTTGCGGAAGCCGTTCTCCGTCTCGCCGCCGAACGGAACCATCTTGTGCTTGGCATCCAACATCGCCTGGACGATGCCGGTATCGCCCCCCTGTCCGGTAATGCCGTCGAAGGGACCGTTTGTGGCGATGGCATCGGCCGCCACCTTCTGGGCAACGCCGTCGTCCCATTTGCCCATCACCTCGGTCACCTTCCACTTCTTGCCGGAAGCGTCGAGGACCTTGTGGACGCCATTATGCCGGTCGGTATCGACCGAAGTGCCTGCGACGCCGCGTACTTCCAGCACCTTGCCGCCATCCGGCACGTGATCGACCAGCCACTTGCCCCATAATTCGCCAAGGCCTTCCTGG
>JBDZVC010000517.1:0-2761 GCA_040255475.1 Phyllobacteriaceae bacterium | reverse complement strand
CGAGATCAGCGGCAAGGACGAGGCGCTCAACCGGCTGAACTCGCAGATCAACGAACTGACGCAACTGCTGGCGCTGGAGAAATCCAACACGCAAGATGCGCAGGACCAGATCAGCAATCTGCAGGCCTCGCTTTCCGCCGCCCAGGCCGAGAAATCCCGGCTTGAGCAATTGCTGTCACGTGGTTCAGGCTCGGCGGATGCCGCCAACGCCAAGGTCACTAGCCTGTCCACCGAACTCGACAATCAGAAACAGCTCAGCCAGCGCGCCATGTCGCAGGTCGAATTGCTCAACCAGCAGATCTCCGCGCTCAGGACGCAGATCGCCGCGCTGGAGGACGCGCTCGACGCCTCGGAAAAGAAGGATAAGGAATCGAACGCCAAGATCGCCGATCTCGGCCGCAGGCTGAACGTGGCGCTGGCGCGACGGGTGCAGGAACTGAATCGCTATCGCTCCGACTTCTTCGGCCGGCTGCGCGAGATCCTCGCTGATCGCAAGAACATACGCATCGTCGGCGACCGCTTTGTATTCCAGTCCGAAGTGCTGTTCCCCTCGGGCTCCGACCAGATCAACGAAGTCGGCCAAGGCGAGATGAAGAAGGTCGCGGACGCGATCATCGAGTTGCAGAAGGAAATCCCACCCGAGATCAACTGGGTACTGCGCGTCGACGGCCATACCGACGACGTACCGCTTTCCGGCAATGGCCGTTTCCACGACAACTGGGAATTGTCGAGCGCGCGCGCCATCGCAGTCGTCAAATTCTTTATCGCCAGCGGCGTACCGGCCGACAGGCTCGTTGCCGCCGGCTTCGGCCAGTATCAGCCGCTCGACCCGCAGGAAACGGCCGACGCGCGCGCCAAGAACCGCCGCATCGAACTCAAGCTGACGGAACGCTGAGCAGGCCGCGCAGCCTTTCCAGCAATTCCTCTGCCTCACCGCGCACGAGCACGATCTTACTACGCGACGTCGCGCCCGAAAGGATGGAAACATCGCGGCGCGGTACGCGGATCCATTTGGCCAGGAGTTCGGTAAGCGCCTCGTTGGCGGCGCCTTCGGACGGCAATGCCCGCACACGGGCCTTCACATGAGATCGGCCGTCCGCACTCGCCTCAATACCCTCGACCGCGTCCCGGCTCGATTTCGGCGTCAGCCGAATGGCAAGCGTCACGCCCTGCGGATGCGCGGCGAACGGCTCGCCGGCGGATGTTCGGGTGCCGTCGTTCAAATCCGGAACCATGTCGCGGCAAGCGCCAGCAATCCGGGCAAGCCCTGGATAAGGAAGATTCGCCCGTTTACCGTGAACGCACCGAATATCCCCGCGACCGAGACGAAGCCGAGAAAAATCATGCGCGTCAACTCGCCGACGGGACCGAAGCTCAGCCCCCACAACAGCCCGATCACGATGAAGAGATTGTAGAGCCCCTGATTGGCGGCGAGCGCCCGCGTCTGTCTCGCGAACTCCTCGGATAAGCCGAAGACCCGCCGACCGAAGGCGGTGTTCCACAGGAACATCTCCAGGACCACGATATAGACGTGGATCAGGATGACCAGCACCACCAATATCTTCGCGATCATGAACCCGCCTCGCTATGCGCCTCTGGAAACTATCGCATGCTTGGTAGCCGAATAACGCGAGCGGATGAACCGCTCGGCCCTCGCGCGCTCGTCACCTTTGGTTGATGGGCGTCGCCGCCTTTATTCCGCCGCGCGCCGGAAGGCGTCGATCCCGCTGTCGAATTGCAATTTGGCGAGCCGCGCATAGATGCCGCCCTTTCGTACCAGGCTCTGGTGCGTGCCTTCCTCGACGATCCGGCCCTGATCCATTACGAGAATGCGGTCGGCCTTCAGCACCGTCGCCAGCCGGTGCGCGATGACGAGCGTAGTCCGGTGCCACATGAGCCGCTCGAGCGCGGTCTGAACCAGCGTCTCGCTTTCGGCGTCGAGCGCCGAGGTCGCCTCGTCGAGCAGAAGGATCGGCGCGTTGCGCAGGATGGCGCGCGCGATGGCGATACGCTGCCGCTGGCCGCCGGACAGCGTCACGCCGCGCTCGCCCACCATCGTGTCGTAGCCCTTTTCCATGCCGCGGATGAACTCATCCGCCAGCGCGTCCTTCGCTGCCTGCTGGATTTCCTTGTCCGACGCATCGGGGCGGCCGAAGGCAATGTTGTCGCGGACGCTCGCCGCGAAGATCGTCACCTCCTGCGGCACGATGGCGACACGCGAGCGCGCCTCGCCCGGATCGGCATCGCGAAGGTCCACGCCGTCGATGCGCACGACGCCGGAGTCTGGATCGTAGAAGCGCAGAATGAGCGAGAAGAGCGTGCTCTTGCCCGCACCGGACGGGCCGACGATGGCGACCGTTTCGCCGGGCTTGGTCGTGAACGATATACCGGAGATCGCCGCCTGCGACGTGCGCGTCGGATAGGTGAACGAGACGCTCTCGAATACCACCACGCCCGACGCATTGGCCGGCATCGTTGCGGCTTTCAAGGGCGCGGCGATCGAAGGCACCTCGGCGAGGAGTTCCGACAGCCTTTCCGCTGCACCGGCGGCGATCGAGAGGTCGCCCCACGCTTCCGAAAGCGAGCCGAGCGCGCTTGCCGCGAGCACCGAATAGATGAGGAACTGGCTGAGCGTGCCGGCCGTCATGGCGCCTGAAAGCACGTCGGCCGACCCGAACCAGAGCACCGCCACAACCGAGGAGAAGATCATGAAGATGGCGAGGAAGGTGAGGAAGGCGCGCGCGAAGATGGAGGATTGCGC
>JBDZVC010000078.1:2550-15026 GCA_040255475.1 Phyllobacteriaceae bacterium | reverse complement strand
CCTTTCCTCGGGGTTCAAAACGTGAACATCTGGTGGCATAGTGCCGTCATGCCCATCGTTTCCCCGATTCCCCTTAATCCTCTCGTCGACGGCCGCCAGTCCGAGCGCGCCATGATCATCCGCCGCGGCGTCCAGCGGCTGCTGATCCAGATGGGCGCGCATGTGCTGCCGGAACTGTCGCTGGCGTCCGGCCGCCGCGCCGATCTTGTCGCCATGACGCGCAAGGGCGACATCTGGATCATAGAGATCAAATCCTCGATCGAGGATTTCCGGGTGGACCGCAAATGGCCGGAATACCGCCTCCATTCCGACCGCTTCTTCTTCGCCACGCATCCCGACGTGCCCGCCGGTATTTTCCCGGAGGAATGCGGCTTCATCGTCTCCGATGGCTATGGCGCCGAAATCCTGCGCGAGGCGCCGGAGCACCGCATGCCGGGCGCGACCCGCAAGGCGCTGATGCTGCGCATCGCGCGTGCTGGCGCGGCGAGACTGACGGCCGCCGAGATGGCGGGCGTCGCGATCCCCGTGCTCGACGGCGAAAGCGAATAGTCGAAACACCTTCTCCCGCCGGAACCGGTCGCCGGGATCACGCGTTGAAAGGCGCCCGACCGATCGTGGTCGGCATTCGAGGAGGGGGAGGTCCCGCCGATGGCCGTCGAAGAACAGGCGTCCGCTGAGATCGTGGCAATGAGGACGGAGGATTCCGCCGAGCCCGCCCCCCGGGACCCGGGCCGGCTCGTCCCCAGGCTCCTGATGGGGATATTCTTCATCATGGCCGTCTGCGCGCTTTATTTCGCCAAGGACTTCTTCATGCCGCTGGCACTGGCTTTCCTGCTCACCCTGACGCTGACGCCGATCGTACGCTTCTTCCGCAAGCGCGGAGTGCCGTCGGCGATCTCCGCGACCTTGCTTGTCATCGGCTTTGGCGTCGGCGTGGCCTTGCTGGGTTATATGATCAGCGGCCCGGTCGTCTCTCTCTTCAAGGATGCGCCGCGGATCGGGTTCGAACTGCGCCAGCGGCTGGCCGACATCCGCGCGCCGCTCGACAGCGTGCTGGAAGCTTCCAAGCAGGTGGATGGTGTCGCCAGCACGGCCGAGGCGCCGGGCGTGCAGCATGTCGTGGTGGAACAGCCGGGCGTCCTTACCCGCGCGGCGAACAATCTGGCGTCGTTTGGAACGACGGCCGCGATCACGCTCATCCTGGCGCTTTTCCTGCTCGCATCGGGAACGCTCTTCTATGAGAAGATCGTCCAGTCCTTCCCGCTCATGAGCGACAAGAAGCGGGCTTTGCGAGTGGTCTATGATGTCGAACGGGAGATTTCCCGCTACCTTCTGACCATCGCGTTGATCAATTGCGGGCTCGGCCTGGTCATCGGGCTGGGCCTCTGGGCGATCGGCATGCCCGATCCGCTCGTCTGGGGGGTAGCCGCCGCGCTCCTGAACTTCCTGCCCTATATCGGCGCGCTGACCGGCATCGTCACCGTCGGAATCATCTCGCTGGTCACCTTCCAGTCCTTCGGCTACGCGCTGCTTGCACCGCTCTTCTATCTCGCCTGCACCGTGCTGGAAGGCCAGTTCCTCACCCCGATGATCATCGGCCGAAGGCTGGAACTGAATTCCGTTTCGGTCTTCATCGCGCTCGCCTTCTGGACATGGCTGTGGGGGCCGATCGGTTCGCTGATCGCCGTCCCGCTGCTCGTCGTGGTCAAGGTGTTCTGCGACCATTTCGACGGCCTGCAGCATCTCGGCAATTTCCTGTCCGCGCAGCAGATCGCCGAGGAAGAGGAATAGTCAGGCTTTCGTGCTTCTGTCCGGTTCCCGTTCGAGAAATTGCCTCGCCGCTGGAAGCAGAAGCGAAATATCCGCTGTCCCGTCGAGCGTGATGCCGGCCTCGTCGGCTTCGAGCGGTTGCAGGTCGGCGAACTGGCTGTCGACCAGGCTGGCCGGCATGAAATGGCCCTTGCGGCCGGAAATCCGCTGCCGGGCCGTCTCCTTGTCGATGGCGAGATGCACGAAGACGACGCGCGGGCAGTGCCGGCGCAGCCGGTCGCGATAGACGCGCTTCAGCGCCGAGCAGGCGGCGATGGCGCTCTCGCCACCGGCCGCCAGTTCCGCAAGCTTCCTGCCGATCGCGTCGAGCCATCCGGCCCGGTGCGCGTCGTCGAGCGGATGACCGCTCGACATCAGTGCGATGTTCTCCGGCGGATGAAAGCTGTCGCCTTCGAGGAAGTGCGCGCCGATGGCCTTGGCCAGCTTTTCGCCGACGAAGGTCTTGCCGCAGCCGCTCACCCCCATCACCACGACGACCGGCCTTCCCGCTCCCTGCTCGATTTCTTCCTCGCTCATCGTCTTCCGCTCTCCGCTCGAACGTCCGTCGTGCCGTCAGGAGGCCGGTTCGATGCGGACGGAAAAGTCGAGATTCTCCCAGTGCCCCGCTTCAGGCCAGAAGAAGGTAAAGTCAACAGCCGCGCCTGCCGGCAGCCCGTCGACAGGCAGGTCGGCCACGTGGATGCCGAAGACGTTCGCCGTCGTCTCCGTGTCGCGGACGGTCGCCCAGCCGTCGAGGCTCCAATGGATTTTCGCCGGCGCCAGCACCTCGATGCGCAGCTTCTTGCCGGCCGGCATGGAGCGGATCTTGTTGTTGAAGCGCCAAGACCGATAGGCCGACGCGGTCTTCTTCTCGATATAGCGCTTCCCCGCATGCGGCGGCATGTCGAACACGCCCCCGTCGCGGAGCGAGCGCAGGAGCTTGATGTGCTCGGCATGTGCCCAGACGAGCGGCATGGCGCTGCCGGCAGGCTTGCCATGGAAAAGCTCGCGCCTTGGTATGTCCGGCCCGTCCCAGATCTGCTCCGGCATCAGTCCGCCGGGTCCGGAGGAGGCTTCCATGGTCGCGAGAAGCCTGTGCGCGGCGTCGTTCTGCCCGGCCGCCAGTTCGTAATGCGCGCGTTCGCCGGCAAGCAGCGGCCATGAGCGTCCGACGCCCGTGCCGTCGAAGGGCGAGCCGTCCTCGTGCTCGCCATAGCCGTCCTCGTTGTAGCGGCGCCAGAGCGGCCCCTGCGGCAGGTCGCGGCGCAGATAGGCGTCGATGACCTTGACCGTGTCGACGATGCGCGGGTCGTCCGCGGCACGCAGGCCGAAGCGCACCAGCGCCAGCGCGTCGGGGCTGACGATCTGCCACTCCGCGCGCTGCGTGTCGTCAGGCGGACGGTTCTTGATCGGCACGAAGCCGTCTTTCGGGTTCGCCGCATCGGCGGTATCCGGTGCCGCGACACGGACGTAGTAGCCGTCGACCCCGAGATCCGAACAGGTCTGCGTGCCGCTTGCATAGAGCCAACGCTCTATCTGCTCGTTCCAGCAATCGGCGGTCTCGCGCGCGAAAGGCGCCGCTTCGGCGTGACCGCAACGTTCGAGCAGATCCGCCGCCGCCAGGAGCCCGGCGATCTCCGCCGCCAGCGTGAAAGGCGTATAGCCGGCATCCTCTTCCCAGCGGTCCTGTCCCGTCACCGGGCCATTCCTGACGATGAAAGAAGCTGCTTTCAGGATCATCTCCGCAAAGCTTTCGAGCGCTTCCTGCGACAGATGCCCTTCGCGGAAGAGCGCGTCCGCCAGGAGGATCGGCAGCGCCGTCTCGTCCATCTGGATACCGCCCCAATAGGCGGTCCCGTCCAGCCACGCGTTCTGCGGCCAGTGACCGTCCGCCTCCTGGATGGTGCGCAGGTAGGACAGGATCGCCAGCGCGTCATCCGCCGCGCCAGCCGCGAGGAAGCCGCCCGCCGTCTCGACCAGATCGCGCGGCCATACCAGATGATAGCCGCCGAGATCCTCGTCGCCCTTCGAGAAGCCCCAGGGGATGGAGAGGCTCGCCACCGCCGGGCCGGGAAAGCCGAGCGGCCGGTGCGCGGCGAGCACGGCAGTGCTGACGCGGTAGCTGTTCAGTCCGTTCTTCTTCTCCTTGTGGTCAAGTGCAAGCAGGCCGCCCTGCCAGCCCCGCCAGCTTTTCACGTAAGGTTCGGCGGAGGCTTCGAAGCCGGCCTGCAACGAGGCGAGCGCATTGTAGCCGGCCTCTTCCGGCGACGGGCCGAAACCGAGCGCCAGAAGCGTCTTGCCGCCATTGTCGGCGGAGAAGCCGATTTCGCCGGTCAGCGCCACATTGCCGTTTTCCGCCCGTTTGTATTGCGGATCGAGCTGGCCCCCATGCCTGAGCTGCTGCCAGCCGTCGGAAACGCCGACAAAGCCGACGGAACGTTCCCCCCATGGCGTGGAGGAGGCGAGCGCCAGCGACATTCCGTCGCTACCCGAGGCGAACAGCATCGGCGTGCCCTTGTAGTCCCCGACCCAGCCCGTGTTGTGCATGCCGGCATTGACGAGGTGCGGCGCCAGAAGAGCGTAGACGCGATGGTCGGATAGTGAGCCCGCCTGCGGCGTAAAGGTCGTCTCCTGGAGCAGGGCCGGCCGCACCGGATCGACAATGATGCGCTTCTCGATCCGATAGCTTCCATCACGGGCGGTGTTGACGAGCCGATAGGCCGGAACCCCGTCCTCCAGCGGTTCGATCCAATGGTCCGTGTCGCGCTTTTCCTCGGAAAACACCCCGTTTCGGCCGATCACGATCAGCCCCAGATCGCGCGTGCAGGCGATGTCGACGCGCGGATAATAGACCTCGTTCAGGATACCGTGGCTGACGGTGAACCAGACTTCGCACGCCGCCGACAGCGCCGTTCCGACGCCGCTCTTGGCGCTCGACGTCCAGCGTGCCGCGATGCCCGGCGCGCCGGGCGCCATCTCCTGAATAGCCGCCATGATCGGTTCTCCCGTCTTTTCGTAGGGCATCGGCCGGGGCCGTTGCAACCCCGGGTGCGGGGGTCTGGACCATCGCTCCGCCCTTGTGGCGCGGCCGTTTTGCGCTAAAGGGGTGCTTTCCGGTCAGGCTTTACAGATGCACGCCCCCAATCCGCCCCGTTCCGATTCGCCGGCTTCCGGCACCACCTCCCGCAATCCCGTCTTTCTAGGCATTGATACCGGCGGCACCTATACCGACGCCGCTTTGTGGCGCGATGACGGCTCGGGCGGCGAGGTGCTTGCCAAGGCCAAGGCGCTGACGACAAGGCACGACCTTGCCGTCGGCATTTCCGGAGCGGTCGACGCGGTGCTGAGGAACGCCGCCATCGATCCGGCCGCGATCAAGCTCGTTTCCATGTCGACGACGCTCGCCACCAACGCGCTGGTCGAAGGGCAGGGCGGGCGCGCCGCTTTGATCATGATCGGCTTCGGCGAGGCCGAGCTTGCGCGCGCCGGGCTTGGCCAGGCGCTCGGGTCCGATCCCGTGATCTTCTGCGCCGGCGGGCATGACGTCCATGGCAATGCCGCCGATCTCGACCTTTCCCCGCTCGAGCAGGCTCTGCCGGAGCTGGGGGAGACCGTGTCGGGTTTCGCCATCTGCGCCTGTTTCGCCACGCGCAATCCCGAGCATGAGCTTACCGTGCGCGACATGATCCGCGAGCGGACCGGCCTGCCCGTCACCGCCAGCCATGAATTGTCGGCCAAGCTCGGCGGGCCGCGACGCGCGCTGACCACGCTGCTCAACGCCCGGCTGATCGCCATGATCGACCGGCTCGTCGCGGCAACCGAAGGCTTCCTGGGAGCCCGCGGCATCGACGCGCCACTGATGGTGGTGCGCGGCGACGGCGCGCTGGTCTCGGCTGCCTTCGCCCGCCAGCGGCCGATCGAGACGATCCTTTCGGGTCCCGCCGCCAGCATCGTCGGCGCCCGCCACATGACCGGCCTCGACAATGCCGTCGTTTCGGATATCGGTGGCACGACCACCGATGTCGCGGTGCTCGACCATGGTCGGCCGCGCCTCGATCCGGAAGGCGCCATGGTCGGCGGCTTCCGCACCATGGTCGAGGCGGTCGCCATGCGCACCTTCGGCCTTGGCGGCGATTCGGAAGTGTCGCTCGACGAGCGCGTGCTGGTGCCGCGCTTGAAGCTCGGCCCCCGTCGCCTCGTGCCGCTGGCGCTCGCCGGCATGGTATATGGAAAGGCGATCCACGCCGAACTGGAGCGGCAGTTGCGCGCCGCCCATACGAGTCGCCTCGACGGCCGTTTCGCCTTCCGTACCGGCGTGCCGGAACGGCTTGCCGCCGGGCTCACCCGCAACGAGGCGCGGCTTTACGGGGAAGTCGCCGCGGAGCCGAGGCCTCTCGACCTGCTGCTCACCTCGAACGCGCAGGGCGCCACGTTGAACCGGCTTGTCGCGCGCGGACTCGTGCATGTCGTCGGTTTCACGCCGTCCGACGCCGCCCACGTGCTCGGCCGGCAGGCGAACTGGGACGTAACCGCCGCCCGCCTCGGCGCCGAGCTTTTCGCCCGCCGGCGCGATGCGCGCGGCCTGCTGGTCGCCGAGACGCCGGAAGCTCTTTGCGAATGGGTCCTCAGGGCAGTCACCCGCCGGTCCGCCGAATGCGTGCTGGAGACCTCCTTCGCCGAAGACGGGCTGGACGGCGCCGCCACGGTCGAGCACGCTTTGGTGCAGCGCGCCGTGGAGACGCGTCCGGGAATCGTCGGCCTTTCCGTCTCGCTCGACCGGCCGGTGATCGGGCTCGGCGCCTCCGCGCCGCTCCACTATGCCGGCCTGCCGCCGATTATCGGCAATGAATGCATCGTGCCGTCCGACGCCGACGTCGCCAACGCGCTGGGCGCTGTGGTCGGGCAGGTGCGCGTTACCGCGGAAGCCCTCGTCAGCCAGCCCGAGGAAGGTGTCTTCCGGCTCTCCTGCGGCGAGACCATGGTCGATTTCGACGAGGAGGAGCCGGCGATCGCGGCAGCGGAAAAAGAGGCTGGCGCCATTGCCGCTGCCCGCGCGCTGGAAGCCGGCACGGACAATGCCGAGATCGACGTCGCGACCGAATTCCACGTCTCGACGGTGGAGGGGCGGCGCATGTTCGTCGAGGCGCGCATCGTGGCAACCGCTTCCGGTCGACCGCGCATCGCGGCATGAAACGGTCATGCCGTTGAGCTTCCGAGGAATTGACCCTCTCGCGGCATCGTGATTGAAGCCGTGCCCATGAATACTCAAGCACCTATCGCCAGGAGAAACGACATGACCGAACGCGTCGGGATCGACGGATTGCAAATTGCCCGGCCGCTCCATGATTTCGTCCTCAACGAAGCGATCCCCGGCACGGGCGTCGATCCGGCCCGCTTCTGGAAGGAATTTTCGGCAATCGTCCATGATCTCGCGCCGAAGAACCGGGCGCTGCTCGCACGCCGCGACGAACTGCAGGCGAAGATCGACGCCTGGCACAAGGAAAACGGCGCACCCCTGGACCTCGCCGCCTATCGAAAGTTCCTTTCCGAAATCGGCTACCTCCAGCCCGAGGGGCCGGATTTCTCCGTCACCACGGAAAATGTCGATCCGGAGATCGCAATCGTCGCCGGCCCGCAGCTCGTCGTGCCGGTGATGAACGCCCGCTATGCGCTGAACGCCGCCAATGCCCGCTGGGGCTCGCTCTACGACGCGCTCTACGGCACCGATGCAATCCCCGAGGCGGACGGCGCGGAAAAGGGCAAGGGCTACAATCCGAAGCGCGGCGAAAAGGTGATCGCCTGGGCGCGTGACTCCCTCGACGGGAGCGCGCCGCTCGACGATGCAAGTTGGAAGGACGCCGAGGGCCTCTCGGTTGCCGGCGGCACGCTTCGGGTGAAGACGGCTTCCGGCGAGAAAGGTCTGGCCGACAAGGCGCAGTTCGCCGGCTATACTGGCGAGCCTTCCGCGCCGTCGACGGTCCTTTTGAAGCGCCACGGCCTCCATGTCGAGATCGTGATCGACCGGAACCATCCTATCGGCAGGACCGACAAGGCCGGTATCGCCGATGTCGTTCTGGAAGCGGCGATGACAACCATCCAGGATTGCGAGGATTCGATAGCGGCCGTCGATGCCGAGGACAAGGTCGTCGCCTATGGCAACTGGCTCGGCCTGATGAAGGGCGATCTGGTCGAGAGTTTCGACAAGGGTGGGAAGACGGTAACCCGCCGCCTCAACTCCGACCGCGAATATGTCGCTCCGGACGGCTCTAAGCTCGTTCTGCCCGGCCGTTCGCTGATGCTGGTCAGGAATGTCGGCCACCTGATGACCAATCCTTCCATCCTCGACCGCGACGGCAACGAGGTGCCGGAAGGTATCATGGACGCTATGATGACGGCGCTGATCGCGTTGCACGATATCGGACCAGACGGCGCGCGGAAAAATTCCCGTGCCGGCTCCATGTATATCGTCAAGCCGAAGATGCATGGCCCGGATGAAGTCGCCTTCGCGGTGGAACTCTTCGGTCGCGTGGAAAAGGCGCTCGGCATGGCGCCCAACACGATGAAGATGGGCATCATGGACGAGGAGCGCCGCACCACGGTCAACCTCAAGGAATGCATCCGCGCGGCGAGCGACCGCGTCGTCTTCATCAATACCGGCTTCCTCGACCGTACCGGCGACGAGATCCATACCTCGATGGAAGCCGGCCCGATGATCCGCAAGGGCGACATGAAGAAGGCGGTATGGATCAATGCTTACGAGGCATGGAACGTCGATATCGGGCTGGAATGCGGCCTTTCAGGCCATGCCCAGATCGGCAAAGGCATGTGGGCGATGCCCGATTTGATGGCGGCCATGCTGGAGGAGAAGATCGCCCATCCGAAGGCCGGCGCCAACACCGCCTGGGTGCCTTCGCCGACCGCCGCGACGCTGCATGCGACGCACTACCACAAGGTGGACGTGCATGCGGTGCAGGAAAAGCTGAAGGGTCGGCCGCGCGCGAAGCTCGACGACATCCTCTCCGTGCCGGTCGCCGTGCGGCCGAATTGGACGCCGGAGGAGATCCAGAAGGAGCTCGACAACAACGCGCAGGGCATCCTCGGCTATGTCGTGCGTTGGATCGACCAGGGCGTCGGTTGTTCCAAGGTGCCGGACATCAACGATGTCGGGCTGATGGAGGATCGCGCGACGCTGCGTATCTCGTCGCAGCACATCGCCAACTGGCTGCGTCACGGCGTCTGCACCGAAGAGCAGGTCATGGCGACGATGAAGCGCATGGCCGCCGTGGTCGACCGCCAGAACGAAGGCGATCCGCTCTATCGGCCGATGGCGGCGGATTTCGACGATTCCATCGCCTTCCAGGCCGCCTGCGACCTCGTCTTCAAGGGCCGCACCCAGCCGAGCGGCTACACCGAGCCGATCCTGCACGCCCGCCGGCTGGAACTGAAGGCGAGGGAGGGAAGCGCCGCTTCCTGACATTCTTGGCGTTTCTCGACACCCCCCTCTGTCCTGCCGGACATCTCCCCCTCAAGGGGGGAGATCGGATGGCATCACCGCCTCGGTCGATCTTCGGCGGTGCGGAAGACCAGACAATCGTAGCGGCCGGCCTGATCTCCCCCCTTGAGGGGGAGATGTCCGGCAGGACAGAGGGGGGTGCGAAGGGGCGCCGATATCAACCATGATCCTCCTCGCCATCGACACCGCTGCCAGCCTTTGCGCCGCTTGCGTTCATGACGGCGACGCCGGCGCGGAGCTTGGCCGCGAGGTGCTCGACATCGGCAAGGGCCATGCCGAGCGCCTGATAGGCGTGATCGAAAGCGCGCTCGGGCGGGCCGGTCTCGCCTATGCCGATCTCGACCGTGTCGGCGTTTCGATCGGTCCGGGGTCGTTCACCGGCGTGCGCGTCGGCGTGGCGACCGCGCGCGGGCTGGCGCTGGCCCTCGGCATTCCTGCTGTCGGCGTCAACACGCTGGAAGCGCTCGCCGACGAGGCGCATGCCGACTTTCCCGACAGGCCGATCCTTGCCGCAATCGACGGCAGGCGCGGCGATATCTACTGCGCGGTCTATGCGCCGGACGATGCTGTCCTTTCCGAACCGGCCGCCATCTCGGTCGCCGATGCGATTTTGCTGGCCCGCCGCCATGACGCGGCGCTGGTTGGCAACGGAGGCGATGCCATACTGGCCGCCGCAGGCAACCATCCGCCGCTCGATACCGGCCTGCACAAGGCCACCGCCGACATAGGCTTCTACGCCCGCCTCGCCGCCGCCAGCGGGGCGAAGAACGAAAAGCCGAAGCCGCTCTACCTGCGCGGTGCGGACGCCAAGCCTCAATCCGGCTTCGCGCTGGCGCGGGCCGGATCGTAGCGAGGACCTCGATGCGCATTCCTTTCGTCCGAAGCGGTCGCGACTACGCCGTCGAGCCGCTGCGTGCGGAGGATAGTGCCGCGCTCGCCCGCATCCACCGCGAGGATTTCGTCCCGTCCTGGGAGGAGGGCGACTTCGAGACCATGCTCGGCGAGGACGTCATGTTCGGCTACAAGGCCGTCGTGATCGGCAAGGCCAGGTCCGCAGCGGCCGGCTTCGTCCTGGCGCGTAACATCTCCGGCGAGGCGGAGATCATCACCATCGCCGTCGCCCGTGCGCATCGCCGCCGGGGCCTCGGCCGGCTCCTGATGGATGCAGTGCTGCGCGAATTGCACAGCACCCGCGCCGAGGCGCTTTTCCTCGAAGTGGACGAAGGCAACGTCGGGGCCGTCGCGCTTTACCGGCAGCTCGGCTTCCGCGAGGTCGGCAAGCGCTCCGCCTATTATCGCTCCGCCGCCGGCGTGCCGAGCAACGCCCTTGTCATGCGCCGCGATCTTCGCTAGCGCACTTCGAACAAGGGGCATCGGCACCATATGATCGGCTGGCTTCGCGTCGTCATCGGGCTTTTCCTGATCGTGGTCGCCACGTTGCTGGTCGCCATCTTCCAGCCGATCGCGCTGAAGACCGGGCTCTGGCCCGATAAATACATTCCCCGCTGGTGGCATGGCTTTGCCGCAAAGGTGCTCGGCATCCGCATACACCTGACGGGCGGCATGGCGGACGTGCGGCCGCTCCTTCTTGCGGCGAACCACGTCTCGTGGGTCGATATCATCGCGCTCGGTGCGGTCGCCGACGTCTATTTCGTCGCCAAGGCCGACATGGCGAACTGGCCGGTCATAGGTTGGCTCTGCACGCTCCAGCGCACCGTCTTCGTGGAGCGCGAGCGCCGCGGCCGTTCGGGCGAGCAGGCGAACGAGATCGGCACGCGGCTTGCAGCGGGTGACCCGATGGTGCTTTTCGCCGAAGGCACGACGTCGGACGGCAATCTCCTGAAATCCTTCAACAGTACGCTTTTCGGCGCGGCGAAGATGGCGCTTGCCGCAGCACCGGAAGGAAAGGTCTTCATACAGCCCGTGGCGATCGCCTATACGCGGCTGCACGGCATGCCGCTCGGCCGCGACAAGCGCGGTCATGTAGCCTGGATCGGCGACCAGGACCTGCTGCCGCATGTGGTTGCGCTCCTGCGCGGCGGCGCGCTCGATGCCGAGATACGGTTCGGCGAGCCGGTGGAATTCAATGCCGCCAGCAAGCGCAAGGAAGCAGCGCGGCGGATCGAGGAGAATGTGCGCGAAATGTTCGTGTCGGCGATCCGCGACCCGCTGCCCTCGAAACCGAAGCCTGCCGACGGAAAAGCCCTGTCGCAGGCTGTTGAAAGGCGCTAAAAGCCGGCCATGGAATTCGAAGAGAAGATTGATCGAAGTTCGGCGGCCGCCAAAAAGGTCTTCGTCAAAACCTATGGCTGCCAGATGAACGTCTACGATTCCCAGCGCATGACCGATGCGCTGGCGGCGGAAGGCTATGTCGCTTCCGAAACGGCCGAAGATGCGGACCTCGTGCTGCTCAACACCTGCCATATCCGGGAGAAGGCCGCCGAAAAGGTCTATTCGGAGCTTGGCCGCCTGCGCAAGCTCAAGGAAGACCGCGCCGCCGCCGGCAGCGAGATGCTGATCGGCGTCGCCGGTTGTGTCGCGCAGGCCGAAGGCGGCGAGATTATCCGCCGTGCGAAGGCCGTCGACCTGGTGATCGGGCCGCAGACCTATCATCGCCTGCCCGACGCCATCCGACGCGTGCGCGGCGGCGAGAAGGTCGTTGAGACGGATTACGCGGTCGAGGACAAGTTCGAGCATTTGCCCGCCGCAAAGCCCGCCATCGTCCGCAGCCGTGGCGTCACCGCCTTCCTCACCGTGCAGGAGGGCTGCGACAAGTTCTGCACCTTCTGCGTCGTGCCCTATACGCGCGGCTCCGAAACCTCGCGCTCCGTCGCGCAGATCGTGGCCGAAGCCGAGGGGCTTGCGCGGGCCGGCGTGCGCGAGGTGACGCTGCTTGGCCAGAACGTCAACGCCTGGCACGGCGAAGGCCCCAATGGCTCGGAATGGGGCCTCGGCCGGCTGCTTTCCCGCCTCGCCGAAATCCCCGGTATCGAGCGGCTGCGCTATACGACCAGCCATCCGCGCGACATGGACGACGAACTGATCGCGGCGCATCGCGACCTCGATACGCTGATGCCCTATCTCCACCTGCCTGTTCAGTCCGGATCGGACCGTATCCTCAAGGCCATGAACCGCCGCCATACCGCCGACGATT
>JBDZVC010000078.1:0-2450 GCA_040255475.1 Phyllobacteriaceae bacterium | reverse complement strand
TCCGGATCGGACCGTATCCTCAAGGCCATGAACCGCCGCCATACCGCCGACGATTATCGCCGCCTGATCGACCGCATCCGCTCCGCCCGTCCCGATATCGCCATGTCGGGCGATTTCATCGTCGGCTTCCCGGGTGAGACGGACGAGGATTTCGCCGAAACGCTGAAGATCGTGCGCGACATCGGCTACGCGCAGGCTTTTTCGTTCAAATATTCGCCGCGCCCCGGCACGCCGGGCGCCGAACTGGACGGTCAGGTGCCCGAAGAGATGAAGGACCGCCGCTTGCAGGAATTGCAGGCGCTTCTTACCTCACAGCAGCATTCCTTCGCCGCCGGCCTCGTCGGCAGCGATATCGGCGTGCTCCTCGAGAAAGAGGGACGGTATGAGGGGCAGCTTGTCGGCCGCTCGCCCTGGCTCCAGCCCGTCGTTATCGATGATGCGGCCGGCCGCATCGGTGACATAATCAGGGCGCGAATCACGCATGCCAACGCCAACAGCCTGTCGGCGAAAGCGGCCTAGAAAGGCACCGGAAACGATGAGGAAACACGTTTGAGCGCCGCGACGGAACTGAAAAAGCCTCAGGCGGGGGCTTCGGACAAGGCGCACATCGTACTGACCTTCGACAACAACAAGCTGGCCAGCGCGCTTTACGGCCAGTTCGACGAGAACCTGGCCCGCATCGAGCAGAAGCTCGGCGTCGATGTACGCTCGCGTGGCAACCAGCTTGCCATCGTCGGCGAGCAGGGCGCGGCGGAACAGGCGCGTCGTGCGCTCGACTACCTCTACGGGCTTCTCCAGAAAGGCGTGGAACTGTCGCCTTCGGAAGTGGACGGTGCGGTGCGCATGGCCATTGCGGCCGACGACCAGCTCACGCTTCCGACGATGGAGCGCAAGGGCAAGCTCGCTGCCGCCCAGATCGGCACGCGCAAGCGCACCATCTATGCCCGTTCCGTCAACCAGGACGCCTATATGCGTGCGCTGGAACGCTCGGAGATGGTTTTCGGCATCGGTCCGGCCGGTACCGGCAAGACCTTTATCGCGGTCGCCTACGCGGCGATGCTCCTCGAACGCGGCATGGTCGAACGCATCGTCCTGTCGCGGCCGGCGGTCGAGGCCGGCGAAAGGCTCGGCTTCCTGCCCGGCGACATGAAGGAAAAGGTCGATCCGTATCTCAGGCCGCTCTATGACGCGCTCTACGACATGATGCCGGCCGACAAGGTCGAGCGCGCCATCGCCGCCGGTGTGATCGAGATCGCGCCGCTTGCCTTCATGCGCGGCCGCACGCTCGCCAATTCGGTCGTGATCCTCGACGAGGCGCAGAACACGACGCCGATGCAGATGAAGATGTTCCTCACCCGTCTCGGCGAGAAGGGGCGGATGATCGTCACCGGCGATCCCAGCCAGATCGATCTGCCGCCCAACACGAAGTCGGGTCTGGTCGAGGCGCTGCGCATCCTTGACGGCGTGCCGGGCATCGTCACGGTGCGCTTCAACGAGACCGACGTGGTGCGCCATCCTCTGGTGGCCGAGATCGTCGCTGCCTATGACCGCGACACTGCCGGCCGCAATCGCAACGATGCCACCGGCTGACACGGGAAGCGCCGGCGACGGCCGGCGTGGCGCGTTCGGCATCGACCTCTCGATAGAGGCCGGCGACTGGCCGCCCGAGCGCGTGCTGTCGCGGCTTGCCGCGACGGCGTTCGAAGCCGCCATCGAGGAACTGGACCTGCCGGTGACGGACGGCACCGAAATCAGCATCGTCTTTACCGACGACGCCCATATCCGCACCCTCAACAGGGAATGGCGGGAGAAGGACAAGGCGACCAATGTATTATCGTTCCCGGCCATGCCGGTCAGGCCGGGCGTCGCCCTGCCGCCCGTTTTGGGCGATATCGTGCTCGCCGCCGAGACGATCCGCCGCGAGGCGGGGCTGGAAGACAAGCCCTTCGAGCACCATCTGATCCACCTTATGGTGCATGGCTTCCTGCATATTGTCGGCTACGACCATGAGACCGATGCGGAAGCCGAAGAGATGGAAGCCGCCGAGCGACGGATACTGGCTAGGCTTGCCATTCCCGATCCCTATGGATAAACGACTGCATCGATCTGCCGGACCGATATGAACGAGATAGAACACAGCGCCGTGGCGGCCGAAAGGCCAGGCGGAGAAGAAAGCCCATCGGCGGACAAGGCCGAAGGCCAGAGTACGGCCGAACCTCGAAGGCCGGAGCGCGTTTCGCTCCTTGACCGGCTGCGCCGTTTTTTCCCGCATCGCAACGGTTCCAGCCTGCGCGAGGATCTTGCCGACGCGCTTGCCGAAAGCGCGCCCGGCGAAGCTGCCTTTTCACCCGGCGAGCGGGCGATGCTCAACAACATCCTTCGCCTGCGCGAAGTCCGCGTCGAGGACGTGATGGTGCCGCGCGCCGACATCAAGGCGGTGGAGCTTTCCA
>JBDZVC010000516.1:0-2769 GCA_040255475.1 Phyllobacteriaceae bacterium | reverse complement strand
TCGAGCGCCGCGGCAAGCGCGTCCTCGTCCACCGAACTGCCGCGCCCGACATTGATGAACACCCCCTCCGGACCGAGCGCCGTCAGCACTTCGGCATTGACGGCCTTATCGGTACCCTTGCCGCCGGGGGCGACGCAGATCAGCGTGTCGACGCCTTTCGCCAGTCCGACGAGGCTCGGATAGTAGGTATAAGGCGAGCCTTCGACCGGGTTCCTGTTGTAGTAGGCGATCGGCATGCCGAGCACTTCGAGCCTGAGCGCGATCGCCTTGCCGATGCGTCCCAGACCGAAGATACCGGCACGGCGCCCGCGCAAGGTAGCACGGGTCAGCGGGTAGGAACCTTCCTTCGGCCAGCGCCCTTCGCGCAGCCATTTTTCCGCGCTCGGCAGTTCGCGCACCGCGTTGATGAGGAGGCCCAGCGCCGTGTCGGCAACCTCCTCGGTCAACACGTCGGGCGTATTGGTGACCATGATGCCCTTTGCGGCTGCATGGGCAGAATCCACCGCGTCATAGCCTACGCCGAAATTGGCGATGATCTCGAGCTTCGGCAGCGCGTCGATCAGCGGGGCCCTGACCGGAGCCATCGAGGCGATGCCGCGCACGCTTGCCGCCATCGCAGGCGTGACGAGTTTCGCGTCACCGGTCGGTATGTGTTCCAACGCAAACGTATCGCCTATGCGCCGACGCGCATGCTCGTTGAGGGGACCCGGCACGAGCACGCCGATTTCACGCAAAGCTTTCATTCCGTCTCTCTCACTTCTTCATCTTTCTTTCGGCCGGCCGGTGGACTGACGAACATGCAGTTCCGGCCGGATGAGTTCCTGCCCGCCATGGACCTCGATGCCGCTCAGGCGATCGAGCAGCGCCCGCGCCGCGCGGCGCCCGACCTCGCGCTGCCCATTCCAGACGGTCGTCAGCGCAGGAGTGGCGATCGCCGCCTCTTCCAGATCGTCATAGCCGGTGACCGAGATATCGACGCCCGTCACCATGCCCGCGCGCGCAATGCCGTTCATCAGCCCGATCGCGACGAGATCGTTCCAGCAGACGGCAGCCGTCGGCTTGTCCTTCAAGGCCAGGAATTGTTGCGCCGCCTCGAAGCCCGACTGCTTGGTACGCGGGCCGGGCAGCCTCCATTCGGGCTTCAATTCCATACCGGCTTTCGTCATCGCCACGACATAGCCGCGATAGCGGTCGCGCCCGGTCGAGGTGTTGTCGGTGCCGCCGATCATGGCGATGCGGCTGTGCCCGAGCGAGATCAGATGATTGGTGGCAAGGCCGATGCCATAGGCATCGTCGCCGCGGAAGACCGGCACGTCCGCGCCGGTCACGCTGCGCGCGATCAGCACCGCCGGGAGGCCGTTCTCCTCCGCGAGCGCGATATCCTCCTTCGGCGTGCCGATCGCCGGCGACATGATGACGCCGTCGGCGCCGAGTTGCAGCAACGTGTCGATGAAGGTGCGCTGTTTTTCCAGATCGTCGTAGTGGTTGCAGAGCAGGAAGGTCTGTCGGCCACGGTCGAGCTCGGATTCGATCGAGCGCAGGATTTCGGCATAGAACGGGTTCATGATGTCGTGGACGACGACGCCGACGATGCCCGAGCGCGAGGTGCGGAGGCTCGCAGCGCGGCGATTGTAGATATAGCCAATGGCGCGCGCATGTTCCTTGATGCGCTCGCGTGTCTTGTCGGCGACAAGCGGCGAATCGCGGAGCGCGAGCGACACCGTGGCCGTCGATACTTTCAGCGCATCGGCGATCGTGGACAGCTTGATCTTCTGGGCCAGAACCCCTCTCCCGGCAAAACCAGCCTTAAACAGTTTAAAGCTGCTTATGCCATCGAAAGATGGCCGGATCAAAGCTTTTTCGACGGCAGCGAGTAGCTCCGGAAGAGCCTATTCGGCAGCGGCCGGCGTCTCTTCCTCCATTTCCTCGTCGGCTTCGATATATTCGGCATCCGACAGGTTCGCCTCGATGCGCCGGAGAAGCTTGGAAAGCGTCTTCTGGTCTTTCTTGTCGAGGCCCTTGAGGGCGATCTTCTGGGTCTTGCGCACCGATTTCTCGATCGCCTTGATCGCGTCGCGGCCGCTTTCCGTCAGGAACACATGCGCCTGGCGCCCATCCTGCTCGGAGGCCTGTTTGGAGAGGAAGCCCTGGCCCTGCAGGCGATTGATGGTCTTGGTGATCGTGGGCGGTCTCACTCCCAGCCGAAGCGCGAGCTGGCCCGGCGTCTGCCCGTCCTCCTCGGCCAGCGCCAGCACGATCTGGTCCTGCCCGGGATAAAGGCCCTGACCGTTCAGCCGCGACGCGAGCGCGGTGCGCGAAAGCCTCGCGACCGATTGCACGAGGTTCATCGTCTGGGCCTTGTCAGGTTTGGCCATGGCACTTCCCTCCCCGGCGGTCCGGATACGGAGCTTATCCGCCGCCGGAACTTTCGCAACCGCGATGCCCTCGGCGACATTTTGCCGGCAACGGATGTGCCTTAATCGCAAAGCCGTGTGACACGCGCATGACAGTTTTCCGGTCAAGGAAGGTCGTGCAATCGGAAACTCGCCGTCCTATATGAAACGCGCATCCGAAAGAGGAATACCATGACCGACACTCAGGCGCAGATCCCGGTAACCGTGCTGACCGGTTATCTTGGGTCCGGCAAGACGACACTTCTGAACCGCATCCTTTCGGAGGACCACGGCAAGCGCTACGCCATCATCGTCAACGAATTCGGCGAGATCGGCATCGACAACGACCTGATCGTGGAATCCGACGAGGAAATCT
>JBDZVC010000515.1:0-2769 GCA_040255475.1 Phyllobacteriaceae bacterium | reverse complement strand
GTCTCGCCCCTGGCGAGCGCGGCCGCCATCAGCATGACATGGGTGGCGCCGACCGAGACCTTGGGGAAGACATAGCGCGCGCCCACGAGGCCTTTCGGCGCGCGCGCGACGATATAGCCTCCGTCGATATCGATCTCCGCACCGAGCGCGGAAAGCCCGTCGATGAAGAGATCGACCGGGCGCGTGCCGATCGAGCAGCCGCCTGGCAGCGAAACGCGCGCCTCGCCCATGCGGGCAAGCAGCGGCCCGATAACCCAGAAGCTGGCGCGCATCTTCGAGACCAGCTCATAGGGCGCGGTCGTATCGACGATCTGGCGCGCGGTGAAATGGATGGTGCGCGAATAGCCGCCGTTCTGGTGCTCGCGCCTGCCGTTCACCGAATAGTCGACACCGTGATTGCCGAGGATGCGGATAAGCTGCTCGACGTCGGCCAGATGCGGTACGTTTTCGAGCGTCAGCGTGTCGTCGGTCAGGAGCGACGCGATCATCAGCGGCAGCGCGGCATTCTTGGCGCCGGAGATGGGGATAGTGCCGTTGAGCTCTCTGCCGCCGGCGATCCTGATGCGATCCATGAGAAATTCCGTGATGCGCCCGGTGCGGGCATTGCGGGAAGGCGATCTAGACGATCGCGGATGGCTGTTCAAGGAAGGACGGTCAGCGGATGCCCCGTGCGCGAATCCCCTCTAGCCCTTATTCTAGCCGATTTCGTCCTTTTTGTGCACTGTCGCGTCGGGTTTCTGCGCCGCGGCGATGCCCTCCGGCCTCCGATCCGCTTCGCCCACCCGGCGCGAGCGCGCCTGCGCCTTGCGCCGCTGAAGGTTCGCGCGCAGTTCCTCCGCCAGCCGCGCCTTGCGGTCGGCGTCCTTCCGGGCCGATTTTCCACTCTCCGTCAATTTCCGCCCTTCCTCGAAACTCATCCCGTCTATCACAGAATGCGCGCAACCGCAGTATTCCTTTCGGGAGTCTTATGTTCTGCCCGGTTCGAAGCTCAGATTGCCTGGATCAAGGATTGCCCGCGCCTCTTGCGATCGCTAAGTGACGGGAAACGAGGATTCCCCATCCGATGCCGCTGAAAGCCCGCATTATTCCCTGCCTGGACGTGAAGGACGGCCGTGTCGTCAAGGGCGTCAATTTCGTCGATCTGGTCGATGCGGGGGACCCGGTCGAGGCCGCCAAGGCCTATGACGCGGCGGGCGCGGACGAACTCTGCTTTCTCGACATCACCGCCTCGTCCGACGATCGCGAGACGATCTTCGACGTCGTGGCGCGTACGGCCGAGCAATGCTTCATGCCGCTGACGGTCGGCGGCGGCGTGCGCAGCGTAGCGGATATCCGAAAGCTGCTTCTGGCCGGCGCCGACAAGGTCTCGATCAACTCAGCGGCGGTCGCCGATCCGGACTTCGTGGCGCAAGCAGCGGACAAGTTCGGCGATCAATGTATCGTCGTCGCGATCGACGCGCGAAAGGCGTCCGCCGAAGGCGAGGCGGATCGCTGGGAAATCTTCACGCATGGCGGAAGGCGCGCAACCGGTATCGACGCGGTCGAGTTCGCGCGCCGCGTCACCGCGCTCGGGGCCGGAGAGATACTGCTGACTTCCATGGATCGCGACGGTACCAAATCCGGCTACGACATCAACCTCACGCGTGCGGTCGCCGACGCCGTCCATGTGCCGGTGATCGCATCGGGCGGCGTCGGCACGCTCGACCATCTCGTGGACGGCATCCGTTACGGCCATGCCTCGGCGGTGCTCGCCGCCTCGATCTTCCATTTCGGCACCTATTCGATTTCGGAAGCGAAACGACATATGGCAGCGGCCGGCCTGCCGATGCGACTCGACTCGGCCGCCTGATACGGCTATCTGCGCGGCCATGAGCGAATTCTCCCTCGCCGATCTCGAAGATATCGTGGCCAGGCGCGCCCGGTCCGGCGATCCGGAATCGTGGACGGCGAAGCTTTTTTCCGGCGGCATGGAGCGGGCGGCGAAGAAGCTCGGCGAAGAAGCGATCGAAACGGTCATCGCCGCGCTCGGGGCCGATACGAAAGCACTCGTTTCGGAGAGTGCCGACCTTCTCTATCATTGGCTTGTCGTGCTGGCGATCGCCGGCATTCCGCTGTCGGACGTCATGGCCGAACTCGAACGCCGGACCGGACAGACCGGCATCCAGGAAAAGGCCGCACGCAAGGGCTAAGTCGTACCTTGGGCCGCGCAGGAGTGAGAGGGTTCATGGATCAGCTTGCGCCGGAAGAAAGATACTCGCCCTACCGCGTCTTTTCGGCGGAGGAATGGGCCGGCTTCCGCGACGACACGCCGCTGACGCTCTCGGAAGACGAAATCCGGCGGCTGCGCTCGCTCAACGACCCGATCGATCTGGAAGAGGTCAAGCGTATCTACCTCTCCATGTCGCGGCTGCTTTCCGCCCATGTCGAGACGAGCCAGCGGCTTTTCGCCCAGCGCAAAATTTTCTTCGGGGCGGACAACGCGATAAAGACGCCCTTCATCATCGGTATTGCAGGGTCCGTCGCGGTGGGCAAATCGACCACGGCCCGCGTGCTGAAGGAGCTTCTGGCGCGCTGGCCGTCGAGCCCGAAGGTCGATCTGGTCACGACGGACGGCTTCCTGCTGCCCAACGAGGTCCTGCGCCGGCAGAACATGATGGAGCGCAAGGGCTTTCCGGAAAGCTACGATATCGGGGCGCTGCTGCGCTTCCTCTCCGCCATCAAGGCGGGCATGCGCGACGTGCGCGCGCCGCTCTATTCGCACCTGACCTA
>JBDZVC010000514.1:0-2796 GCA_040255475.1 Phyllobacteriaceae bacterium | reverse complement strand
GACCTGCTGATGCAGCTTGCCGCGCGGGTCAGCATCCACAACCATTTCGCGGGACTGGCGCTGTTGACGCTCGTGGCGCTCGCGCAGCTCATCGTCACGGTAGCGATGTTCCAGGTCCTGCGTCCCGGCCTGCCGTCCATTCGCACCGCTCAGGCATCCGCGGAAAGCGGCGGACCTGCCGAAGCGGGGGAAGGTTCAGGCTTCGCCCGCATGGTCACCATCGCGCTCCTGCCCTTCTTCGCCTACTACGCGGCATGGGGTTTTCTGGGCGACATCGTGCGCCAATATTCCCGCCTGTCGCTCGAACTCACGCCCTTCGGCGTGAGCAACAACGTTCTGGACGTGCTCGATTCGCGCTGGCTGCTGCTGTCGGTGGCGATCTCATGGACGATCCGCCGATTCGCCAAGGCCATGCAGAAACGGTCGGCTACATCCTTGTGGGAGATCGTGGTGGTCGTCTGCGAGACGAACTGGATCTTCGTCGGCCTCTACGTGATCAGCCGGTGGAAGGACAGCGCCCTGCACTGGATCATGAGCAGGAACATATGGTCCTTCCTGCAGGCGGCGGCCGACGGAATAACCGGGCCGGTCCCTTCCGCCTTTGCCGCCACGCCGCCGCCCGTGGAACTGACTTCGGTCAATACCACAACCACCGTGATCAATCTGTTCTTCTACATGCTCCTGCCGATCATCTGGCTGGTGATGGCGGCGCTCATTTACGGCTACGACGTGCGCGACGACCGCGAGCTGATCGGCGCCCATCGGCGTATCGGGCAAATCGGCGAACGCTACGCCCGCGTGCCGAAATTCCTGCGCGACTTCGTCGGGCATTTCATCAAGGGCTATCGCTCCCGCTATCTCCCGATCGCAAACGGCGTGCGCATCACGCTGAGTTCCGGCCTGCTCCTGATCGTAGTGCTGATCGTCGGCTACCGGCTGATCGGCTGGGGCTCGGCCTGGCTCTGGCTCGGCTCGACCCGGCTGATCGGCGCGCATGATCTCGACACCTGGCAGATCATCGCCCAGGGCGTGACGCTTCTTTTCGGCAGCCCCTTTCAGGATTCCTCGACCGGCATATTGATAGAGCCGCTGCGTATCTGCTTTCTCGCCGCCATCCTGGAAACCGCGTTCTCGCTGCCGCAGCGGCGCGCCGAAGCAGCCGAAGCGCCTGCCTGATCAGGATTCCGGCCGCTGGAAGCGGAGATAATAGGGTCGCTCGGTCCCCACCCCGACAGCGGCCTGGATGGTCGCTATAGCGTCCTTCGGCACCAGGAACGTCTCGCGGATCTTCAGCTTGTCGCCTGTCTTCGCGCCGGAAAAAGCGGCCGAGGCGCAGATCATGACATCGGCCGGCGCCCGCAACGAGATGGCCGCGGTCGGCGTCCATTGCCGCCCCAACGCGTCGGTCAGGAATACCTTGCAGCCGACCCACAAGTTCCGCATGTCGGGATCGCCGACCGTTACGGTGAAATCCGCGAGCACCGGAACGGCGTTGGCCGGCAGCCCCTCCATTCCGAGCGCCGTGCGCAGATCCGTCAGTTGCCAGTCGCTGCCGCCGAAATGTGCCGAGCTTCCCCAGGCGACATCGCGGGCGATCAGATCGTTGTTGCCGAGGAAGGTGCGCACGCTTCCATAGCTTGTCTCGACAATCACCGCCGGCAACAGCACGACAAGCGCCCAAAGCGCCCGCCGGCGCCATTTCCGTTCCGTGCCGGAGCGACCCTCCGCCATTCGGCTACGGCTCATCGTATCGATGGCTTGCATAGGGCCTCCTCAGATCGGCTGGTCCAGATCGAAAGTTTCGATCACGCCGGCAGGCAGGCCGTCCGCGCCCGTTTCCACAGTGCCGAGCTTGATCTGCGCCTCGGAATCGAGCGCCGAAAACCGTGCGCTCGCCACCAGGAGCGTCGCATTAGCCGCCTGGTCGGCGGGAATCTCGAAGACGAACCGGACCTTTCTGGGCAGGCCGGGCTCAAGGGAAAATGGCGGCGCGCCCGGCGCCACGCCGAGCCTCTCGGACGTGCGATAGCGCAGGCCCGCCGGCCCCTGCCAGATGCCGCCCCATACCGACGTCGAAGCATCCTTCGCGGCAAGCTCCGCCGTCACGATGGCCCAAAGGCCACCGGTGGTCAGCACTTTTTCCTTGCCGAACGCATTGAGTTTGAGCGTGTGCGCAAATCCGATCTTCGCGACCTTGAGGGAGAAGCTGCGCGCTTCGATCGTCTCCCCTATCCCTCCACGGACCGGTATCAGCCCGATCAGGCGGGCATAATGCGGCGTTGAAGTCTGCATACCGTAACAGAGCGCCACCGCGATCACGAGAAGGACAACGTTTGAGACGCAGCGGATCACGCGCCGCCCCCTTTGGCCTGCAAGGGAAGCGAGACCGTTCCGGCCGGATGCTGGTTGTACCAGCCCGGCGTCCCGTAGAGATTATCGCGTGCCTTGTAGATCTGCGTGTTGACGGTGAAGGAAAGAGAGGCTGGGAGGGAGCGGTCCTTCGGCAGCGTCCAGATATAGGCCATCCGCTCGGGCAGGCCGGGCTGAAGCTCCGGCGACATCGTCTGGTCGCGCGTCAGGACGATCAGCGGGCTTTCGGTGGTATCGGCGAAAGGCGCGGCGGGCTGGATGGCCGTGAAATAGTCTTTGGTGGATTCGGCCGTGCGGTTGGTCAGTTCGACCTCCAGGATGACGGCCTTTTCGTCGGATTTGACAGGAAGGCCGTAGACGCGCTCCTCCCCGACATGGAGGCGGAGCGGCTTGATCAGCCATTGCCCGGTCTCGATCGTGGCATCG
>JBDZVC010000077.1:0-15159 GCA_040255475.1 Phyllobacteriaceae bacterium | reverse complement strand
CGAAGCTGCGCGCCCGGGCATCCGACCTTGTTGTCGAAAGGCTTCTGTCCGACGACGCGATCGTCGCTTCGGAGAAGATCGCCGGTATGAGCGACCGCGGCCTGCGCCGCGGCTGTTCGACCGGCTGCAAAAACTCGGCGCCGTGCGCGACCTCACCGGCCGCCCGGCCTTCCGCATCTACGGGCTTTGACGATGGTGGAGAGCGCAGCAAGGCCGAGAAGGGCAGGGCAGGGCGGCGAAAGCCGATCAGCTGACCAGTTGTTTGATCAGGAACTCGATCATCTGCCGCCGGAGATGCGCTGGCGCGAGTGGATGATGCGCGTCGAGGCAACCATCTTCGCCGCCAGCGAGCCGGTGACACGCGAGACGCTGGCGCGGATTGTGGGAAAAAGCTGCAGCATCGACCTTTTGATCGACGACATCCGCGAGGAGCTGCGCGGACGGTCGTATGACCTGGTTTCCGTCGCCGGCTGCTGGAAGCACGTGACCCGGCCGGCCTATGCCGACGCCATTCGTGCGGCTGTCGGAGGCAACGAGCGATCGGTCGACCTCACCCAGTCCGAAGTGCTGGTGCTGATGTGCGTAGCGTATTTCCAGCCGATCACCCGGGCCGAGCTGTCCAGCTTCTTCGGCAAGGAAATCAGCCGCGACCTGATCGGCCGTCTGCGCGGCGCTGGCCTGATCGCCTCGGGACCGCGCAGCCCGACGCCCGGCGCGCCTTACACCTATGTCACGACAAAAGAGTTCCTTCTGGAATTTGGGCTGGACACGTTGCGCGATCTGCCCGATTTCGAGGCGCTCGAGGACGCAGGGCTGCTCTCGAAGGAGAAGCTGCTGGCGGGGGATATTCCAAGCGGATTGGCGGACGGGGAGAGCGACGGCGAAGAAGAGCCAGAGGCGGATATCGTTGAGGATCAGGTTTTTTGAATGGGCGTCGGCGGTGGCTTACTCGGAGATGACCGAGCAGAACGCCAGATTGTGGTGATCGAGGAGACTTCTCCACGAAGGCGTGAAGCTTTGTGGGAAGGGCGCCATTTTCTTGTGTGTAGTCCGCTCTTATGGGCAATCTCGCTGTATTGTCGAATATAAGAAACGGCGGGGGTATTCACATGGAAGAGAAAGCAGAACCGGCAGATACGCTGATGCCTTTCTTAAGGCATTGGGAGAAAGTCTGAACGGAAAGGACGGCGTCGATGGCGACCTGGCGGACATCCTTAATGCTCACATCCTAAAGGCGGCGCCCGCGCAGAACGCCGTAACTCAGGCCAAGGACGCGATTCTGAAACTCGCCAGCAAACGCGCCGATCCTCCACCACCGGAGGTAAAAAATGGCTAGTCCCTACTTCCTCCAGTCCCTGACGCTCTCTGGGTTCCGCGCATATCTCCAACCGAAGACGTTCGATTTCAGCAGAAAGCGTGGTCTGGCGATCTTCGCGCCGAACGGCAGCGGCAAGTCTAGCGTCATCGATGCGCTGGAGTTCATGTTCTCCCAGGACGGAACTCTCGAGCGGCTGGGACAACGCGCTGTCAACAATCAGGCTGGTCCCTTGGCACTGGCGCACAATCTGGCTGAGGAAGCGAAGATTGCGTCTGCCGTTACAATTGGTGTGGTCTCGGGAAAGGATGTCACCAACGGCAGCCGGTCGGCGGCCGGGGCAAAGCGAGCGATGCCGGTCGTGGCCACGACTCTGAATGCCTGCTTCTCGGTGCCGCCGATTATCCGTGGGCATGCGCTACGCACGTTCGTCGAAACCCATAAGCCTGAGCAGCGCTATACGGATGTTGCCAATTGGCTGCAGCTTGGCCCGCTTGTTGAGGTGCAGAAGAATATTCGTTCGCTGCGGACGCAGGTAAAGGCTGCGGCCGAGGACGAGATGGCGCTGCAGCGCGTGGACACCCAGCTTGCCAAGGAGACTGCTCAGGCGGTGAAAGCCTGGGATTTGGCGGCGGTACTTGTCCACGCCAACGTGTCGGTTCTCGCGCCACTCGACCCGGCGCTGGTGCTGGCGGTGATGGCGGCCGACGATCCGGTCTATCTCGAATTGGACACGCGAGCCAAGGCCGAGGAGAACAAGATTGGGCTTGCCGGCTTGCGCCAGCTTCGCAATGCGGCTGCGGTTTTGCGAACGGAGACGATTGATCCAGAGAGTGGCGATGCGGTAGTCAGTGGCGCGATCCCGACCTTCGTCGCGGCTGTCGAGACGCTGGCTGCGGCGACGAGTAAGGAAGCTGAAGAGCGCGGCAAGGCCGCGAACACCATATTTCAAGCTTTGTGGGAAGCTGCAGAGCCGCTTTTTGCCGAAGGGGCAGCAGCACCTGACATTTGTCCGGTCTGCGCTACACCTGTCGCGGACACGGCGGCGGGCAGTGCTGAGACCATTCGCGAACATCTTGCCAAGCATCTCGGGGAGTTGGCGGACTACGCCGCCGCTAAAAACACGTTCGACGAGGCCAGGAATGTGGCAACCAAGGCCCATGCCCACTTGGTGGCGACGCTGCCAGGGCTGGTTGGCCTCCTCGGAGATAGCGAGGAGGCATTGAAAGTCAATCTCATCGCCTATCAAGCGGGGATCGCAGGCTGGCCCCAGACCGCTGTTCGAGCGTCCGCGGATATTGTTGCGGCGATCTTCAAGCTGCTCGCGACGCTCGATCTGGCCATCGCCGACATCGAAGCAAAGCAAGGCGACCAGACCTATATCAAGGCCAAGGCGAAGATCGATCGCCTTGTAGAGTTGCAGAACGAGCGAGACCTTGCGGTGCGGACGAGAGACGAGTTGGGGAAACTCTCCAGCGCGTTGACGGCGCAGGGGACGATAATCTCGGCTGAGATACGCAAGAAGGTGCAGGCCCTGCTCGACACGCTTCAAACGCCGATGAACGATATCTACAGGCACATTCAGGGCGCTGGCGCCACGCCAATCCGGCTGGAGCTACCGGCGGAAGACGACACGAACGAGCAGCGGCTCAATCTTCTGATCGATTTCGCCAAGAACCGAACAGGCGTGCAGCCGGGTGGCTACCTAGGTCAGTGATGAGATGATTGAGGCGCGTTGGGCTGCCTGCACAGTCCGTGCCCTCGATTACCGTGGTCCAGGAAACGCGCACCGAGCACGTGCTGGAAGGCGTTGCGCGACCTCACAAGTCCGCGGGCCCTGGTCATTCGGAGCGGCGCCCGCCGGCGCATCCCGGGACGCGAAGTGGTACGCGGCGATTTGGTCGTCCTTGCCGAGGGGGACCGCGTTCCCACAGACGCAATCATTCTGCAATGCCGAGATCTGCAGGCAGACGAATCGCTATTGACGGGATCAGACGGCGCGGCCGATGACGGACCCGATGGCGGCCGTCACCGCCATGGCGACCGCGCCCCAGAACACCACCCGGATCGTCGGCTTCCAGATGCTTGCGCTGCCGGTCAGCGCCCCGATCGCCCCTAGCGCCGCAAGACCGATCAGGCAGGCGACGGATACCGCCCACGCGGCCGTGCCCGCCGGCGCCAGCAGCGCAACGAACAGTGGCAGCGCCGCGCCAGCCGAGAAGGTTACGGCGGACGTGAGGGCGGCCTGAACGGGCCTTGCCATCACATGGCCTGCCAATCCGAGCTCGTCGCGCGCATGAGCTTCGAACGCGTCCATCTCCATCATCTGCCTTGCTACCTGCCGGGCAAGATCCGGCGCGACGCCGCGCTGTTCGTAGATTGTCGCGAGTTCGTCCAGTTCCGCTTCCGGCTGCGTGGCCAGTTCATGCCGCTCGCGCGCCATGTCGGCTGCTTCGGTATCTGCCTGGGAACTGACCGATACATATTCGCCGGCTGCCATCGACATTGCTCCGGCTACCAGACCCGCGACCCCGGCCACCAGAATCTCATGGGAAGCCGCTGTGGCGGCGCCCACACCGACAATAAGGCTCGACGTGGAGATCAAGCCGTCATTGGCCCCAAGCACGGCCGCTCGAAGCCAGCCGATGCGTTCGATCAGATGGTTTTCCCTGTGCAAGGCACGCATGGGTAGTGCTCCGGAAAGCAGACGATTAATGTTGAACGAAGTCCATGTCACGAGGCGTCACCTTAGCTTTCCACGAGCTAGTTCAAGGTGAAAGGGCCGGTCATGGACCGTCTCAAACACTCGCGATTTCTCGACGATCTCACCGGACGAGTATTTCTCAGCCACCATGAGCCTCAGTAAGCGAGGCGGATATTTAATTACATGGTTAGAAAATCCAAGAGGAAGGAAAGTCTATTGAACACCAACTACCACTTATCCCGTTTGCTCAGGTGGTAACCATATCTTGATTTCATGCGTGACAGCATGACGAAGGGCGTCTATGCGGCGTCTGCATGGCCAAAAAGCTATTTCCAACCCGCTGGAAGAACGACAAGCCGCCGTCGATCGAGAAATTCGTGGAGACCTTCCGCGACGACTACGCGTGCGCCGAATATCTGGCGAAGAAGCGGTGGCCTGACGGGTTTGTCTGCCCGCATTGCGGCTCCCGAAAAGCTTGGCGGCTGGAAGCACGACCCTGGCTGTTCGAATGCGCCGGCAAGGGCAAGAACCCGGGGTGCCGGAAGCAGACCTCCGTCATCGTCGGGACTGTAATGCAAGGAACGCACCTTCCGCTCCGCAAATGGTTCCTTGCTGCTTACCTGATGGCGACACATTCGAATTCGATCTCTGCCCTGCAACTCCAGCCCAAGCTGGGCGTGACGTACAAGACCGCCTGCTAGTGCTCCACAAGCTCCGGCGCGCCATGGTCAACCCGGACCGGACGCAGCTTTCGGGAGCCGTCGACGTGGACGAGTCCGCCGTCCCCTACAAGCGCAAGGAGGACACGCTGAAGAAGCGCGGCGGCAGCAGCGTGGCGCACCAGCTTTGGATAACCGCCGCAGTGGAAACGCATGGCAAGCATGGGGTCGGCCGCATCCGGATCGCCCGAATAGCCGATCGCTCCGCCGCCAGCATCGCGCCATTCGTCGTGGCGAACACGGTGCCGGGGACACGGCTCAGAACGGATGCCCTAGCTTCATACAGCAAGGTGCCCGACCGTCCCCTGAAGATGGTCAACATCAAGAAAACCGGGCTCCCGGCACACATCGTGTTCAAGTGGATCCACACGGTATTCAGCAACTTGAAGCGCTGGGCGCTGGGTACCTTCCACGGGTTCCGGGAGAAGCATCTCGACAGCTATCTCAACGAATTCGTCTTCCGTTGGAACAGGCGGCGGAACTTCCAGGGAACGATGGACACGATGCTGGGCATCGGCCGCCGGATCGGCCGCGTTACCTATCGCGATATCGTCGGCGACACGACCCAATGGAAAAAGGAGCATATCGAGGAGATCCTCGATATGTGTCATCCGAACAAGCAGAAGATCGTGAGCGATCTGGCGGACCTTTACCGCGTTCATAGGCTCGAGGTCCTCGAGAACATCGTCTGGTGGGTAAAACGGCTCAGGGAGGAGCATCCGGACTTATTATACGGGTTCGAGTGGGACTTTGATGGTGTGCGCGAGTTCGAAGAACCCCGCTACTATGGGCGTCGGACGAAGGCGTCCCGCCCGGTTCTCGTCCCGCGTCGGCCGGGCGAGGAACGCAGGACCAGCCGACGCTACACCAACCCCGCTGCCCTTCTCCCGCGGATTCTGCCGAGGCCAGTTCAGGCTGCTGCCTTGGCGGCAGAATAGTCGGGCGCCATTGGTGCCCTTCCACAGGCAGGCGATGACTGCCTCCCCCGAATCATGAGATCGTCTCGATAAGCGGCTTCCAGGCCGTGCCCTGCCGCGTCCCGGTGCCTTTTTTGGGGCGATTTCTGCTTTCCACCCCCTCAATGGGTAGTGGTCCCCTGAGCAAACGGGATAAGTGGTCACCAACTAGCCTCATCTTTCCTTACAATACTTATTTTATGGCTCGTAATATTCTACCATCGAGGTTCGTGGCATCCACCACAGTGTTGAAAATAGTGCCATATTTTCGGACATTTGTATGAAGCAGCTCGAGACGACGCTCCTCTTCGTCGGTGTCGACGATCAACTCATAATCCACCAAGATCATTTTGGGTGGACTGTCTTGGCGTATCCCTTGGAGCTTTATCTCAACACCGCTTAAATTGAATTTAAGCATCGGCACGGCGCGTTCGATCCCCTTGAGCATGCAAGCGGCGATGGACGCGAGGAAGAGTTCTGCCGGATTGAAAGCATCTGATCGCCCTTTGACGTCCGTATCAAGCGTAATACTTGCCTTCTTGGCTGATGCTTCACCGCCATGTGCATCAATGCGGCGGGCATAAATCCTGTATTCGAGCAATTCTCTTTCCTCCAGGCATTGGTTGCCCATTGTTTAGGCGGGGAAAAGACAACAGTCCCACATTTCAGCAGACAACATTCTTGGCTGCAGGGTCAGGGCTTTTCCACGCGTGCAACCTGATAGGTGTGCGTAGCCCGCCTGTCTTTGACAGAGATGTATTCGCCAAGCACTAAACGCTCCTCTCCGAACCGGAAACCGATCTCGTCGTCCAATTCACCTTCTTCGTAGTCGAAATACCATTGGCCACCGGGTTTGCGCCGCAAGCGACCGATCCGTTCGTTACCGTTGCCAGTGAAGTACCGGACCCTGCAGGAAGCCTGGTGCTTTTTCCAGGTTTCGGCATCGAGCTGTCCGTTGTCGTGCAGAGGCACGAGCAGATCGTAGCCTTGAAGGTGTTCCCCCTGCGGATGTCCCTTTTCACGCGCAAGCAGCAGCTTCACATGACGGAAATTCGGGGTCAGGTCTTTCGCTTCGGACATGATTGCGTCTCCTTTGCCGCCACAATGCCGGCTGGTACATACAATGCCTGATCGGTGTCAACGACAGAGGCTTTTGCCGTCATCGGCCGATGACAAGCAGCAATTTCGCTATCTTGGCATTGATCCAGAGCAAGGCAAATGCGTATCGATCAAGCAGGATTTAGATTGAGCCTTGCTCGAAGCGGAGTCCTGTCTTGACGATACGCAATCTGGAATTCGCGGTCCGTCCAAGATCGCTTGCCGTCTTCGGCGCATCGTCGAGACAAGGTAGCGTTGGCCGTATCGTGCTGGAGAACATAATTGCCGGCGGCTTCGAGGGTGATATCTGGCCCGTCAACCCGAAATACCGGGAGGTTTCGGGTCTTCGTTGCTACCCCGATGCCGTAGCGCTGCCGCGCGCGCCGGATCTCGGCGTCATCGTCACGCCGGCAGCGACGGTGCCGGGCATCGTTGCTGGATTGGGGGCGAAGGGTTGCCGCGCCGCCGTGGTCATCACCGCCGGATTGACGCGCGAAAACGGATTGCGACAGGCGATGCTGGACGCGGCGAAGCCGTATCTGTTCAGGATTATCGGCCCCAACACCGTCGGCCTGATGATCCCACCCGCAAAGCTTAACGCCGGCTTCGCGCATATGGCGGCAGCCCCCGGCAATATCGCGCTGCTGTCGCAGTCCGGCGCCATCGCGACCTCGCTGATCGACTGGGCGGCCGCCAACGACGTCGGCTTCTCGCATATCGTCTCGCTCGGCGACATGGCCGACGTCGATGTCGGCGATTGGCTGGACATGCTGGCGGGGGACGCACGGACGCGCGCCATCGTCATGTATCTCGAAACCGTCACCAACCCGCGCAAGTTCATGTCGGCGGCGCGCGCGGCCGCTCGCATCAAGCCGGTGATCGCCGTCAAGGCGGGGCGCCATGAAGCGGCGGCAAAGGCGGCGGCCACTCATACGGGCGCGCTTTCGGGGGCCGACCGTGTCGTCGACGCCGCCCTTTCCCGAGCAGGCATCCTGCGTGTTGACGGACTGGCCGAACTGTTCGATGCGGCGGAGATCACCGCACGCTTCCCGCCGCTGGAGCATGCCCGTATCGGCATCGTCACGAATGGCGGCGGTGCCGGCGTGCTCGCCGTCGACCAACTGGTCGAAGGCAGCGACGCGCTGGCCGACCTTGCTGCGGAAACGCTCGAAAGGTTGGATGCCGCGCTGCCGCCGACATGGTCGCATGCCAACCCGGTCGACATCATCGGCGATGCACCGCCGGACCGCTACCAGGCCGCCGTCGAGGCCGTCGCCGTTGATGCCGGGGTCGACGCCGTTCTGGTGATGAACTGCCCGACCGGCCTTGCCTCGCCCGCCGACGCGGCTTCGGCCGTAGCCGCGCTGGCAGAGGAAGGCAGGATTGAGGGTAAGCCCGTTCTCGCCTCATGGCTTGGCGAGCAAACCGCGCGGGCGGCGCGCGACATCCTGCAACGGGCCGGCATAGCGAGCTTCGCCACGCCGGCCGATGCCGCGCGCGCCGTTTCCTATCTCGCCGACTGGTCGCGCGCCCAGAGGGCGCTGACGCGCGTGCCGGCGAGCCGTAGCGAGGATGTCGTCTGTGATCGCGGGGTAGTGCTGGATATCTTCCGGAAGGCAGCCGCCGAGGGCCGACACATGCTCACCGAGCCGGAGGCGAAGAAGGCGGCCGCCGCCTACGGGATTCCGGTGCCCGAAATTGTCGTCGCGACATCGCCCGCCGAAGCGGGCAGGGCGGCGGCAAGGCTGCTCGAAAATTCCGACACGGTCGTGGTGAAACTGCTTTCGAAGGCGATCTCGCACAAGTCCGACGTCGGCGGCGTCGTCCTTGGCATCGAAACGCCGCAACAGGCCGAAGAGGCGGCGCAGGCGATTGCCAGGCGCGTGCGCGCCCATGCCCCGCAGGCCGACATCGAGGGCTATGCCGTACAGCCGATGGTCGTGCGCCGGCAGGCGCAGGAACTCATCGGCGGCATGAGCCGCGACCCGATCTTCGGCCCCGTCATCCTGTTCGGCGCCGGCGGCGTGGCCGTGGAGGTGATGAACGACACGGCCGTGGCGCTGCCGCCGCTCGACGACGTGCTGGCGGACGACCTGATCGAACGCACGCGCATCGGCCGGCTGCTTGCCGGCTTCCGCGACCGCAAGCCCGCCGACCGCAAGGCGATCGCCGCCGCGTTGAACGGACTGTCGCAGATGATCGTCGATTTTCCCTGCATCGTCTCGGTCGATATCAATCCGCTGCTTGCCGATGCGGATGGAGCCGTCGTGCTCGACGCGCGCATCGAAATCGACCCGCAAGCGGTCGGGGAGGAAGGGCCTAACCCAGCGCTGGCACTGCGGCCTTATCCGGCGGGATGGGACAGGACGTTCGCCTCCGGCGGTTCCGATTATTGCATAAGACCGATCAAGCCGGCCGATATTGCGCTCTACCCGGCGTTTCTGGCAAGAGTTTCACCCGAAGATGTCCGGTTGCGCTTCCTGGCGCCGCGAAAATCCTTTTCCGACGAGATGCTGAAGCGCCTGACCCAACTCGACTACGATCGGGATATGGCGTTCGTCGTGCTGGACGCCGGAAGCGGTCAGCTTGCCGGTGTCGGCAGGCTGTCCTGCGATCCCGACCGCGAGAAGGGCGAATACGCGCTTCTTGTTCGCACCGACTTGCAAGGCCACGGCATCGGCTGGCAGCTGCTGAAGCAGATCGTCGACTACGCCAGGGTCGAACGGATCGGGCGGATAGAAGGAGTCGTGCTGGAAGAAAACACGACGATGCTGAGGATGTGTCGCGAATTCGGATTTTACGTCACCAGGCACCCGGATGCAACGGGCCTTATGATTGCAGCGCTTGATGTCGGTGGGAATGCAGCCGCCTCTGGCGCTGAAGCAGGAAGATAGCCATTCTCGGCAACAGGTAGAGAGGCTGCCTGCAACCAAGAATGCATCGGCCATGCGAAACGCCCAAGATAGGCTACTTCGTGCGGGTATGAAGAAAGATAAATGAAGGAGGATATGATGACTGACGGTTCTGTTTTGTCGAGCGCGCCAAAGCGCAGCGTGGTTGTCGACGGGTTCACGAACAGCGTGTTGGACCCGGCCGAGCCAATGCTTGGTCCGGTGGAGAACGGAGGCACCATTATCGCCAACACCGCGCCGGGTTGCTGGGGTCCGATGATTACACCCCGACTGCGCGGCGGTCACGAGGTAACGCAACCGGTGTACGTGGATGGGGCCGAACCCGGCGACGGGATCGCGATCCGCATCCGCGATATCAGCGTAACCTCCAGCGCGACGGCATCCGGCCACGATTCCTCGCCGGAAGGCTTCTGTCTCGGCGACCCGTTCGTCGCCGCGCGCTGCCCCGTATGCGACGAGGTCTGGCCGGAAACACATGTCGAGGGCATCGGGCAGGATGCCGTGAAATGCAATCGCTGCGGCAATGCGGTGAAGCCGTTCGAGATCGTTCACGGCTATACGGTCGTCTTCGACGATGCCCGTCACGTCGGTGTGACCCTGCCGAAAGATGCCGCTGAGAAGATCGCGCGAAACGCCAACCATTTCGCGGCGCTGCCCGACAAGTCGGTGCAGCATTCGATCTTGACTTTCGCCCCTTCGGACATGCCCGGCGTCATGGTGCGGATGCGCCCGTTCCTCGGCCAGCTTGGGACGACGCCTTCCCGCGCCATTCCGGATTCCCACAATGCTGGCGATTTCGGCGCATTCCTTGTCGGTGCGCCGCATGCCTACGCGATGACGGCCGAGGAACTCGCCGAGCACAAGACTGACGGCCACATGGACATCGATGCCGTTCGCCCCGGCGCGATCCTGATCGCGCCGGTCAAGGTGAAAGGCGCCGGCGTCTATATGGGAGACATGCACGCTGCCCAGGGCGACGGCGAGATTGCCGGGCATACCATGGACGTGGCCGGCAGCGTTACGCTGCAGGTCGAGGTGGTGAAGAATTATCCGATAGACGGACCGGTGCTGTTTCCTCTGCCGGAGGACCTGCCGCCGTTGGCGCGGCCCTTCGATGGGCAGGAACGGGCGCGGGCGGAACATCTGGCAAGGGCCTGGGGTGTGAACGAGGTCGAGGCGCTCGCGCCGGTTTCGGTCATCGGCACAGCGGCCAGCATGAACGCGGCCATCGACAACGGCCTGGAGCGTGCCGCTAAATTACTCGGGATGACCGTGCCGGAAGTTCGCAACAGGGCCACGGTGAACGGCGCAATCGAAATTGGCCGCGCACCGGGAGTCATCCAGGTGACGTTCCTTGCGCCGTTGAGCAGGCTCGATGCCGTCGGTCTCGGCGGCTATGCACGGGAACAGTATAATTTGTAAGCTGTGACGTCTGTTGCGCCTACACCTGCCGCCGGGCGAGCTGGTCAATGGATATCGACATTTTTGAACGGCTGGCCCTGGCGATTGCGATCGGCGCCATTGTCGGTGTTGAGCGTCACTGGCGCGACCGCGACGAGGCCGCAGGCCGGCGCACGGCCGGCCTGCGGACCTTTACCCTAATCGGGATGACGGGAGGGGTGGCTGGCCTGATCGTGAGGGCTGCGCAACTCTCCGACCTCTCTGCGGCCATCCTGATCGCCGCCGTGTTCGTCGTGCTTTCCTCGGTCGTCGCAATCTTTCAGTACCGTGAACAGGTTGCCGAGGGAGATTTCAGCGTCACGTCGGTGATCGCCGCTATGCTAACCTTTTTGCTTGGCTTGGTCGCATTCGTCGGTGACGCAAGCGTGGCCTCGGCGGGAGGCGTCATTCTCGTTGCCGTGCTTGCCAGCCGGGAATTCCTGCACAGCTTCATGCGGCGCCTGTCGTGGAGTGAACTGCGATCGGCCATCATCCTGCTTGCAATGACCTTCGTCATACTCCCGCTCGTGCCCTCGCAACCCGTCGGGCCGTTCGGCGGAATCTCGCCGGCGAACACCTGGAGGCTCGCCATCCTCTTGGCAGGCATATCCTTTGCCGGTTATATCGCGGTCAAACTGCTGGGAACGAGACGTGGAGAGTTCGTTGCAGGCGTCGTCGGAGGTCTTGTCTCGTCGACAGGGACGACATTGACGAACGCGCGCCGGGCGGCCGCTGGAGCCGACGGCTCGACGGTTGCGGCAGGGGCGCTCGGCGCTTCAGCTGTGTCCTGCATCAGGACGGGCGTACTCGTGGTCCTTCTTGCCCCCGCACTTCAATGGGCTCTTCTGCCCGCGCTGCTGGCAATGGCAGCCATTATGATCACCTACGCTCTGTTTCTGGCCAGAAAGAGCTCGGACCAGCATCCGGAACAGGCGCAGAAGAACCCCTTCGATCTGGATTCCGTTCTGGTCATGGTCCTGATCCTCGTGGGTGTCGGGTTCGTCGCCAGGGCGGCTTCCGCCTGGTTTGGCGAACAGGGGCTTCGCGTCGTGTCGTTCTTGTCCGGTCTGGCAGATGTCGATGCGACCACGGTGACGGTCACTGGCATGCTGAACACGCTTGAGCCCAGTGTCGCCTCAACCGCGATTGCAATCGCGGTGGTTTCGAACACTCTGGCGAAGTCCGCTTATGCCGTTGCTTTCGGAAGTCGCCAATTCGGATTTTACGTCACTTGCGGCTCGATAGCCGCCATTGTGGCCGGGTTCGTTGTTTTCATATTGCCAACTGGGTAGAATGTAGGGGCAAGCTCAAGGCCGCCAGCGACGATAGCCGGCACGGTCGGTAACCGAGACACGGCATACGGCACGACTTTGAGACCCTCCACATGCTCGCCGTCGATTTTTCGAAAGATGAGCATCGTGTTGAAACTGACCTCCGACACGAGCGGCGAACGAGATTGGCAATGGTCAGGTCCCGCTGCCGCGACTTAATCGCGAGGTTGGTCCGTAAGAATGTTCGGCAAATGTATGCGTGGCAGCTATCCAGTAGATTGCCAATTCGACGAGCGCAGAGAGATTCATATGGCATTCCCGCATTGGATATGTCCCGACGTAGCTTGCGTAGACGTCAGTCTTCCAGACATAGAGGTGGACCCGCCTGATGAGACAGTTTGGCGGCCTGGCTAAGGTGGATCAGGTTGGTTTCTACGCCGCCAATTGCTCCGTCATTTGTGCAGTAGCATAGACCTCGTCTGGTGTCCTGCCACCGAAGGTCGAGTGTGGGCGTCGCTGGTTGTACAACAAGGTTTGAGAACGCCCACGGAACCGAGCTCCGGGAAGTTCTCTATCGATATCATCCGTGGTTTGGCTGGGAGGTCGGCGTTCATGGCGTCGTTGCGAAGTCAGACGGCGTTTATTTCCGCTGCGCGGTGGCGGGCGGCCACGGGGACCGCTGGCTCGAAGTTCCGTCGTGGATGTTCGAGCGGGCGTCATGTCCCGACGATCTTGAGCTGACCACTGCTCCATTCGTCGGCCTGGAGGCATTGGCGGCGTTGTCGACGCTGCTTGATCAGGCGTTGAGGACGTCCATGGCATCATCGAATGCCCCGCTTTCGGGGCGCATCCAGTTCCTCTCACGACCAGATTCGGGGAGAGGCCCATGCAAGCGATGACGGTGACGGCGACGAACAGCGGCAGGCACAAGCGACCCCGCGGGCGTCAGCGGATGGACCTGTTCGACAGCGCCAATCTGGAAGCCAGCGACGCGCCGCTCTGGCCGGAACTGCCGGAACGGGCACGCTCGGTGCTGACGGAGCTGATGGCGCGGATGATCCTCGCCCATGCCGCCGCGGCGGTTCCGCTTCCAGCAAAGGAGGACGGCGATGATCTCTGAGAAGATCCGGCCTCATCATCTGGAACGCAAGGCGATCCTCTATGTGCGGCAGTCCTCCGCCCACCAGGTACTGCACAACCGCGAGAGCAGCGCACTGCAATATGCTATGCGGGACCGCCTGACGGCTCTGGGATGGTTGCAGGTCGAGGTAATCGACGACGATCTCGGCCGTTCCGCTGCAGGATCCGTGCAGCGTGCAGGCTTCGAGCGCATGTTGTCGGAGTCGGAGGTGTGCCTCTGCAAGGTCGGCGCTGTTTGCGCCCGTGAGGTCTCACGCTTTGCTCGCAACAGCAGAGACTGGCAGCAACTGATCGAGATGTGCCGGGTCGTCGACACGGTGCTCGTCGATCAGGAGACGGTTTATGCGCCGCGCCATGATGACGATCGCCTGCTGCTGGGGCTCAAGGGCAGCCTCAACGAGTACGAGCTCGATCTCCTGCGTCAGCGTTCTCTCGCGGCCCGCTACGCCAAGGCGCGCCGCGGCGAGGTGATCGTCTCCGCGCCGATCGGCTTCGTGAAGGCGGATGACCGCTATGAGAAGGATCCGGACCGGCGCGTTCAGGAGGCGATCACGCTCGTCTTCGACAAGGTCCAGGAACTCGGCAGCGCACGTCAGGCGCTGTGCTGGCTGCAGGAACATGATCTCGACCTGCCCGTGAAGCAGCGCAACGGCGACACGAGCTGGCGCCGGCCGAACTACGCCTCCATCCACCGGATCATCGCGAACCCGGTCTACGGCGGTGCTTATGCCTATGGTAAGACGAGCGCCGCAGCGGCCTATGCCGCCGACGGCATCAGAGTGAAGACACGTCGCAGGGCACGGGGCGAGTGGCTCGCCCTGAAGCCCGGCGCCCATGACGGCTATGTGAGCTGGGAGAGGTTCGAAGCGATCCGGGCGATGGTGGCAGGCAATGTTCCGACCGGCAAGCATCGACCCCGCCATGCTCGACCTGCTCGCCGCGAACTTGCAAACCGTGTGGTCGGCGCCGACCACTGACGCTCGCCTGAAGAAGCGGGTTGTCCGTATCCTGATCAATGAAGTGGTCGCCGACGGGCCTCGCTGCCGGCCTCGAAGGCATTGAGGAAGACGCACTCGTATTTGAGACTGCGCCATAGCCGCTCGATGAAGACGTTGTCCATCCAGCGGCCGCGCCCGTCCATGGAGATGCGGATGCCGGTATCCCTCAACGTCGTGGTGAAGGCGACGCTGGTGAACTGGCTTCTCTGGTCGGTGTTGAAGATGTCGGGCTTGCCGTGGCGGCGATCGCCTCTTCAAGGGCTGCGACGCAGAAGTCGGCATCCATGGTGTTCGATAGCCGCCAGGCCAGCACCTTGCGGCTGAACCAGTCCATGATGGCGACGAGGTAAAGAAAGCCGCGCCGCATCGGAATGTAGGTCACGTCGGCGCACCAGACCTGGTTGGGTCGCTCGATCGCCAGATGCCGCAGCAGGTAGGGATAGATGCGATGCTGCGGATGCGGCTCGCTGGTCTTGGGAGCCTGGTAGATCGGCGACAGACCGATCTTGCGCATCAACCGCCGGACCCGCTTGCGGCCGATGCACCAGCCCTGACGACGCAGGTGCCGCGCCATCTGACGCGACCCATACCAGGGCATTTCCATGA
>JBDZVC010000513.1:0-2804 GCA_040255475.1 Phyllobacteriaceae bacterium | reverse complement strand
ATTTCGGAACGCCACCGCCACCGCTACGAGGTCAATATCGACTACAAGGCGAAGCTTGAGGAATGCGGGCTGATCTTCGCCGGCATGTCGCCGGACGGCGTGTTGCCGGAAACGGTCGAATATGCCGACCATCCGTGGTTCATCGGCGTCCAGTATCATCCAGAACTGAAAAGCAGGCCCTTCGAGCCGCATCCGCTCTTTGCCAGCTTCATCAATGCGGCGATGGAACAGTCACGGCTGGTCTGACGGCCGTGTGGCTGCTTAAACGCTACATCGCCTTTGCTTCCGGCATATACCGCTCAACCAGTTCCGCCACACGCTGGTTGCGCGCCTTTGCCGTGTCGCCGCCCATGACCACGACGATCAGCTTGCGGCCGTTCCTGCTGACCGAAGTGGCGATATTGAAGCCCGAGGCACGGATATAGCCGGTCTTGATGCCGTCCGCGCCGGCAACGGTGTCGAGCACCTTGTTGTGTCCCTTGATCAGCTTGCCGCGGAAGGCGAAGCTCTCGATCGAGAAATAATAGTAATATTGCGGGAAGCGCTGGCGCAGCGCCAGGCTGAGCCGTGCCATGTCGTAGGCAGTAGTGTGTTGGGCCGGATCGGGCAGACCGGACGCGTTCTGGAAGGTGGTCGCCAGCATACCCAATTGCCTAGCTTTCTGGTTCATCAGGCCTGCGAAACGGGTTTCCGTACCCCCGAGATATTCCCCGACCGCGACTGCGGCGTCGTTCGCCGATTTCGTCACCATCGCACGGATCGCCGAATCGATATCGATCGTCTCACCGGGTTTGAAATGGAGTTTGGTCGGCGGCATGGAGGCGGCGTGCGCCGAAACCGGGATCACGGTATCGCGCGACACGCGGCCCTGATCCATCGCTTCGAAGAGCAGGTAGAGCGTCATCATCTTGGTAAGCGACGCCGGATAGCGGGGAGACGTGGAACCCACCCCGTAGAGCATCTTACCCGTGTTGGCGTCGATGACGACAGCCGCGTATTTGGAGGCTGCAAACTCTGTCGGTGGCGGCAGGGTAAGCGTATCTGCAGCCGAACATCCGGCGAGAACGACAAGCAGGAGCAAAAAGCGCGCCTTGCCGAACGAAGACGCCAAACGAGAATACACCAAACTCAAGAAAGTGCCCCAATCTCCATTCTCAAAGGCGTTGGTCCGGAAAAGGACCGCCCGCCGCAGACTAGGCGATGGTTCCGCACGCACGCAACGGTGGCAGCCGGAAAAGCTTTGGACGAACGACGGGGCGGTAGCACAAGAAGTCTCTCCAGAACGAATCCGGAGAGACTTGAAACTACGCTCGGGCTGTTTTCGCCCCAGCGCCAACTGCTGCGGAGCGCAGCACGTAGTAGATGATGCCGGAGATGGCGACGCCGAAGAACCAACCGTAAACGCCCCACCACGCGGGCATCCAGTCAGTGAAATTCGGCAGGATCGACGCGAAAATGGCGCCGATAATAGCGGCGATGAAGGCGTTGACGTGCCATCCGCCCTGGAAGCGGAATTCGCCATCCTCCTTGTAGAGACCGATGACGTCGAGTTCGCCTTTGCGGATCAGATAGTAGTCGACCATCATGACGCCGAAGATCGGCCCCATGGTCGCGCCGATCACGCCGACGAAGTTCGCGGCGCTCCCGTCCCAGGGAGAGAATGGGTAGAGCACCAGCGCGATCAACGCCGCGATGTAGCCGCCCTTCTTGAAATTGATCTGCCGTGGAAAGACGTTCGCGAAGTCGAAGGCCGGCGAAACGAAGTTCGCGACTACGTTGATACCGAGCGTCGCTACCGCAAACGTGACCGCAGCGAGCAACGCCAGGAACCAGTTGTCGAATTTCGCCGAGATGTGGTCCGGATGGATCAGCACTTCGTGGTAGACGTCCCATGCCGCGATCGTCGTGACGCCGGCGACCAGCGAGAAGAGGATGAGGTTGACCGGCAGACCCCAGATGTTGCCGGTCCGGACCGCCGCCTTGTCCGGCGCATAGCGGGCGAAGTCGCAGAAGTTCAGGTAGAGCGCCGAGAAGTAAGTGACCCAGATCGCAGCCACGCCGGCAAGAGCCGCAAACGAACCCGGTACGCCGGGGATGCCAGCGTCCTTCGTCTTTTCGAGCAGCGCGTCCATGGGAATGTCGCTTGTGACGGCAAAGCTGCCCGCCTTGATGCATAGGTAGATCGCCAGGATCAGCATCATGATCCAGACCGCTGGGCCGGCCCAGTCCTGGAAGCGGCGGACGGTCTCCATGCCGCGCTGGATGATGAGGAGTTGCAGGCCCCACATGACCAGGAAGCAGATCACGTCGAGGCCCGAGTGGCCCAGGAAATGCGAGTTCTGGTGAAAGTCGGCGAAGACATGCCAGCGCGTCAGCAGCGCCACCACCGCACCGGAGGCGGCGGCCGTCTGCGCCCCGTACCAGAAGCAGGCGACGATGGCGCGCACCAGTGCGGGTATGTTGGCGCCCCAGATGCCGAAGGAGGCACGCGCGAGCACGGGGTAAGGCACTCCCGTCTTCACGCCAGCATAGCCGATCATGCTCATCAGTACGAAGATGATCAGCGAGCCGATGCCGATCGCGATGATGAAATTGACGAAGCCGCCGCAGAACAGGAACAGGCTGGCGGCGAGATAATAACCCCAGAGGCTGTGCACGTCCGAGGTCCAGACGTTGAAGATGGAGAAAGGCCCCCAGTTACGTACGGTGGCCGGAGCGAGATCCTCGTTGTAAAGCGAGGGTGAAGCGCCTTGTATGCTCATTTCATATGTCCCCTCGAACATCTGCCAACAAGCGGGCGATGG
>JBDZVC010000512.1:0-2805 GCA_040255475.1 Phyllobacteriaceae bacterium | reverse complement strand
TCGGTCACGCGCGACGATCTGGTCGGGCAATATATCGGCCACACCGCACCGAAGACCAAGGAGATCCTGAAGAAGGCGATGGGCGGCGTGCTGTTCATCGACGAGGCCTATTATCTCTACCGGCCGGAGAACGAGCGCGATTACGGACAGGAGGCGATCGAGATCCTCCTGCAGGTGATGGAGAATCAGCGCGACGATCTCGTCGTCATTCTCGCCGGCTATGCGGAGCGAATGGATCGCTTCTTCGAGAGCAATCCCGGCTTCCGCTCGCGTATCGCGCATCACATCGACTTCCCCGACTATACGGACGAGGAATTGTTCCGGATCGCGGAAAACATGCTCGACCAGCAGAACTATTTGTTCGACAAGCCGGCAAGAAAGGCGATGGCCGACTATATCGCGCGCCGGCGCGCCCAGCCGCATTTCGCCAATGCCCGCTCGATCCGCAACGCGCTTGACCGGGCGCGGCTGAGGCAGGCGAACCGGCTGTTCGAGGGCTCGGCCGGGCCGCTCGACGCCGCGACGCTATCGACGATTTCGGCGGACGACATCACCGCCAGCCGCGTCTTCGCCATGAAGCCGGACAAGAAGGGAGAAAGCGCATGATAAGCAGCACCGTCATAGCCCCTTCCGTCCTGTCGGCCGACTTTTCTCGCCTCGGCGACGAGGTCGAGGCAGTCGTTCGCGCCGGCGCGGACTGGATCCATCTCGACGTGATGGACGGGCATTTCGTGCCCAACATCACCTTCGGCCCGCCGGTCATCAAGGCGATCCGCGACCGCACCGACAAGGTCTTCGATTGTCACCTGATGATCGCGCCGGCCGACCCCTATCTCGCCGCCTTCGCCGATGCCGGCTGCGACATCATCACCGTGCATGCCGAGGCCGGGCCGCATCTGGACCGCTCGTTGCAGGCGATCAAAAATCTCGGCCGAAAGGCCGGCGTTTCGCTCAACCCATCCACCCCGGAAAGCGTCATCGAATATGTGCTCGACCGGCTCGATCTCGTGCTGCTAATGACGGTCAATCCCGGCTTCGGTGGGCAGGCCTTCATTCCGGCGGTCGTGGAGAAGGTCAAGCGCATCAAGGCACTGATCGGCTTGCGACCGATCGACATCGAGATCGACGGTGGCGTCACACCCGAGACGGCGCCTCTGGTCACTGCCGCCGGGGCCAACGTACTGGTCGCCGGTTCCGCAGTCTTCAAGGGCGGCACGGAAGCCGCATATCGCGACAATATCGCCGCGATCCGACAGGCGGCGGATGGCGCTATCCGCAAAGCTGCCTAAGTCTGTTTGAATATCGAGACGCCAGGACAGGAAGCGAAGAATGGCGGCAGTCCCTCCCCTATGCGATTTCGGCTGGCCGGCGGTGGACGCCACCTTGCCCGGCGTCGACGGCAAGGATCATTCGATCTTCGGCGAGGCCCGCCCGAACGGACTGGTCATCGCCTTCATCTGCAATCACTGCCCTTATGTGAAAGCGGTGATTTCGCGCATCGTGCGAGACGCCGACGACCTGAAGGCCGAGGGTGTCGGCTTCGTCGCAGTCAACTCGAACGACGCCGAGACCTATCCGGAGGATTCCTTCGACAAGATGAAATCCTTCGCCGAAGTGCATCGCTTCACCTTTCCCTATCTCCATGACGAGAACCAGAGCCTGGCGCGCGCCTATAATGCTGCCTGCACGCCGGATTTCTTCGGCTTCAACAGCGACCTGACCCTGCAATATCGCGGCCAACTCGACGCCTCGCGGCGCGAGGCCTGCCCGCCGGGCCTCAGGCGCGATCTTTATCACGCAATGCGGCAGGTGGCCCGCACCGGCAACGGGCCGCGCGAACAGGTCGCCTCGATCGGCTGCTCGATCAAATGGAAGGAAATAGCATGACCGGCATCGTTGCCACCCCTTTGTTGCGCAGCCCGAAGGCGATCCTGTTCGACCTCGACGGCACGCTGGTCGATTCCGCGCCGGACATCGCGGCCGCCACCAACGAATTGCTCGCCACGCGCGGCCTGCCGGCGCTTTCGCTGCCCGAGGTCAAGGCGATGATTGGCGACGGCGTGAGGAAACTGATCGAGCGCGCCTTCGCCGCTTCCGGCGTTCCGCTTTCCGCTTCCGATCTCGACAAGGCCAATGACGACATGAAGCCGATTTATCTTCGGCATGTAACCGAACTGGCGACCGTCATGCCGGGCGTGCGCGAAGCGCTTGCGCATTTCCACATGGCCGGCATCGCCATGGGTGTAGTCACCAACAAGCCACAACTGGCGGCCCGGGAAGTCCTGCTGCATTTCGGCCTAACGGAATTCTTCGGCGTGATTGTCGGTGGTGACGCCGTCAGCCACCAGAAGCCCGCACCGGACGGATTGCTCATGGCGCTGGACCGGCTGCATGCCGAACCGGTCGATGCGCTTATGGTGGGCGACAGCGTCGCGGATGCCGGCGCGGCGCGGGCGGCCGGCATGGCGGTCGCGCTGGTGCGCGGCGGCTATACGCAGGTCCCGCTCGAGGAACTCGGCGCCGACCTCGTCTGCGACAGCATGCTGGAATTGCCGGCCGTACTGCAGACGCGGCAGGATGCGGCTTAGCGCGGATTGGCCGCACTGAAGGCGCAGTGGCCGGCGAAACGTGGACAATCGCGCAGGCGATTTCCTCAACTCTCCGGCCCTGCCGCCCCTCTCCGACCCGTACCTCCCCGTCAGCGACGATACGGCGCGAGCGGAAGGAAACCGCTAAAGCCTACTTCTTCGATTCCTGCTCCAGATAGGCGATGACGTTGGCGATGTCCTTGTCATCCTTGAGACC
>JBDZVC010000511.1:0-2805 GCA_040255475.1 Phyllobacteriaceae bacterium | reverse complement strand
AAAGCCGGAAGTGCCGTTCAGGCAGCTTCCGGCTCCTGACGAACCGAGTGGAAGGGACGTTGCACCCGGCCGGCATTCGCGTGGGCCCGTAACGGGCCGTTCCTGCGATTTCGGGTGTAGCTTACGAAAGTCCGCTGAACGTCGTCCGAAGCGGCGGTTCATATGCCGTTCATTTTTCCGGCGCTCCGCCTCGTATCCGGCAGGACGAAAACAGCCTTGAAAACACCTCGGAGCCCACCCAAATCAAGGATGCGGCAGCCAGAACGGGGCCGCTGGACGTCCGGAAGCGCCGATCAGGGCTTTCAAGAGCGTCCAAACGCAAAAACGTGTTGCTCAAAGGAGAACAGACTATGCGTCACGTTGATTTTTCCCCCTTCTATCGTTCGACGGTCGGCTTCGATCGCCTTTTCACGATGCTCGATTCCCTTGCCACGCCGGAAGGCGTGCAGACCTATCCGCCCTACAATATCGAGCGCACCGGCGAAGACGCCTATCGCATCTCGATGGCGGTGGCCGGTTTCTCCGACAAGGAGATCTCGCTTGAGGCGCACCGTAACGTGCTGACCATCAAGGGCGAGAAGAACGAGGAAGAGGACGGCGACAGCGCCGAGTTCCTCTATCGAGGCATTGCCAGCCGCGCTTTCGAGCGTCGCTTCCAGCTTGCCGACCATGTCGAGGTGAAGGGCGCGGAGTTGAAGAACGGCCTGCTCCACATCGACCTCAAGCGCAATATCCCGGAAGAGTTGAAGCCCCGGAAGATCGCGATCTCCACGGCCAAGGAGAAAGAAGGCAAGCAGATCGAGGCGAAGGCCGCGGCTTGACGAACGCCTTCCCGGATTGAGTATTTCGGCGGCGCCCCTTGGGGCGCCGTTTCCGTTTCGGGACGGCCAGTGCCGATTCTACAAACGCAAGTCAGGTAATAAGGTCGCCGAAACTGTCGATCTCTTCTTCGCTCGTCGCAAAGCTAGTGACGAAACGGCAGAGCGTCTCTCCTTCCCCGATCCCACCCGTGAAACCGTGCGGCGGCTTCCACGGATGGAAGATCGCGCCCTTCGCCTGAAGCGCATCGGCGGTTTCTTTCATCATGATGCCGAAGACCTCGTTCGCCTCGGGTTTCCACGCAAGCCTGATCTTGCCGGACGCCTCGAAATGCCCGGCAAGGCGGGCCGCCATGGCGTTGGAGTGCCGCGCGGTCTCCAGCCACAGGCCATTCTCGAAATAGGCCTGGAACTGCGCCGCGACGAAGCGCGACTTGGAAAAGAGCTGGGCGGCGCGCTTGCGGATGAACGGAATGTCACCGACCTTCGCCGGGTCGAAGACAACCAGCGCCTCCGCGCACCAGCAGCCGTTCTTCGTGCCGCCGAAGGAGACGAGATCGACCCCGCGCCGCCAGGTCATTTCAGCCGGTGTCGTGCCGAGCGAGACGAGCGCGTTGGCGAAGCGCGCGCCGTCCATGTGAAGCGGCAGCCCGTGGTCGCGGGAGGTTTTCGCGATCGCCTCGATCTCGGCAAGGCTGTAGACCGTACCGATCTCCGTCGATTGCGTGATCGACACGCCGACCGGCTGGCCGGCATGGACGAAGACAGGCTCGAACTGCGCGATCGCGGCGCCGAGCCGCTTCGGATCCATGCGGCCCAGTTCGCCGTCGACCGGATGAAGGCGCATCCCGCCGGAAAGGTATTCGGGCGCGCCGCACTCGTCTTCGATGAGATGCGCCTCGCGATGCGCGAAGACAAGGCCGCCCGGCCGGCTCATCGCCGTAACGGAAAGTGAGTTGGCGGCCGTGCCCGTCGCTACGAAAAAGACGGCCACCTCACGCTCGAAAATCTCGCAAAAGGTCTTTTCCACCGCCTTGTCGAGGTCGCTTGTGCCATAGGCGGCAGCGAAGCCCGCGGCATGCCGGGAGAGATTCCCGGCGACCTTCGGATGGGCGCCGGCCCAATTGTCTGAAGCGAAATGCATATTCGTATGGTCCGTGACTGGTCAGGAAGGGATAAACCCGGTTAGCCCTTTTCATGCCGAAGTGCCACAAGCAAAGCCCCAAACTGCCGGGCGCCGGTCGGTGACGGCAATTTTGGCGAAACGAACATGCGAAAATCCTCCAGGTCGCGTAATTAACTTGCGTTTTCCCTCACACTTTTTTCCATTTCCGTCTTGTGCGGCCACCGGTTTTCTGTCATAGCTAAAATAGGACAGTAACACTGTCTTATTTGATCGCGTTCCCGGATGGCCGGATTGGCGTATAGTGACGCCTTCCGGATTTTCGCATGGAGCACCTTCCCTTTTGAGGGAGAAGGCGCATTCCGGATAGAATCCGGGCACGGTCCAACCGCCATTGCGGCAACATAACGGAGTTGAGAGGATGAGCGACGTGACGCCCTCTGTGATGCCAGGTGCGATACCGGCGGCGCAGACGAAAGCGTTTGCGTCGAAAACCCGAAACGGTCCCAGGCGACAGGGTCTCTACGATCCCAGGAACGAGCACGATGCCTGCGGCGTCGGCTTCATCGTCCAGATGAAGGGTGTGAAGTCGCACGGAATCATCGAGGACGGGCTGCAGATGCTCGAGAACCTCACCCATCGCGGCGCCGTCGGCGCCGATCCGCTGATGGGCGACGGGGCGGGCGTGCTGGTGCAGATTCCAGACCGTTTCTTCCGGGCCGAAATGGCGAAGCAGGGGATCGAGCTGCCGCCCGCCGGCCACTACGGCGTCGGACACTGGTTCATGCCGCAGGATGCGGATTTGCGCGCCCATGTCGGCACGATCATCCGCGAGGCGGCGCAGGCGGAAGGCATTCCGCTGAT
>JBDZVC010000510.1:0-2819 GCA_040255475.1 Phyllobacteriaceae bacterium | reverse complement strand
GAGCCGAAGCCCGGCACCGAGGAATATTTCAAATGGGAAGCCGAGATGAACGAGATGCGCGGCAAGGCCGAACTCATCATCGCCAAGCAGCGTCACGGCCCGACAGGTACGGTCCCGCTCGGCTTCCAGGGCGAGTTCACCCGCTTCTTCGACCTTGCCGAGGACAGCCATCTGCCGGAACGGTTCGAGTAAGTTGACGGAGTTCCACAGCCATTCGGGCGCCGATCCCCGGCTCGCCGGCGGCAGGCTCACCATCGACATTTCGGCTCTCGTGGCGAATTACCGGCTGCTCAGCAAGCTTTCGGGTGGCGCACGCACCGCCGGCGTGGTGAAGGCGAATGCCTACGGCCTCGGGGTGGAGATCGTGGTGCCGGCGCTCCTTGCCGCCGGTTGCGAGGACCTCTTCGTCGCGCTGCCGGAGGAAGGCATCGCTGTACGCAGGCTTGCGCCCGATGCGCGCATCTTCGTGCTTGCGGGGCCTTTCGAGGCCGAGGCAGCGCCCTTCTACTCCAGATCGCGCCTTATTCCTGTCCTCAACACACAGCGCGACATTGCCATATGGGAAGCGCATTGCGGGACAGAGGGCGAGGCCCTGCCCTGCGCCATCCATGTCGATACAGGCATGAACCGGCTCGGCCTGACGGTCGAGCGCGCGCTCGCCTATGCGCGTGAGAACGCACTGACGCGCGCTCTGGAACCGGTGCTCCTGATGACCCATCTCGCCTGCGGCGACGAGCCGATGCATCCGCTGAACCTGAAACAGGTGGAGGCCTTCCGGCGGGTGCGGAAGGCCTATGGCGGGATCGACGCAAGCATGGCCAATTCGCCTGGCATCTTCCTCGGCGAGATCGCCCGCTTCGACCTGACGCGGCCCGGCATCGCGCTTTATGGCGGGCAGCCGGTGAATGGCAAAGTGGAGCCACTGCGGCCGGTTGTGACCGCCGAAGCCCGGGTCGTCCAGGTACGCCATGCCAAGGCGGGCGAAAGCGCGAGCTACGGCGCGGCGGCGCCTCTTGCGCGCGACACGACGATCGCGGTCGTGGCGGTGGGTTATGCGGACGGCTATCATCGTTCGGGCTCGGGAGCGGGTGTGCCGCTGCGCGCCGCCGTTCCGCAAGGAGCGCAGGGCTTTGTTGCGGGGCGGCGCGTGCCGGTTCTCGGCCGCATCACCATGGATCTCACCCTCTTCGACGTCACCGATTGCGCGCCGGACACCGTGCAGCCCGGCGAATATATCGAGCTTTTCGGCCCGAATATCCCGATCGACGAGGCAGCCCACGCCGCCGGCACGATCGCCTACGAATTGCTGACCTCTCTCGGCCGCCGCTGGCAAAAACGCGTCACGGGCGCGGTGGAGGATTAGGGTGCCCCTCACTTACGACCTCAATGCCCTACGGCGCCCCTTTCTGTCCTGCCGGACATCTCCCCCACAAGGGGGGAGATTAAGCCGGCCGTTTTTGCCGACTTTCCCATTGCGACGTTGGAGATCGGCGAAAACAGAAACCATAGCTGATCTCCCCCCTTGTGGGGGAGATGTCCGGCAGGACAGAGATGGGCGTGGGGAAACTCGGCCTTTCCGCAAGAAAGACCTGCCGCATGGCTAAATCCCGCGTCCAGTTCATCTGCCAGAATTGCGGCTCCGTCCATACGCGCTGGGCCGGCAAATGCGATGCCTGCGGCGAGTGGAACACGCTGGTGGAGGAAGGCACGTCGGGTGGCATCGGCTCCGGTCCGCAGGCGATGCGTTCCGCGCGCAAGGGCCGCGCGGTGGTCCTGACCTCGCTCGCCGGCGACATAGAGGATGCACCGCGCATCGCGTCGGGCATAGGCGAGCTCGACCGGGCGACCGGCGGCGGCTTCGTGCGCGGCTCGGCCCTCCTCGTCGGCGGCGACCCGGGCATCGGCAAGTCGACGCTTCTGACGCAGGCGGCGGCAGCGCTCGCCCGGCGGGGCCACCGCATCGTCTATGTCTCCGGCGAAGAGGCCGTTGCGCAGATCAGGCTGAGGGCACAGCGCCTCGGTGTCGCCGACAGCTCCGTCGAACTCGCCGCCGAAACCAATGTCGAGGACATATTGGCAACCATCGCCGATGGCAGGCGGCCCGATCTCGTCATCCTCGATTCGATCCAGACGCTGTGGACCGACATGGCCGATTCGGCGCCCGGCACGGTCACACAGGTCCGCGCCGCGGCACAGGCAATGATCCGCTACGCAAAGTCCACAGGTGCCGCGATCGTGCTGGTCGGCCATGTCACCAAGGAGGGACAGATCGCCGGCCCGCGCGTGGTCGAGCACATGGTCGACGGCGTGCTCTATTTCGAGGGCGAAGGCGGACATCACTACCGCATCCTGCGCACCGTGAAGAACCGTTTCGGTCCGACCGACGAGATCGGCGTCTTCGAAATGTCGGACAAGGGCTTGCGCGAGGTTCCGAACCCCTCCGAACTCTTCCTCGGCGAACGCGGGACGCCGGCACCGGGTGCGGCCGTCTTCGCAGGCATGGAAGGCACGCGGCCGATCCTTGTCGAGATACAGGCGCTGGTCGCCCCCTCCCCGCTCGGCACGCCGCGCCGCGCGGTCGTGGGCTGGGACAGTTCGCGGCTCTCGATGGTGCTGGCGGTGCTCGAATCGCATTGCGGCGTGCGCTTTTCCCAGCACGACGTCTATCTGAACGTCGCCGGCGGCTACCGCATCGCCGAGCCGGCTGCCGACCTCGCCGTCGCGGCGGCGCTGGTGTCGTCGCTCACCGGCCTTGCCCTGCCTGCGGAATGCGTCTATTTCGGCGAAATCAGCCTGTCGGGAGCGGTAAGGACGGTGGC
>JBDZVC010000509.1:0-2825 GCA_040255475.1 Phyllobacteriaceae bacterium | reverse complement strand
CCTCGTTCATCGAATCCCGGCCCATCAAGAACATTCGCGAATCCGTGCTCTCCTGCAGCACCGCGAACAAGGGACATCGCGATACGTCGGAAGAGGCTGGCGTCAAAACGCTTGACGTTGGATCGTCAAGCGGTCTGGTCAGACGTCGAATACGATCCTGAAGCCGATGTGGCTCGTCGTTGAATCGGGCGTGTTGCCGGTCCTCGCGGCAATGCGATAGCGGTGACAATACGAAGCGTGGCAGAGGTGGGAACCGCCCTTGGCCAGCTTGAAGCCGGCCCGCGCCGCTCGCTCGTTTATCGGCTTCGCGTAAGCCTTCAAGGAGCGAACCCTGAACGGTTCCGAGGTCCATTCCCAGCAATTGCCACACATATTGTAAAGGCCGTAGCCATTGGGTTCGAACGACCGGGCTGGTGCGAGCCCAGCGTATCCGTCGACCACCGTGTTGCGCATAGGGAAGTCGCCCTGCCAGATGTTGCACGGCGTAAAGTCGACATCATCGGGATGGCGATTTCCCCAGGGGTAGATCGATCCGGTCAATCCGCCGCGCGCCGCGTGCTCCCATTCGGCTTCCGTTGGAAGTCTTCCGCCCGCCCAGGCTGCGTAGGCCGCCGCGTCGTTCCAGGAAACGTGGACGACCGGGTAGTTTTCGCGACCGTCAATGCTCGAAGCGGGGCCAAGCGGTGTCCGCCAGAAGCAACCGTCCACTCGTCGCCACCATTCGGCGCCGACGACGCCCTGGGTTTCATCGATACCCTGGACATGCGGACCAAACACGTAAGACCAGCCGAACCGCCCGGCATCGGTGACGTAGCCGGTCTCCTCGATGAAGACAGCGAATTGCGCGTTGGTCACGGCGGTGGCGCCGATCCGAAACGGCCTGATCTTGACGAAACGACACGGGCCTTCCCCATCCGTCGGAATTTGTGGCTGATCCGTGCCGACTTCGGCACGCCCGCCGGGGATGGGAATGCTGTCCTCTCGCAGATACAGCGCCTCAAGTGTGGAGCCCTTTGGCGTCAGCTGCGCGGGACTAGAACTTGGGGCCAGCGTGGCAGACTGGACGCAGCACGGCGAGGTGCCAAGCGTAGCTAACTCGGTTCTGGCATACGTTACTTTGTTCATTGCGCTGTCGTTACTGGGCACGTCACATCGTTCTATACGTTACGGTGAGACCATTCGAACGGCACGTCAACAGGAAGTGCCGATCCTAAGGTTCGCCAGACAAGTGACGACAGAAGACGCGATCGACACGATACTCAGCGCTATGACACGAAATTTCGCCTCATATACGCCCTGGGCTCTTGCGCGGGAGCCTCCAGCCGATCGCCTGCAATTCAGTGCGCGTATGACTAGCATGCGCCTGATCGGAAACGGCATGGAATTGTCGGTTAGGCGGCAAGCATGTTCACTTCTGGTGGGAGTTTCCGAGGGGATGAATGACCGAGATGGGGCGCGAAGCTGCCGCCTAAAAGCTGGAGATGACAATGATCCGAGGCGAAATTTCGCCCTTCGCGACTGTACGCGCCCAACCTCTCGTTTCGATGGCTTAGTAGCACTACCTCAGGCTGATCTGGGGCCGCCCACTTTGTGGTCGGCGACCCTCCACCGCCTTGATGAGCGTCGCCAGGCCAAGCCGCGCTCCGATCAGTTCGGAGCCTTCGTGTGAAAGGTGACCAGAATCACGGAAGATGAACCTTCCGTCGACCATGGTTTGACAGACGCCAGCCCTACATAAGAGGCTGGGGAGGTCGACGTAGCCGATGTCTTTCTTGATGCTTCCTAGAAAGCCAAGAATAGCGAGCGAGATTTGCGATTCATCGTTGACTTTGAAGCTGCAGTTCTCGTGTTCGCTGAACACAAGCAATTCAACGCCACATTTCGACAAGTCATATCCCGTCCGCGGCGGTGGCGCGATGAAGATAGGCGTTGCTCCCGCTGCCTCAATCATTCGCGCCGTCTTGAGCATCTTTTCCTTGAGAAGGGGGATATCGCCTTTCTCAATCGTGCCATCCCGGCGATACGTCGCATGGTCGTAGATGCCAAGCGCAGAGGCCATGATGACATAGTCGATATTGCCATCATCCCGGATCCGGCTCAGGACCTTGTCATTGAAGTCGATGCAGCCTTGTGACCAGCCCGGCGGATGGTCCTTATCGGTGTATGCGATATCGGCAATTGGGGAACAAGCCGGTTTGGTGAATTGGATGAAAGGCCGGTCGATTGCGCCCGCAGCAAGGGCGGGTGCCAGAGCCATGGCGTAACTGTCGCCCCAGAGCACGACTTTCGGGCTGTCGCCGTCGCGGCAGCGTGGCGAGTTGGTCACTTCCACGCATGCCGAGTCGAGGCCGTCATTGACTCTCAAGCGCTGATCGATGCCAAGTTCTGCGAAGCTGCGACCGGAAGGGGCAATGCGGCTTGGCAGGCCCTTCATGAAATAGCCCGCCAATCCGGCTGCCAGGAGCATGCAGCCGACCGTGGCCGACAGCCCGAAAACCGCAGTGCGAGAGCAGACCAGGTTGCTTCGTCCCCGGAAGGGCCGCTCGACGAACCGCCAACTGAACCACGCAAGGGCAAAGGTCCCGACCGCCAAGCCGGCCAGCATCGTCTGAGTAGGCTGCTCGACGCGAATTCTGGCGAAGGCGAAAAGCGGCTGATGCCAGAGGTATGCGCTGTAGGAGATCAAGCCAATGCCGACCAGCACACGCGTCGAAAGAAGACGCGCGCTCCATGTGGACGGTCCTGCATACAGGATGACGAGTGATGCGCCCACAACAGGCAAGAGGGTGTAGAGCGATGGAAACGGTATCGAGTCGTCATAGAAG
>JBDZVC010000508.1:0-2836 GCA_040255475.1 Phyllobacteriaceae bacterium | reverse complement strand
AGCCGGCGGCGGCGCAAAAGGCGGTCGCCGCGCCGATGGCGAGCACGATCGCCAGAAGGTTGAGCGCGCCGCTCGGCCCGTGCGCCCAGCCGGCGAGCGCGGCCAGCACCGAGGCCGCGATGAAGGCGCCGAAGGAGATGAAGGCCGAATGGCCGAAATTGAGAACATCCATCAGGCCGAAGACCAGCGACAGGCCCGACGCCATCAGGAAGATCATCATGCCCATGGCGAGACCGGCGACGGTTAGCGTCACCCAGGAAGAGAAGGAGCCCGTCAGCGGCAGCGCGACGAGCGCGAGCGCCACCGGCAGCAAGCCGACACCGCCCAGACGTTCGATGACCGATTTCGTGGCGCCTGCCTCCATCCCCGTCCTCAATGCGTTCCCATGGGCGCTTCCATCGAAAGGCTGAGCAGCCTCGTCTGCAGCGCCTCGTCGGCAGCGAGTTCGGCCATGCCGCCCTGATGGATGATGCGGCCGTCCTCGATCACCGTCACACCGCTCCCGAGCGCCTTGGCGAAATGAAAATTCTGCTCGACCAGGAGGATCGTGGTCTCGCGCGCGATCTCGCGGAAGGCGGCGATCATGTTGCGGATGATCGCCGGCGCGAGCCCCTTGGTCGGCTCGTCGATCAGGATCAGGTCGCGCGGCTCGATGATGGCGCGCGCGATCGCGAGCATCTGCTTCTGTCCGCCGGAAAGCGCGAAGGCCTGTTTCTTCCAGAAGGTCTCGAGCGCCGGGAAAAGAGCGAAGACGCGGCCGAGACGCGCCTCGTCGAAACGGCCGGTGGCGGTGGCGAGCCGCATGTTCTCCTCGACGGTGAGACCGCCGAAGATGCCCATATTCTCCGGCACATAGGCGACGCCGAGCCGGGCGATGTCGGACGTGTGCAGCCCGGTGATGTCGCCACCGCGGAACAGCACCTTTCCCCGAACCGCGCGCCACAGCCCCATGACCGTGCGCAGCGTCGTGGTCTTGCCGGCGCCATTCCTGCCCAGCAGGACATGGACGCCGCCCTCCGGCACGTCGAAGCTGACGCCATGGAGAATGTGGTATTGCGCGATGTCGGTGTGGACGCCTTCGAGGCGGAGGATCGCGTTCACGCCACCTCCTCCTCGCCGACGCCGAGATAGATCTGGCGCACGATGGGCAGCGCCATCACCTCGCCCGGCAGCCCGTCGGCGACGAGCGCGCCATTGTTGAGGACGACGATGCGGTCGGCAAGCGCGCGCACGACGTCCATCTTGTGCTCGACCAGAAGGACGGTCTTCGACGTGTCTTTCCTGATCTCCGCGATCAGTTCGAGGATGACGGGCGCCTCGTCGGCCGACATGCCGGCGGTCGGCTCGTCGAACATGAAGATATCCGGCTCCATGGCGATCAGAAGCGCCACTTCGAGCTTGCGCTGGTCGCCATGCGGCAGGGCCGATGCGGCAAGGCCCGCGACCTCGGCGAGCCGCGTGCGCTCGAGGATCTCGTCCGCCGTCGCTCGCAGGACGGGAAGCGCGGCAGCGCGGCGGAACAGGCTCGGACCCTTGCCGGCACGCGCCTGAACAGCGAGGCGGACGTTCTCCCTCACTGTGAGTGCGGGAAAGAGGTTGGTGAGCTGGAAGGCACGCCCGATGCCGGCCTTCGCCCGCGCCGACGGCGAAAGCCGGGTAATATCCTGTTCTCCCTTGAATATGCGGCCGGAGGTCGGAGCAAGCTGACCCGAGACGAGGTTGAACCATGTCGTCTTGCCGGCGCCGTTCGGGCCGACGATGACCGTCAGTTCGCCCGGCCGGAAGGCGCAGGTGACGCGATCGACGGCCGCATGGCCGCCGAAACGGATCGTCAGGTCTTCTGTGCGAAGGGAAGGTGACATGGTGAAAGAAGGGAGCAGGGGAGCAGGTTGGTAAGGGAACAGGGGAAGGAGCGCCTCCGACCGGCTGCCCCCTATTTTTCCGACTCCCTTACTCCCCTGATCTCACTCCTGATTGTTCCTTCCGACCGGAATCTTCATCTGGTCAGGCTTGATCACGTCGACCAGTTCGGGAATGGCCCACTCGACCTTAGGATCGACCTTGATCTTGAAGTGGTACATCTCCTGCAGCGCCTGGTGGTCTTCCTTGCGGAAGGTCATCGGCCCTTTCGGCGTATCCCACGTCATGCCTTCCATGGTCTTGATGAGCGAATCGGTCTTCAAGTCGGGCGAGGTCTCGATCGCCTTGACGATGGCGAGCGCCGCAGCCATGCCGCCGGCGGTGAAGAAGTCCGGCGGAGAGCCGAAGCGCTTCTCGTGCTCCTTGACCAGCCAGTCGTTGATCGGGTTCTTCGGGATGCCGTAATAGTAATAGATGGCGCCTTCCATGCCCGGCACCTGCTTGTAGGCCTTCATCGCCGGCAGGATGTTGCCGCCGGTGGAGATCTTGATGTCGTAGCGGCCCGGATCGGCGGCGGCGAGCGGCGTCATGGCGTCGATGCCGGCGACGTAGATGACGATGACGCGGCGGCCGGGCTTGTCCTTCAGCGCATCGAACAGCCGCTGGATCGTGGCGGTGAAATCGGTGGTGTTCTGCGGAACGTATTCCTCGTCCACCACATGCGCGCCGGTGCCTTCGAGCGCCTTCTTGAAGGCGGCGATGCCGTCCTTACCGAAGGCGTAGTCCTGCGCCAGCGTGGCGACGTAGAGGTCCTTGTCCGGCTTCAGGGCAAGCGCCTGCGCCTCCATGTCCATCGAGGAATTGCGCGAAGTCTTGAAGACGTAGCGGTTGGAATTCGGCCCCGTCAGCGAATCGGCCACCGCCGGCTCGACCAGCAGGATCTTCTGGTTCTCCTCGGCGATCGGCAGCATGGCGG
>JBDZVC010000507.1:0-2837 GCA_040255475.1 Phyllobacteriaceae bacterium | reverse complement strand
CCGAGGAGCTGCGCGACTTCGTGGCCGACGATGAAGCCGCACCCAAAACCATGCTCTACCCGCGCGATCCCTCGCTCGATCCGCAACTGGTCTGGAAGGGGAAGGACGAGCAGGACCGCGAAGACCTCAGCGTCCCGGTCGTGCCGATCTACATCCAGGAGAAGATTCACCCGCAGGCGATCATCGACGACCTGCTGGCCCACGCGTCACGAACGGCGGGCAATCGCATCGCGGAAGAGGCGATTGCCTATCAAACCGAGCTGTTTGCCGACTTCAACGGCGGCCCGCACGACTTCGCCGAGAAAATCGACTTCTACAACCACGAGCAGAACTGGACCAACCGGATGATCCTCGGGGACTCGCTGCTGGTGATGACCTCGCTGGCCGAGAAGGAAGGACTCAAGGGCAAGGTCCAGACCATATACATCGACCCGCCCTACGGCATCAAGTTCGGCTCCAACTGGCAGGTGAGCACCCGCAAGCGCGACGTGAAGGACGGCAAGGCCGAAGACGCCACCCGCCAGCCGGAACAAATACGCGCCTTCCGTGATACCTGGAAGCTCGGCATCCACTCCTACCTGGCCTACCTCCGCGACCGGCTGACCGTCGCCCGCGATCTGCTCACCGAGACCGGTAGCATCTTTGTCCAGATCGGCGATGACAATGTCCACTTGGTGCGCTGTCTACTGGACGAGGTATTTGGAAGCGAGAATTTTTGCCGGATTATTACATTTCAAAAAACCGGCAGCATAGAGAGCAACATTCTCGGTCGGACCGTCGATTTCATTTTGTGGTATGCCAAGAATCTTTCAAATGTGAAGTATCGCCAATTGTATCTTCCTAGACAGCAAGGCGATACGAAACTTGACAGATACGATTACGTGGAAACGAGCAACCATGACCTTCAACGCATTCGTTCGGCTGCCATTCAGGGCAAAGAACCATTGCCTGAAGGACGACGCTGTCGCCTAACAACCCTTATGTCCGATGGTGCATCGAAGGAGAGTAAAGCATTCCGCTATCGAAATCGGCTCTTTCCAATTCGGCATGGCAAGCACTGGAAGACAGATCCCGACACGGGCGGTCAACGACTCGTTTGGGCTGACCGTATCGTTCAACAGGGCGATACTCTCTGGTACAAGCGCTTCGTCGACGACTTTCCAGTAGTTCCTTTGGACGATCGCTGGGAGAGCCTGCAAATCGGAACAGAACTTACATACGTAGTTCAAACAGCTCCACAGGTCATCGAGCGCTGCCTGCTGATGACCACCGACCCGGGCGATCTGGTGCTCGACCCGACCTGCGGCAGCGGCACGACGGCCTACGTCGCCGAGCAGTGGGGGCGGCGCTGGATCACCTGTGACACCAGCCGCGTCGCGCTGGCCCTGGCCCGCACGCGCCTGATGGCCGCCAAGTATCCCTACTACCTGCTGGCCGACTCACCCGAGGGGATCAACAAGGAAACCGAACTGACCGGCAAGACGCCGCCCGGCTACAAGACCGGCGGCGATATCCGCAAGGGCTTCGTCTACAAGCGCGTGCCGCACATCACGCTCAAGTCCATCGCCAACAATCCGGACATCCGGGAAGGCATGACGCGGGAGGAGATCGACGCCGCCATTGCCCGACACGCCGACACCGAAACGCTCTACGACCAGCCCTACACCGACAACAAGCGGGTGCGCGTGACCGGACCCTTTTCGGTGGAAAGCCTCTCGCCGCACCGGGTGCTCTCCACCGCCGACGACAACCTGGACGGCACGGTATCCGAGCAGGAGGCGAAGAAGGAGCAGGACTTCGCCACGATGATCCTGGACAACCTCAAGAAGGCCGGCGTCCAGAACACCCGCAAGGACGAGCGGCTTAAGTTCGACCGGCTCGACCCCTACGCCGGCGCCTGGATTCAGGCGGCGGGCGAGTACACCGACGCCGAGGGCAAAATCCGGCGCGTGGCGGTCTCGATCGGCCCGGAGCATGGCACCGTCGGACCGGATCAGGTCAAAGAAGCGGCCAAGGAAGCGGTGCAGGGCATCGGCTTCGATCTGCTGATCGTCTGTGGCTTCGCCTTCGATCCGCACGTCGGCGAAGAGGTGACCCGCTACGGCAGGCTGACCGTGCTGCCGGCCAAGATGAACCCCGACCTGGCGATGGGTGACGAACTGCTCAAGAAGACCGGTGCCGGCAACCTGTTCATGGTCTTCGGCGAGCCGGATATCGAGATCAAGCGGCAGAACGACGACCAGATCGTCGTCGAGATCAACGGCGTGGACGTTTACGACCCAACCACCGGGCAGATTCGCAACTCCTCCACCGGCGACATCGCCTGCTGGTTCATCGACACCGACTACAACGGCGAGAGCTTCTTCGTGCGCCACGCCTACTTCACCGGCGCCGATGAGCCGTACGACAAGCTCAAACGCGCCCTGCGCGCCGATATCGACGAGGACGCCTGGCACGGCCTCTACTCGACCGTCAGCCGCCCGTTCGATCCGCCCTCGACCAGAAAGATCGCGGTAAAGGTCATCAACCACTACGGCGACGAAGTGCTCACGGTCTATCCGGTGTGAGATGCGCCGGGCGCGGAGGTAAAGCCGTGACGGGCGGGGTGGGCCAGCAACGCGCGGCGGTTGCCCGATGACGGGCATGTTGGGCCGGGATCGCGATCAGACGGCAGCGTGGGGCGGTAGGCCGATGAAGTGGGAGGCCAACCCGGCAGCGTAGGGCGGTGATTCGGATGGCCGACGCAGTGAGCCAACATCGCGCGTTGGTCATCCGATAACGGGCATGTTGGCCGGCAATGCGATCAGACGGCAGCGCGGGGCGATAGGCCGATTGCG
>JBDZVC010000506.1:0-2843 GCA_040255475.1 Phyllobacteriaceae bacterium | reverse complement strand
GACATCGCTCATCGGAACACCTCACGGGTTACGAGCAACCTGCGATTTTGCCACCGAGGCGGCGAACGGTCCATCCGCACCCTGAAATTGTGAACCGGGGCTAGGCTCGAACGACGCGCGGCTGCCCCGGAACGCCGGTCGCGCATTCGAGCGCCGAGCGATCCCAAAGGCCGAGATCGGCCGCCGCGCGGTAAGTGCTTTCCAGGAATTGCATAAGCGTCGCCGCCGGATCGGCCGCCGTCCGCACGGCATCATAGGGCAGCAGGAACTCACCGAGCGTCGTATCGAAGCGCGCCGCATCCGGCGCTGCCTTCGCCGCCGCGAAGCCGTCCGGCGCCGGATAGGCGTAGGAATAGAAGGCCGGGAAATCGATGCCCGCTCCGCCCGGCCAGAAACCCGCGGAGGACACCTCGTGGCTGTAGGCTTCCCGCGTCACATCGTCGGGAAGCGCAGGAACGCCGCCGGGGTGCAGCGGCGCCCGCCGGCCCGAAAAGCGCGTTACCGCAAGGTCGAAGCTGCCCCAGAAAAGATGGACCGGGCTGACCTTGCCCAGAAAGGACGTGCGGAAGGTCTTGAAGACTTCCGCCACCAGTGCCGTCGCGTGGTAGAAGCGCGTCACCGCATCCCCGTCATAGGGGCGGGCTCTATGATCCTCCGCGAAGGGGACGGGATCCGGAACCTCGTTCGGCCTGCCGTTCCATTTCGGTGTACCACCCAGAGAGGTGACGAGGGCGCGCAGCCGATCCTGGAATTCGGCGACGGACATCGGCCCGAGCGCGAAATCGCCTGTCCGGCCGTCGGCCGCGACACCGACCATTCGATGGCTGATGAGATCGAAGCGCAGTTCGATGCCCGGTCCGTCGGGCACCAGCGAGGTGGTGAGGCCCCGCCCGTCCGGATAGAGCGTCGCATGCCAGGAATGGTTCACCCACGGCGTATGCGCCAGCCGATACTTGCCGACGATCTGGACATAGAGATGCAGGGCAAGGCAGGTCTCTTTCCACGGCTCGTAGGGAATGTCCGGCCATGTCTCAGCCATCTGCCGACCTCCTGCTGGTTGAAGTTGGAAGGGTGCAGCCGATCATCTCCTTTGTCCATCCGGCAAAGGAGAGGTTCAGCCGGGGAAAAGCCTGAAATAGGGCTCGGCTTCTTCCAGCACCCGCTTGAAGGAAGGACGCTGGGCGAGCCGGTCGTAATAGGCGGCAAGCCTCGGATGTGTTTCCGCGAATGGCTGCACCTTGCCGGCATAGAAGAGCGCCGGCAGGGCGGCACAATCGGCGAGCGTGAAGTCTTCCCGTTCGGGCCACATTCCCTGCGGCAGCCGCGCCTCGACGGCGTCATAGGCGGTGGCGAGTTCCGCCCTCGCCTTCTCGACGCCGAAATGGTCGTTCCGGCCTTCCGGCCTGATCTTGTCGGTGACGATCTTCGACATCAGGTCCTGCACGTAGAAATCGAAGAAACGCTCGGCGAAGCGGACCCGAAGCGCCTCCTCCGGGTCTTCGGGCAGGAAGCGGGTCGGGCCGGGATAGTGGCGATCGAGATATTCTATGATAACGCTCGTCTCGATGATCGTGCGGCCGCGCGTGTCGTCATGCAGCGCCGGCATCTTGCCCATCGGTGAATATCGCCGGAACGTCTTCGCCTCGGCTTCATCCATCAGGTCCACGACATGGCCTTCGAACGGCGTGTCGTTCTCGTAGAGCGCGATCAGTATCTTCCAGCAGTAAGACGCCAGCGGGTGGTAATGGAGCGTCAGGCCCATCCGTTCCTCTCCTTGCCGAACACGACATATGACGATGTTTCCAGCTGGGCGGCGATCAGACGCCCGCGACCTCGCCGGTACATGCATAAAATTCTTCCCCTTCGCGACTTTTTATTGACCACGCTCCTGTCGATTCCTAACACTAGGGTACGATTCGGCGATGTACCTTTTTCGCCGGTCCGGGGGCACAAGTAGCGTCAAACCGAGTCCTTTCCGCTCACCGCCGACAATCCGTCGGGCGGCGATATCCGGATTGTTCGTATCCGCGCAGCGGCCGCAAGGCCGGGCGGGACGCGCGGCCGGGTGAAAAAATCGGGCAATGAACGCACAGGCAAGACCGACAGAACCAGTCTCGGCCGTCACGCGGCGAAGCGACCTGTCCATCGGGCTCATGCAGATATGCCTCGGCATTTCCGCCGAGAATTACATGGTCCTCGATACGGGCTGCGGGCCGGACGGCTCGGGCGTGCGCCTTGTGGCCTCGAACTGGATCTACGACGCGATCGACATGGTCGGGCTCGACCATCTCGCCGGAATGGCACGGAAGGCGACCCCGCTCGGCGCGGCACCACAACCGCTTTTCCTCGACGAAAATCCAAGCCGGAACAGCAGGATATGCGGCGACCCTGAATCGGAACTTGCACGTTTCGGCCACAATGAGGTCTACGCCCTCTGGCTCGGCACCGGCGCGCGCCGGGCTTGCGCGTTCTTCTCCGCCTCCAGCACCGGCCGCATCCGCGGCAATCTGGTCCCGGCAGCGCAGTTCCGTTCCGCCTATCTTCTGTCGGAAATGACGGACAGCGCGACCTGCGCGGAGCCGGCCGATCCCTTATCGGAGCGCGAGCGCGAGTGCCTTTTCTGGGTGGCCGAAGGCAAGACCACCGACGATGTAGCGCTGATCGTCGGTGTCTCCGCCAACACCGCCAACCGCTATATCGCGCAGGCCATCCGCAAGCTTGCGGCACCCAACCGCGCCAAGGCCGTGGCGATCGCGATCCGCAGGGGCATCCTGTGAGGGGAGGAGAACCGATGCCGGTAGCCAGCGTGATCGAAGCGGACGCGCAAGCGCACGTCATTTCGG
>JBDZVC010000076.1:0-15488 GCA_040255475.1 Phyllobacteriaceae bacterium | reverse complement strand
CATGACCGGCAGCATCTTCTCCTTCTGCGTCGCCTCGTAGCGCGGATGGATCGCCGACAGCTTCACGGAGATACCGGGATTGCGGCGGATATCGTCGCTCGTCGCGGACGGCTTCAGCGACGCGATCGCGTCAGCATAGGCCTTGTGGTAGCGCAACGCGTCCGCCTCCGTGCGGGCCGCCTCGCCCAGCATGTCGTAGGAATAGCTGTAGCCCTTGGCGAGAAGCGGTCTGCCCCGCTTCAGCGCCTCGCCGACGGTGCGGCCGAGCACGAACTGCTCGCCCATTTCGCGCATCGCGGCGGCCACCGCCTTGCGGATCACCGGTTCCCCGAGGCGGCGGACCATGTTGCGCAGCGTGCGCTCGATCGTGCCGTCGCCCTCCTCCAGCACGCGGCCGGTCAGCATCAGGGCCCAGGTCGAAGCGTTGACGAAAATCGACGTCGATTCGCCTGAATGCGCCGACCAGTCATGCGGCGCGATCTTGTCACGGATCAGGTCGTCCATCGTCTCCGCGTCCGGCACCCGAAGCAGCGCTTCCGCCAGGCACATCAGCGCCACGCCCTCCGTGGTCGAAAGGCCGTATTCGGAGAGAAAGATTTCCATGAGCTGCGGATCGGCCGATTTGCGCACCTGTTCGACCAGCCGGACAGCCTTCGCCGATATCGCCCCACGCTCCTCGTTCGAAAGGCCCGTGGAGGCGGAAAGCCGCTTCAACGTATCCGCCTCGTCAGCGAGATAGTGGGCGCGCATTTCCGCGCGGATTTTGTCGAGACTGGCGGATTTCGGGGCCGGTCGTTCGGCAAGAGAAGGCATGGCGCTGCACTCCGGAAGCGAGATTTCGCAACCATATCATGCCGAGATGATGGTTCATGGGCCGAAATACGAGACAAAACGCGACAGTTTCTCTATTCAATGCCGTTTCAACAGCCCATCTGGAACGCACTTTACCCTATGGCAGACCAACTGGATCGTATCGACCGAAAAATCCTGTCCTCTCTCCAGAAGGACGGCCGCCTCTCCATGGCCGAACTCGCGAATGCCGTCGGCCTGTCGAAGACGCCTGTCGCGGTTCGCGTCCGCCGGCTGGAAAAGGATGGCTACATCCTGGGCTATACCGCGCTTGTCGATCACGACCGGCTCGGCGAAGGGCATATCGCCTTCGTGCAGGTGAAGCTTTCCGACACGCGTTCCGCCGCGCTCGAAGCCTTCAACAAGGCTGTCCTGAAAGTGCCCGAAATCGAGCAATGCCACATGATCGCGTCCAGCTTCGACTACCTGCTCAAGGTCCGGACGAAGGACATAGCGGCCTACCGGCGCATCCTCGGCGAGCGCATCTCCGCCCTGCCCCATGTCGCGCAGACATCGACCTTCGTGGCGATGGAGACGGTGAAGGACAGGTAGGCGACTCGGATCGGCGTCGTTTCAGGTATTCACGCCAAGCTCCGCCAATCGTTCCACGCAGGACTCTTCCGCATGGTCGAGTTCGGCAAGCGTCTCCTCGAGGTCGCGGCGTTTCTGGCGGAGATCTTCGCGCTTCTCCTCGATACGCCTGATCATCAGCTTGATCTGCCCGACCTCGCCCGGCGGTTCCTTGTACATCTGGACGATCTCACGAATCTCGGCGATGGAGAAGCCGAGCCGTTTGCCACGAAGAATCTGTCGGACCAGTTGGCGATCGGACGGCCGGAACAGTCGCGTACGCCCGCGCCGGACCGGATGGATCAGCCCCTCGTCCTCGTAGAAGCGAAGCGTGCGCGTGGAGACGCCGAATTCGCGGGTGAGTTCGGTGATCGAATAATATTCCCGCATCGGTCTGCCTTGAATCTTTTGGAAATCTGGCACGGCATTTACGTAAAAGTCAATTGCGCCCGTTCAGTCCGATGCGTTTTGCCAGAGTGCGATGGCGAGGCCGGCGAGCACCAGAACGAGTCCGACCGCATCAACGGCCGTATAGGGCGCGTCGAGGAACAGCGCGCTGAGCCCGACGGCAAGCATCGGGCTCAGACCCAGGAAAGCTGCGACATTCGAGGCCGGCAAAGCCGACAGAGCATGCAGCCATAATATGTAGCCAACACCGCTGGAGGCGCCGATAAAGGCGATGGCGGCCCAGCCCCCCGCGCTGAACCCGGACCAGCCGGAGAACAGTCCCTCGAAGAACGAGGGGATGAGAAGGAAGACGACCGCAGCGGTCATGGCTGTAAAACTCACCGCCACCGTCGGATTGCGCTGAAGATACGGGCGATAGCCCACCGAGCAGACCGCGCCGATGATCGCGCTCAACAAGGCGGCGCCGGCGCCGACCCATTGGCTCGTATTCCCATTGTGGAAATCCAGCAGGGTTCCAACCGAAAGCGCCACACCCACAATCGTCATGGCGATGCCGGCCGACCCACGCCAAGTGAAACGTTCCCGGCCAATTGCGACGGCGAAGATCATCGTGAGGATCGGGAACGTAGCGAAAATGAGCATTGTCCGCCCGGGATCAAGCTTCTGAAGAGAGATATTGAGAAAAAGGATGAGCAGTCCGAATTGCCCCATGCCAAGCAATCCGATCGGGATGATGTCGGCCCGCCGCAGCGCCGGTAGACGTCGCGCGGCAATGGGCAGGATGATGAAGAGCGCGATCAGGTAGCGGAACAGCGCCAGCGAAGCTGGCCCCGCCTCGGTGACGACGAAATGGGTCACGAAAGTCGCGGCGCCGACCTGCAGCCCGGCAAACGCGGCCGCCGTCAGTGCCAGGGTGCGTCCCCTGTTCAACTTCCGGCGTACCACCAGGTCGCCAGGCCGAGGAAGGAGAAGAAGCCGGTCACGTCGGTCACCGTGGTCACGAAGATGCCCGACGAAATCGCCGGGTCTGCGCCGATGCGGTGCAGGACGAGCGGGATCAGGATGCCGCCGAGCGCCGCGGCCAGCATGTTGATGATCATGGCCATTCCGATCAGCCCGCCTATGTCGTAGCTGCCGAACCAGAGCCAGGCCGTTCCACCGACCAGAAGTGCGAAGACAAGCCCGTTGATGGAACCGACGACCAGTTCACGGCGGATGATACGGCCGGCATTGTAGATATCGATATCCCGCGTCGCGAGCGCGCGGACCGTCACGGTCATCGTCTGCGTCGCAGCGTTGCCGCCCATCCCCGCCACGATCGGCATCAGCACGGCGAGCGCCACGACCTTCTGGATCGTCTCGTCGAAAAGCCCGATGACGGAAGCCGCCAGATAGGCGGTCAGGAGATTGACCGCCAGCCAGGGCACGCGCGAGCGCGAGGTCCTGAGGATCGTGTCGGAGAGTTCCTCATCACCGACGCCACCCATGCGCATCAGATCTTCCTCGGCCTCTTCCTGGATGACGTCGACCACGTCATCGATGGTGAGGATGCCGACCAGCCTTTCGTTCTCGTCTACGACGGCCGCCGAGAGAAGGTCGTATTGCTCGAATTCGCGCGCCGCCTCTTCCTGGTCCATGGTTGCCGGAATGGCGTGCCGCGTCTCGTGCATCACCTCCTCGATCTTGGTGGTGCGCCTGGAGCGCAGTATGCGGTCGAGGTCGACGGCGCCGAGCAGGCGAAAGGTCGGATCGATGACGAATATCTGCGAGAAGCTGTCCGGCAGGTTCTTGTCTTCGCGCATGTAGTCGATCGTCTGGCCGACGGTCCAGAATGGCGGCACGGCGACGAACTCGGTCTGCATGCGCCGGCCGGCCGTCTCCTCCGGATAGTCCAGCGCCCGCCTCAGCCGGATCCGCTCGGTGAAGGGAAGCTGCGCCAGGATCTCGTCGCGATCCTGCTGGTCAAGGTCCTCCAGGATGTAGACCGCGTCGTCGGAATCCATCTCCTGGACAGCCTGCGCGATCTGCGCATTCGGGAGATTGTCGACGATGTCGGAACGGATCGCGCCATCGACCTCGGTCAGCGCGGCGAAGTCGAAATCCTCTCCCATCAGCCCGACGAGCATCCGGCGCTCTTCGGGCTGCAACGCCTCGATCAGGTCGCCGACCTCGGATTCATGGAGCGAGCCGACTTCATCGCGCAGGACATCCCTGTCGCTAGTGGCGATGGCTTCCTCGACCCGCGAGACGAAATCACCGCGGATGACGCCTTCCTCGTCGTAAATGTCGGCGGCAGGATCGGAGGGGGATTCGGACGGTGGACGTTCGTCGACTTCGCTCAACGGCGCCTCCTTGTCCGGTGTTGACGGTTCAATTCATGGCGGCACGTCTAGCGCGACCGGGCGGCGCAGCACAACAGCAATTCACCGGCGGATTCGTCGTATGCGATATTCCAACGCCGCTTCTATTCTTCCTCGCGCCCGAAGGCTTTGCGAAGTTCGCCCTTCGCGTCCTCCAGCACTTTCTTCCGTTCGGCCGGAAGGTTCTTGCCGGCGCGATTGATGTAGAAGGTCAGCATCGACATCGCCGACTGGTAGGGCGAGCCCTTGCGGCGATGGCTTTCCTCCGCCGAATGCTTCAGCGACCGCGCGATCTTTGCCGGATCGTCGGATTCAAAGATATGCTCCTCGAGGTCGAGCGCGTCGGAATGCTCCGTCACCTCCGCCGACCATTTCTTCCGACTGGTAGCCATGGCAGCCTCCTTCTCTGCCCTTCCAAGCCTCAAGGCCATTCGATGGTTCCGCCGAAGAGGTCAAAATCGGACAGTTCTTTTCGGAGCGTGGCCGGGTGCTCAAATAAGGTCAAACGCGCCCTTGTGTGCGCATAGGCTATTTGCTAAATGCGCCGGGCCGGTTCGGACCGGTCAATCCCCTGACGTGCGGTCGTGGCGGAATTGGTAGACGCGCAGCGTTGAGGTCGCTGTGGGGCAACCCGTGGAAGTTCGAGTCTTCTCGACCGCACCATCTTCTCGAACGCCGCTTGCAAGGCGTTGTTTTCCCGACAAAACCCCAGACACACTACCTGGCCGCCGGCGAGGCGCGGGCATTCGCGTTCTGCGTCCAGTCCACTGACGGGCCCCAAGCCGGTGATCCCGACCGTATTTCACCCCGCAGGGTGATTGCCTGTCAGGCCGAAAACCCCACGATGACGATATGGGGTACCCTCGGAATGGCGCTGCTCATAACGCTCATACTGCTGATGAATCTTCCGTCGGACGATACATTTTCGTGTGCCCCGGAGACACATTTCCCGATCACCGGCCTCAGGGGTTGAAATGCAGAAAACGATAAAACGTACAGTCACGTTCTCGAAATGGGTACGTAATACAGGCGTTTTGGTGTTGGCACTACTTTGTGGCGCGATTTACTTTGGGCAGAAAGATCAGGCGAATTCTGCGCCAGGCGTCAATCAGTGCATCAAGATTGGCTGGAGTAACCGGAACTCCAGGGCGATCGACATAAACAATAGCTGTAACTTTCGAATTGCGATCCAGATTTGCGGCTTCAACTCCGGCGGAAACGTCGATTGCAGGGAAGACAACTGGCCGATATTGACGACAGCCAATCCCGGCAGGACCGAAGTTGGCGCGCGCGATATTCCGCGCGGGAGCCCGCTCAAATTCGGCGCATGCCGTGGCGTCATGGGAGGCGCCACCACTGGCGTATCCGGGGATAATTTCACAAAGTGGAAGTTTGTCCCGCAGCAACATACGGTTGTATTCAATTGTCGATATTGATCGGGTACGATCTTCGGAAAAGGAAACTTTCCACGGCAATCGTCGGTGTCCGGTGAAGCCGCGGGACGTACTCGAAAGAGCAACGGGGCGATAAGGCAAATCGCCCCTACAGCTGCGTCAGGCTCTGGACACTTCTTCAGAATTGGAAATCTCTCGTTCCCTGGGCTACGCAGGACGCAGCCGGATTCGGGGGACCCTCATGGCCAAGACAGTCAGCACCTTCATCCTCGTCGCTATCCTTACGGCCCTCCTGATGGCGCTTTCCATCGCGGTAATGCGGCATGGAGACCCATTCGGCGCGCTTGGCATCAGGCGGCTGGACGGGCTTGCCAGCGCCGCGACCTTCATTCCGCTCGCCGCGCTCTATTTCTTCGGCGTCGCCCTGCTGATGATCCTGCCGCTGCGCGCCGCATCGTTCGTGCTCGTCAACGGCGTCGAGACGGTCTATCTCGCGGTTGTCGTTCTCTTCGCGACCATCGTCGGGTGTCTTCTCGCACGAATGGCGTTCGGCCAGATCAACGCCTATCGGGTGCTTCTCGACTGGCAGTTCGTATTCGTCCTTGCCGTAGTTGTCTGCCACGCAATTCTCAACGAATTGCGCCGCAATGTCCTGATGAGGACGCTCGCGCTCGTCGCAAGCATTGCCGCGACGCTCGCCTGCCTGTTCTGGACTTTCCGGCTCTAGGGCGAGCGCAACCGGACGGATTCCCGGGCCATCTTCCTTTTTCCGCTCCGATTTCCTACCTTGCCGCTGTCGGCCGGCAGGATGCGCTTTTCATCTCGCGCAACCTGACAACATGAACGGGTTGGATTTGCCTCTGCGACCGGACAAACCTGCGAAGCACAATGGAGACGAGATCGCTTCGCCTCGGGGCGCTGTGAGGCAGTTGGCGTACGGCCTCTGGCTGGTCATCCTCTGTTTCGCCGTACTATCCTTATCGTCGCCCCGAAATTTCCAGCCGATCTCTTCCGGCGCCCCGGCAATCAGTTCCTCGCCGGCCGAGTTCGTGGCGATCACACGCACGGCGGCCCTGTACGATTTGGGGCGGAGCCCTGGGGCCGCCTACGTATGGCGCTCGGAAAAACAGAAGCACCACGTTCCCTCGCACGCGGATGGCGCCGTTCTCACCGCGATCCCGCGCCGGATCGCAGAGCGCCTGTTTGATCCCGAAAGCACGCTCGCCCCGGCGATAGTGGCGCTTCGTCCATCCCGGGCTTTCGACGCCCAGGCTCCTCCCGTCGACTGCTGACCGCCCTTCAGCGGGACACGCATCACAAACGTCAATCCACGCTCCGGCACCCCGGACGGCTGCGCAATCACGCGGCGTACCGGGCGAACGCTGGCATGCAAGCAGTCAGGACCAGTTCAATGGACGAAAAGAAAGATGATCACGTCGTGTTCTCTTCCTCATGGTTGGGGAACATCGCCATAATCCTGGCGGTGGTGCTTATCCTTGGTGCGGCATTTGCCTACAAGGAGTTCTTCTAGCAGCCAATCGACGGAGACGCCGGAGGTAACTCCGGCGTCTTCCCATGGAAGGACAAGCGGGGAGGACTGCCTATTCTGGACCTTGCCGCCGCGGCGTCTTATCTTTGCGGAACCGACAGGATTCCCATGACAGAACGCAGCCAGCTTTCCGCCTCGCTACGCCCCTCCATCCCCTCGCCGCCGGTCGAATGGCGGATCGAGCCGGGATTGACGCAGTATGAAACGGCGCTCGCCTTCATGGAGGCGCGCGCAGGCGCGATCCGCGAAGGCACGGCTGGCGAACTCGTCTGGTTGGTCGAGCACCCGCCGCTCTATACCGCCGGCACCAGCGCCAAGCCGGACGATCTGATCGAGCCGGACCGCTTCCCGGTCTTTGAAGCCGGCCGCGGCGGCGAATACACCTATCATGGGCCCGGCCAGCGGGTCGCCTATGTCATGCTCGATCTGAAACGCCGCAAGGAGGACGTACGCGCCTTCGTCGCGGCGCTGGAAGACTGGATCATCGGCGCCCTCGGCCGCTTCAATGTGAAGGGCGAACGGCGCGACGACCGCATCGGCGTATGGGTCGTGCGGCCGGATCGTCCATCGTTACCCGACGGGCACCCGGCCGAAGACAAGATCGCGGCGATCGGCATCCGGCTGCGCCGCTGGGTGAGCTTCCACGGTATCGCCGTCAATGTGGAGCCCGACCTGTCGCATTTCGGCGGCATCGTGCCCTGCGGTATCTCCGGCTACGGCGTGACCAGCCTCGTTGATCTCGGCCTGCCGGTGACGATGGAGGACTTCGATATCGCGCTCAAAACTTCCTTCGAAGACGTGTTCGGCCCGGCCGAAATTTCCATTCCTGAAGAACGGCGCAGGAGCGCCTGATGGCGAGGCTGTCCGGGTGGCAGGCGGCGCTTGCGACGTTCGCCACAGCGTTCATCCTTTCCACCTGTCCCTCCTTCGCCCAGCAGGCATCCGACGCCGTCGCGCCGGAAACGGCGAGTGGGACGGCCGAAAAACATATCGTCCTCGCTCAGCGCCACATGGTGGTTGCCGCCAATCCGCTCGCCGCCGAAGCCGGGCTGGAGGTGTTGCGTGACGGCGGCAACGCGGCGGATGCGCTTGTCGCCGTGCAAGCGGTGCTCGGGCTCGTCGAGCCGCAATCCTCCGGCCTCGGCGGCGGCGCGTTCCTCGTCTGGTACGACGCGAAGGAAAAGAAGCTCACCACCATCGACGGCCGCGAAACGGCACCGGCCGAGGTGACGCCATCGCTTTTCCTCGACACGGACGGAAAGCCCCTGCCTTTCTTCGAAGCCGTCGTGGGTGGCCGCTCGGTCGGCACGCCGGGAACGGTACGGCTGCTCGAAGCCATTCATGGGAAATACGGCAAGAGGAATTGGAGCGGCCTTTTCGACCGGGCGATAGACCTCGCCGAAAAAGGTTTTGCCGTGTCGCCGCGCCTGCACAACGAGATCGCCGAGGATATGGGACGGCTGGATAAGCAGCCGGCTGCGCGAGACTATTTTTATGACAAGGAAGGCAAGCCGCTCGCCATCGACGCGACGCTGAAGAATCCGGCTTATGCGGAAACGCTCCGCGCGATCGCTTCGGGCGGCGCGGATGCTTTCTATACCGGCCGCATAGCCGGGGATATCGTCGCGGCCGTCCATGCGCATCCCACCAATCCCGGTCATCTCGGCTTGCAGGACCTTGCTACCTACAAGGCGAAGGAGCGGCCGGCCGTCTGCGCTCCCTATCGCGGCTACGATGTCTGCGGCATGGGGCCGCCCTCCTCCGGTGCGCTTACCATCGGCCAGATCCTCGGGATGATATCCGGGTTCGACATCCCCGCGCTCGGCCCCGACGATCCGGAGAGCTGGCGCATCATCGGCGACGCTACCCGGCTCGCCTTCGCGGATCGCGACCGCTACATGGCCGACAGCGATTTCGTGCCGATGCCGAAAGGCCTTCTCGACCCGGACTACCTGAAGAGCCGAGCCGCGCTCCTGAGACGCCCGACCGCGCTCGGCGAGGACGAAGTCAAGCCCGGCGATCCGCCTTGGGACAAGGCCGAGTTGCGCATCGACGGCCTCACCTACCCCGAGCATGGCACTTCGCATTTCGTCATCATCGACGATAACGGCAATATCGCTTCCATGACGACCACCATCGAGAGCGCCTTCGGCTCGCGGCAGATGGTGGACGGCTTCCTGCTCAACAACGAGCTGACCGATTTCACTTTCGCGCCGGTCAAGGACGGCCATGCGGTCGCGAATCGGGTCGAGCCCGGCAAGCGGCCGCGCTCCTCCATGGCACCGACCATCGTCATGAAGGACGGCAAGCCGGTGATCGCCATCGGCTCGCCCGGCGGCTCCAACATCATCTCCTATGTAGCCGAGGCTCTCATCGCCATCATCGACTGGAAGATGGATGTGCAACAGGCCGTGTCGCTGCCGCACTTTGTCAACCGTTTCGGTGTCTACGACCTTGAAGTCGGCACGAAAGCTGCCGACATGGCCAGGGACCTCGAGGCTCTCGGCTATAAGACGAAGATCGGCGATCAGAATTCCGGCTTGCATGGCATCGAGGTCATGCCGGACGGCATCGAAGGCGGCGCCGATCCGCGCCGCGAGGGTGTGGCTATCGGTGACTGACGTAGCAGGCCAGCGCCGGATCTCCACCTCTTCCCGTGGCTTGTCCGGTCGCCCTGACGCATGGTCGCCCTTCAGAAGGGATTGACGTTTGAAAAAAGCGCGGCAAGCTATGATTCACTATCGCAATCAGGATGAGGCAGCCGGACGCCCGCCTAAATGACCCACCAACCGACCCAGTCGCCGCAATTCTTTCTGACTGCGCCTTCTCCCTGCCCCTATCTCGAAGGAAAGTTCGAGCGAAAGGTGTTCACGCATCTGGTCGGCGACCGCGCGCCGGAGATGAACGACCTCCTTACGCAAGGCGGTTTCCGCCGCTCCCAGAACATCGCCTACCGGCCTGCGTGCGACGGATGCCTTGCTTGCGTGTCGGTGCGCATCCTTGCCGGGGAATTCGAGCCTTCACGGAACATGAAGCGCGTGCTTCACCGCAACAGCGACCTTATCGGCGCCGTGCACGACGCCGAGCCGTCGACAGAGCAATATTCCCTCTTCCGCTCCTATCTCGACGCGCGCCATCGCCGGGGCGGCATGTCGGACATGACGGTCCTCGACTACGCGATGATGGTCGAGGACACGCATGTGAACACCAAGATCATCGAGTACCGCCGGCGCGGCCCGGATTCCTTCATCACCGGCCGCGGACAGGGGCCGCTGCTCGCCGTCGCGCTCACCGATACGATGGCTGACGGGCTGTCGATGGTCTATTCCTACTACGATCCCGACATCGAGGATCGCTCGCTCGGCACCTTCATGATCCTCGACCACATCCAGCGGGCGCGAGCTGCCGGCCTGCCACATGTCTATCTCGGCTACTGGGTCAACGGCTCCCGCAAGATGGCCTATAAAGTTCGCTTCAAGCCGCAGGAACATCTCGGCTCCAAGGGCTGGGAACGTTACGAGCACGAGGCGATCTAGGGCCGGCTGGTTCGATCGTAATCCGTTTTAAGTCCGTTCGAAGGAGGACGCAGGCACGCTCGCAAACGGGTGCGTCTTTGGCCAGCCTCCCGCTTCGTGAAAGCTCGTTCATGTCTTCCCAAAACGATCATGCCCGTGGCCTGCTGCTCTCCGCTGTCGGCGGCGTGGCGCTCACCATCGACATTCCCCTGATCCGGCTGGCGGACGGTGAGCCCTGGTCGATCCTGATGATACGGTGCGCCACCACGCTCCTTGCCGCGGCGATCCTCTGGCTCGTCATGCGGCGAACCATGCGCGAGCCGCCGCCTCTCATCCCCGGCCGCAGCGGCGCCGTTGTCGCCTTTCTCTACGCGCTCTCAGCCGTGACTTTCATCGCCGCGATTTATAACACCACCACGGCCAACCTCGTCTTCATCCTTGCCTTCAACACGATGTTCGCCGCACTGCTTTCCTGGCTGATCCTGAAAGAGCGCCCCGGGCCGGCGACCCTCGTCGCCATGGCCGCCATGCTGGTCGGCGTCCTCATCATCGTCGGCGATGGCATTTCATCGGGTCATCTCTTCGGCGACCTGATGGCGCTTGCCTCCGCCTTCTGCATCGCGCTCGCCATCACCATCACGCGCGCCAGCAGCAAGAATATGGGTTTCACGCCGCTGGTGTCGGTCGTGCTTCCCTTTGTAGTTGCGGCGGTGATGGTGGGTCAGGGAGGTTACCAGGTGACGGCGCCATGGTGGATCATCCTCGACGGTTTCGTCATTATGCCACTTTCCTTCTTCTGCCTGGCGAGCGGCCCGCGTTATCTCTCGGCGCCGGAAGTGGCGATGTTCTATCTCCTGGAAACCGTCCTTGCCCCGGTCTGGGTATGGATGATCTTCGCGGAAGTGCCAAGCCGCCGCAGCATGATCGGAGGCACCATCCTCATCGTATCGCTGATCGCCCATTCCGTATGGCAGATTCATCAGGGCCGCAGGCGCCGCGCAGCCGCCCTTGTCCGCCATCCTGTATAGTCCCGGCCAGCCCGGGACGGACGGCGCAGCCCGACTGTTGCATTGCAGCAGTAGGCATGGCGGAGCTTTTCATCTAGTAAGCTCAAATCGGAAGTTGTGGAGCCCTGCCGAGCATGATCAAGCGCCTCGTCATTGCACTGATCCTGATCATCATCGTTGTCGGCGGGATCGTCGGCTTCAACATGTTCCGATCCAACGCGATCAAGCAATACTTCGCCAACATGCCGAAGCCGAAGCTCACCGTTTCCACGACGGTGGCGGAGCCGATGACATGGAAGCCCGAGATCCAGGCGATCGGCACGGTAAGCGCGCGCTCCGGCGTCGATCTCACCGTCGAAGTATCCGGCGTCGTCCGCAATATCGCGTTCAAGTCCAACGAAAAGGTCAAGGCCGGCCAACTTCTCGTCCAACTCGACGATGCCGTCCAGCGCGCCAATCTGGAGGCCGAAAAGGCACAGGCAGCGCTCGACGAGCAGAACCTCGAACGCGCCATCGAATTGCAGAAGCGTCAGGTCGGACCGCAATCGAACGTCCAGCAGGCGCAGGCCGCTGCGTCGGCTTCGGCGAGCCAGGTCGACAGCCTTCAGGCGATACTCGACCAGAAGCGGCTTAGCGCCCCTTTCACCGGAACGATCGGCATCCCGCAGATCGATGTCGGCCAGTATCTGACGCCCGGCAACGTGGTGGCCACGTTGCAGGATCTCGATACGATGCGCGTCGACTTCACCGTTCCGGAGCAACAATTGCCCGATCTCAAGATCGGGCAATCCATTCGACTCGGCCTGACGGGTGACGATATCAAATTCGAGGGGGAAATTATCGGTATCGACCCGAAGGTCGATCCGTCGACCCGTCTGGTTTCCGTCCGCGCAGAGATTTCCAATCCTGGCGGCGCGCTGACGCCGGGCCAGTTCGCCCAGGTGCGAGTGGAACTCCCGGCGGAGGACAATATCATCGCCCTGCCCGAGACCACGCTTACCACCAGCCTCTACGGCGACTACATCTACGTCGTCATGCCGGCCGACAAGGACGGCAAGGCGACGAACGGCAAGGTCGATGAAGCCGACAAGAACCAGAACCTTGTCGCCAGGCAGGTCTTCGTGAAGATCGGCCGCAGCTCGGAAGGTCGCGTCGAGATCAAGGAAGGGGTGAAGCCGGGAGACGTGATCGTCAATGCCGGCCAGAACCGGCTGACCAATGGCGCCGCCGTAACGATAGACAATTCGGTGGAGCCGTCACAGGTCAAGGGAAATCAGCCGGGGAGCGGCCCGCAATGAATTTCTCCGCGCTCTTCATACGCCGCCCGGTCCTCTCGACGGTCGTCGCCGCCCTGATCCTGCTTCTCGGGTTCCAGGGCATCTTCAACCTTTCCATCCGGGAATATCCCGAGGTCGCGGAAACCGCTATCACGGTCACGACCGCCTATCCCGGTGCCAGCCCGGAACTCATCCAGGGCTTCATCACCGCGCCGATCGCCGAAGCCGTCGCGACGACGGAGAATATCGACTACGTCACTTCGCAGAGCAGCCCCTCGACCAGTGTCGTGACCGTGAACATGAAGCTCGGTTCCAATCCCGACACCGCGCTGACCGACGTGCTTTCCAAGGTGCAGCAGGTCAAGAGCAAGCTGCCGACAGCGTCGAAGGATCCGGTCATCGTCAAGGGAACCGGCCAGCAATTCGCGATCATGTATCTGGCGGTGCAGAACCCGAACATGACGCCAGAACAGATCACCGAATATATCGAGCGGGTGATCCGCCCCCGCCTTTCTACCGTTGAAGGCGTGGCGCAGGTCCAGGTGCTCGGCGCGGCGGATTATTCGATGCGCATCTGGATCGACCCGATACGGCTCGCAGCGCGCGGCCTGACGGCATCCGAAGTGCTGAGCGCGATCAACTCGTCGAACTTCCTGTCGGCCCCCGGCAAGACTCAGAACAACCTCGTGGCGAACGCCATCACCGTCCGCTCGACACTGCAGACGCCGGAAGCATTCGGCAATCTGCCGCTCAAGGGGAGCGGCGACAGCGTGGTCAGGCTGCATGATGTCGCCAAGGTGGAACTCGCTGCCGAAAACACCGACACCATCGTCAATTTCAATGGCAAGCCCGGCACCTTCATCGGCATTTTCCCGACGCCCGCCGCCAACCCGCTCGACACCGCCGCCGGCGTCATCAAGGATTTGCCGGCGCTCCAGGAAACGTTGCCGCCCGGCATGACGATCACCATGGTCTATGATGCGACCGAGACCATCAGCGCATCGATCGAGGAAGTCTTCAAGACGATCGGCGAGGCGGTCGCCATCGTCATCGTCGTCATCCTGCTCTTCCTCGGATCCTTCCGCTCGGTCCTGATGCCGATCGTTACCATCCCGCTTTCGCTGATCGGCGTCTGCTTCCTGCTCTATGCGGTCGGCTTCTCGATCAACCTGCTCTCGCTGCTTGCCATGGTGCTGGCGATCGGCCTTGTCGTGGACGATGCCATCGTCGTGGTGGAAAACATCCACCGTCACATCGAGGAAGGTCTGTCGCCGATGCAGGCGGCCTTCAAGGGCATGGTCGAGATCACCGAGCCGGTGATCGCCATGACGATCACGCTCGCCGCCGTGTTCGCGCCGCTTGCCTTCACAGGCGGCCTCACCGGCGCGCTCTTCAAGGAATTCGCCTTCACGCTCGCCGGCTCGGTCATCATCTCCGGCTTCGTCGCGCTGACCATCACGCCGGCCATGTCGGCGCGCATCCTGAAAGCCGGCAGCCACAGCCGCTTCCAGCACTTCGTCGACAACACATTCGATCGGGTGGCGGATCGCTACGAGCGGCTCGTCCGCGGCTCGCTCAACTACCGGCCGGTGACGCTTCTGATCGCCCTGCCCCTGATGGCGCTCACCGCCTTCATCTTCTTCAACACGTCGAGCGAACTGGCCCCGGAGGAAGACCAGGGCGCGCTCTTCTCGCTGGTCACCGCGCCGCGCTACGCGACCACCCCCTATACCCAGCTCTATATCGACCAGATCGCGGGCCTAACCCAGGATATCCCGGAAGTGAAGGCGCGCTTCTCGATCGCCGGGTTGAACGGCCAGACCAATTCCGCCTTCTCGGTCTGGGCGCTGAAGGACTGGGCCGACCGCACGCGCTCGCAGAAGGAAATCCAGCAGGAGATACAGAACCGGATTTCGAAGGTTGCAGGCGTGCAGGCGTTGGTCTTCGCGCCCTCCTCGCTCCCCGGAACCGGTGGCGGACTGCCGATCTCCGTCGTCATACAGTCGACCGGCGACGCCAGCCAGGTCTACGAGATCGGCGAGAAGATCAAGGACGCCGCGCAGGCGTCCGGACGCTTCATCGTCGTGCAGAACTCGCTCGCATTCGACGCGCCGCAGGTGACAGTGACCATCGACCGCGACCGGGCCGCCGCGCTCAACCTGCCGATCAGCGACATCGCGACAACGCTCGGCGCCTTCGTCGCCGGCGCCGAGGTGGCGCAGTTCGACCGCGATTCGCGCAGCTACGACATCGTTCCGCAGGTGCCGCAAATCTTCCGCGGCAATCCGAACGATCTCGGCCGATATTTCGTGCGCAGCATGACCGGCAAGATGGTCCCGCTATCGGCCGTCGTCCACATCTCCACCAACGCCTCGCCGGCCGCGATCGAACAGTTCAACCAGTTGAATTCCACCACGATCTCGGCACTGCCACTGCCCGGCGTGACCACGGGCGACGGGCTGAAACAGATCGTCGACATCGCCCGGCCCATGCTGCCGGATGGTTTCTTCATCGACTATTCCGGCCAGTCGCGCGTCGAGATCGAGACCGGCAACACGA
>JBDZVC010000075.1:0-15518 GCA_040255475.1 Phyllobacteriaceae bacterium | reverse complement strand
AGGAAGACGAGGCCATCCACCGGGACATCAATCACAGTTTCGCCGATGCGCTGGAGAGCGGGCGCAACCTTCCCGGGCCGCCGCAGATCATTCCCTGACCATTGTTCAACGGCAGATGCGGCAGGGCGCCGCACCCTGCGGAAAGCATCGATTTTTGCTCCGCAACAAAGAATCCCGGGCAAGGAGGAATAGGCTCCGTCCAACAACAACGAAAAGCCACCAAGGAGAGTGGAAATGTTGACGAGACGCGAAGCCCTTTTTGGAACCGCTGCAGGCGCTGCCACGGCAGCCATTCTGGCGTCGATGCCCGCCGCACAGGCAGCGGCAGAGCCTCAGCCTGCCGATGTGAACAAGCTGCCGCGCGAACGGGTCGAGCTTGTCGCCCCGCCCTTCGTGCATGCCCACGACCAGGTCGCCCGCAGCGGCCCGAAGATCGTCGAGTTCCGCCTTACCGTCAAGGAACAGCCGATGGTCATCGACGACGAGGGCACCACCATGCAGGCCATGACCTTCAACGGCTCCATTCCTGCGCCGATGATGGTGGTCCATGAGGGCGACTATGTCGAACTGACGCTGGTCAATCCCGAAACGAACGAGATGCCGCACAATGTCGACTTCCATGCCGCCACCGGTGCGCTCGGCGGCGCGAAACTCCTCGACGTGAACCCCGGCGAGCAGGCGACGATGCGCTTCAAGGCGACGCGCGCCGGCGCCTTCGTCTACCACTGCGCACCGGCCGGCATGATCCCCTGGCACGTCGTCTCGGGCATGAACGGGACCATCCTGGTGCTGCCCCGCGACGGGCTCAAGGATGGTGACGGCCGCAGGCTGAAATACGACCGCATCTTCTATGTCGGCGAGAGCGACTTCTACATCCCGCGCGACGCGAACGGCAAATACAAGCGCTACGAATCGCTCGGCGATGCCTATGACGATACGCTGAAGGTGATGCGCGGTCTCATCCCGACCCATGTCGTCTTCAATGGCAAGGTGGGCGCGCTGACCGGCGACAATGCGCTGAAAGCAAAGGTCGGCGAAACCGTGCTCATCATCCACTCGCAGGCCAATCGCGATACGCGCCCGCACATCATCGGCGGCCATGGCGACCATGTCTGGGAACAGGGTAAGTTCGCCAACGCGCCGGAGAGGGACCTGGAGACGTGGTTCGTGCGCGGCGGATCGGCCTGTGCGGCGCTCTATACATTCCGCCAGCCCGGTATCTATGCCTACGTCAACCATAACCTGATCGAGGCCGCCGAACTCGGCGCCACCGCCCACATCATGGTGGACGGGGAGTGGAACGACGATCTGATGACACAGGTGCGGGCACCCGCCCCGATCGCCTCCTACTGACGGGCCGACGCGGGCGTTCGAACCGGCGGCCTGTCGAGACCCGGCGGGCCGCCTTTTTTAAGGACACGATCATGCGGTTGATGGTTCCCGCGGCCCTTGCGGCTGCGACGGCATTGGCGCTCGCTGCCGGGCCCGCCCTGCGGCATCCCCCTGTCAGGACGACTTCGTCCGTCGAAACCGTCACGGTCGCACCCGGCGCCTTCGGGTTCCGCCTGTCCGGCGAATATCTGAGAGACGGGCGGCCGGTGGACGCGCCGAGGCGCACCGTTACCTTCCGGCGCGGCTTCGATATCATGAAGGACCAGGTCAGCGCGGCCAGCTATGCAGCCTGCGTCGCCGAAGGTGCCTGCGAGGCGACGGAAGGCGGCAACGCTTCCGCCACGCTCCCCGTCACCGGCGTCAGCTACCGCGACGCCACCGCCTATGCCGCATGGCTGTCGGCGAAAACCGGAGAGACCTGGCGCCTGCCGACCGACGAAGAATGGGCATTCGCCGCCGCCGAGCGTCTCAATGACGATGCACTCGGCCCGGCGCAGGATACCGCCAATCCGGCGGAACGATGGCTCGCCCGCTATCGCGCCGAGGCAAGCGCCGCAGGCAAGCGTGACACCGAACCGAAGCCGCTCGGCCATTTCGGGCTGAACGGAAAGGGGCTGGCGGACATCGCCGGCAATGTCTGGGAATGGACCTCGACGTGTTATATGCGCGCGACAATGTCTGAAAACGGCAAGGTGGCGCATAGTACCGAGAACTGTGGCGTGCGCGTGGTCGCCGGCCGGCACCGCGGCTATATGTCGACCTTCATCCGCGATGGCAGGAGCGGCGGTTGCGCCGCCGGTCTTGCTCCGGAAAATCTCGGCTTTCGGCTGGTACGGGAATCCCCTTCGGCTATCAGCTATGTGCGCGGACTATGGGCACGGGCTGCCGGCTAGGCAGCTATGTGTACCGTCGGGGAGCGTCGCGACAAGGTGCTATCGGGAAAGGATCCACGGTCTCCCCCGATTGCACCCTTCTTCCCAGTCCTAAAATAAAAGCGGGCGCGGAGCCAGAGGCTCGCGCCCGCTTGTCCCCGCTGTTTGCGTCAGTTGCCCGCCGGCACTTCCGCGAACAACTCCTGGAACTTCTTCTTTGCCTTGCCCAACTGCTTGACGGCCTCTGCCTGCTTGAGGTTGACGGGCTTGCCGACGACGACCAAAGCCACCATGCCCATGCCGTAATGCGGCACGCATTTGACGCCGTAGACGCCTTCCTTGTCGAGCGTGACGGTAATGGGCTTGCCGATCTCGCCCTTGAAGGGTTGCGCGCCTTCCGGGATCATGCCGTCGATGCTGGCGGCGTCATGGCCCTTGTCGGTCGGCACGAAGGTGACGGTATCGCCGGGTGCCGCGACGACCAGATCGGGCTGGAAGACCATCGCCCCCTTCTCGCCCTTGTTGAGCATGTGCACCTGATGATCGGCGGCCTCGGCGGCTCCTGCCGCCATCAATGCCGAAAGAGCCGCAGCGATTGCTATTTTGTATTTCATGATGGTTGCCTTTTCCGGTTCTTCGTGCGGCGGGAGGGCTTCGCCTTTCCCGCCGTCGATCGCCTTCTAAGGCTGGCACGCCCATAAAACTTTGCTGCAACGCAAAAATACGTAGCAGGCTATCGTTTTTCGCGGCGATCTATGTCCGGACCGACACCGATCGCACAGGTCGGCTTGCGCCAGAATTTTCGATCAGCGCATCGGCTTCCCTTGAAAGCCGAATTCATCGATCCCGGCCGGAAGACATGTTGGCCGCGCCTTCACCCTCCAGCGCCATGTCTTCCTCGTTCTCGGCCGGCACGAGCACCTTCAGCGCGCGCGGAAGGATACGGATCTCCGTTTCCGGCTCGAGAGGCTGGAGTTCACCGTCGATGACACATCTCTGGCGTCGGCGGTGTTCTATCTTCAGCACCACCGCGCCGGTCTCGTGAATCTCGACCTGATCGCTGGTGCGCCAGCGTCCGAGCGCGGCCGTCAGGCACAGGCGCAACAGGTGGCGCCGGTGCCGGGCACTGGTGATATAAACCCCAAGCATCCCACCGTCCGGCCGGTCCGCATAAGGAAGGTGGCCCTCGCCATAGAGATTGTTGGAAATGGAAATGCCCGTCGTCCTGGCGACAACTTCGGTGTGAGGCATTTCGAGCGTCACCTTGAGCCGGACGGGATTGCGGATCGTGTCGAGCGCGGCCCGCAGCGATGCGCCGATTTTCCCCAGCCGTGACGAAAATTCCATGCGTGAACGCATCTCAACGATGCGAGGGTGCATGCCGACGGAAAACTGATGGACGAAGGGCTTGCCGTTGGCGGTAGCGATGTCGACATTGCGGATGCGTCCCGACGCGAACGCGGCCACCGCCTCGTCCAGGGAAAACGGGATACCGAGCGATCGCGCGAACAGGTTCATCGTGCCTGCCGGAAGCACCGCCAGCACCTTTCCGCTGTCCATGACGCTGGCCGCCGCAGCCGACACGGTGCCGTCGCCGCCACCCACCATGACGACGTCCGTGTGGTCGTCCCGTCTGGCCTCTTCGAGTGCGAAGGCAAGTTCCTTGCCCGCGACGATCCGTGATTTCACAGTATGACCGGCATCCTCCAGCGTCCGCCGTGTCCGCCTGGCGAATTCCGCCACATCCAGCGATCTGAGCGTGCCACCGTCCTTGTTGAGGACCATCAGGAAATTCATGCCTTCGCCCTCGGCTTGCGCGACCCGGCGGCTCCCCGCCGGGACGGATAACGTGCAGGTGCGCCGCCGGTTGCGGGTGCGGATACGGAACAAGTGCCGACGGATGGCGTTTCGCAGATGCAATGGCCGCGCTCCGACCCTCCTGTACGGTCCGGTACAGGGCACGGCTTCGCACATGGAGACATGCAGAGAGGAGAGAGATCATGATCCGCACCCTTTTGGCGACCACGGCTGTCGCTATCCTGACGGTGGGCGGGGCATTCGCGCAGACGACTACCCCCGACACGACCGCTCCCAGCGCACCGGCGGCGCAGCCGGCCAATCCTCCGGGCATGAAATCTGCCGATGAGGTCAAGGCCAAGGACGATGCGCAGGCCGACGGGCACCTCGCGTCCAGCCTCATGGGCGCCTCGGTCTATAACAGCACCGGGAGCAATGCGCAGACGATCGGCAACGTCAACGATCTGGTGATGGACAAGGACGGCAAGGTCGTTTCCGTTGTCGTCGGTGTCGGCGGCTTCCTCGGCATCGGTTCTAAGAACGTCGCCATCGACTACTCGCAGGTCAAGTGGGAGCAGGGCAAGGGCAATTGGTGGATCATCGTGCCGACCACCGCCGATCAGCTCAAGGCACTGCCCGACTTCGATCCCCAGCCTTACCAGCCGGAGCCTGCGGAAAGCGACGCCACGGATACGGGGACAGGCGGAGGGACGGGGATGGGGACCTCCGGCATGAGCGCTCCTTCAACCACCTCGCCCTCGACCGGCGATTCGGATGGCTGAAGTAACCATGCGATCATGGATGAGGCTCGCCGGTAGTGCCGGTCCTTTTTGCGCCGCTTGAGCTTTCGGACCGGCACCACGGCGAAAATAGCAGCTAAGCCATTTGCCCCGCGAATGCCGGACCGGTGCCACGAGCGCCCGAAGGAACCGGGATGTGTGTCGGCATTCGCCCGGCCAGCGAGGCCGGGCTTGCCCAGCCCCCGCGCAATGGCTACATGTCGCGCTGGCCACGCGGAGACCTGCATGCTCGCACTCATCCAAACGATCGTCCTGGCGCTCGACATCTACTGGTGGATCATCATCGGCGCCGCCGTCTTTTCCTGGCTGTACGCCTTCAACGTCGTCAATCCGCGCAACGAATTTGTCGGAATGATCGGCAACATGTTGTTCAAGATGACCGATCCGGTCCTGCGGCCGATCCGGCGCTACCTGCCGGACCTCGGCGGCATCGATATCTCGCCGATCATCCTGCTCCTGGTCATCTTCTTCATCCGCCAGTTCCTGCTGACGACGGTCGCGCCCGCGATCCTCTGAGGGCCGCTATGGCACAGAAGAAAGCCTTCGAGGTCGACAGATGGCTTTCCCGGCCGGAGGCTTCCTTCCGCCTGATACTGATCTATGGACCTGATCGCGGCCTCGTTTCCGAGCGTGCGCGCGCCTTCGCGACGAAGACCGGACTGCCACTCGACGATCCTTTCGCTGTGGTGCGCCTTGAAGCCAATGAACTGGATCAGCAATCCGGCCGGCTCGAGGACGAGGCGCGCACCGTGCCGATGTTCGCCGAGAACCGCCTGATCTGGGTATCGAACGCGGGCGCCCAAAAGAACATCGCGGCCGACGTCAAGCGGCTCGCCGACAATCCGCCGGCCGATGCGATCGTCCTCATCGAGGCCGGCGAACTGAAGAAAAATTCCGCTCTACGCATCGCCGTCGAAAGCGCGGCTACCGCGATAGCGTTGCCCTGCTACGCGGACGACGCCAAAGCCGTCGACGCGCTGATCGACGAGGAACTGGCGAAAGCCGGCATGACGATCGGTCTTGAGGCGCGGCGGGCGCTCAAATCCAGCCTCGGCGGCGATCGCCTTGCGAGCCGTGGCGAGATCGCCAAGCTCCTCCTCTATTGCCTCGGCAGGAAACAGGTCGAGATGGAGGACGTTCTCGCCATGATCGGGGATGTTTCAGCCTCTTCGAACGACGACGCGATCGACGCGGTACTGCTCGGAAAGGCGGCCGAACTGGATCTGGCGCTCACCAGGCATGCGGCGGCCGGCGGACAGCCTTTCCAGATGCTGGCCTCCGCGGTACGTCAGTTCCAGAACCTGCAGACGATGCGCGACGTCATGGAACGCAAGGGGCAGAGCGCCGCGGCAGCCGTCGCGTCGGCGCGACCGCCGGTCTTCTTTGCACGCAAGAAAGCGGTCGAAACCTCGCTCGAACGTTTCGACAACGAGGCCATCGGCAGGGCGCTCGACCGGCTCCGCGACGCCGTCCTCCAGACTCGCCGCCGTCCCGATCTGGCCAAGCCCGTAGTCGAGAGAACACTGCTGGCGCTTGCGTTCGAAGGCCGACGCCCGGGTCGATGATCTAAGTAACTTCGCCGGCTAAATAGCGTCTAGCCCTTCAGCCGCCGGCACAAATCGTCCAGTTGCTCCAGCGTACGATAAGCGATGCGCACCTCGCCGCCATTCTGCTTGTGGCCAATCGTGACGGTGAGGCCGGTCACGTCGGAAAGCAGTTTCTCGAGCGCGACCGTGTCGGGATCCTTCTCCGGCTTCGTCGTCGCTTTTCGGGCAGGGTCGCGCACTGGCTCTTGCGCCAGCGCTTCCGCCTGCCGCACCGACAGGCCGCCCTCGACAATCCGCCGCGCCAGCGAAGCGGGATCGTCCGCCGTAACCAGCGTCCGCGCATGACCCGCGGAAAGGGCACCGTCGACGAGCATCGCGCGGACATCTTCGGGCAGTTTCAGAAGCCTGAGCGTATTGGCGACATGGCTTCGACTCTTGCCGATAACCTGGCCTAGATCGGCCTGTGTGTAACCGTGATCGTCGATAAGCTGCTGGAATCCCAATGCTTCTTCCACCGGGTTGAGATCGGCGCGCTGAATGTTCTCGACGATCGCCAATTCCAATGCTTCGCGGTCGCTGACGTCGCGGATGATCGCCGGTATCTCCGCCATTCCCGCAAGCTGCGCCGCCCGCCAGCGCCGTTCCCCCGCGATGATTTCGTAGCGGCCGCCGCTGGCGCGCCGCACGACTACCGGCTGCACAATCCCATGCTCGCGAATCGACTGGCTGAGATCGGCCAATTCCTCGTCGGCAAAGCGTCGGCGCGGATTGCGCGGGTTGGGGGATATCAGTTCGATCGGCAGGCCGCGGTCGGAGGGCACAGGTGCCGTCGCCGGGGCCGCCGGTTGGTCCATGTCGCCTATCAAGGCAGCAAGACCCCGCCCGAGCCGTCTTCTGGAAGAATCTTCGTTCATCTTCTGTACCCTCGGCCAAAGCCTTTCATGCCGCGCGCAGCCTGCGCTCGCGGCGGATCACTTCCGACGCAAGCTGGAGATATGCCTGGCTGCCGGAGCATTTCAGATCATAAAGGATAGCCGGCTTACCATATGAGGGCGCCTCCGATACGCGTACATTGCGTGGAATGATCGTGTCGTACACCGTGTCGCCCATATGCGCCCGCACGTCCTCGACGACCTGGTTGGCCAGATTGTTGCGTCCGTCATACATGGTCATGACGATGCCCTGAATGGTCAGCCTCGGATTGACCGTGCGCCGTACCTGATCGACCGTTTCCAGCAGTTGGCTGAGCCCCTCCAGCGCGAAGAACTCGCATTGCAGCGGTACGAGCACCGAATGGGCCGCCGCCATCGAATTCAGCGTGAGCAGATTGAGCGAGGGCGGGCAATCGATGAGCACATAGGAAAAGCCACCCGGTTCGCCGGCATTGCGGGCAAGGGCAGCCTTCAGCTTCAGCACCCGGTCGGCGGAAGCGGCGATCTCCATCTCCACACCGAGCAGATCGAGCGTCGAGGGAATGATCGAAAGACCGGGTACGACCGTCGCGATCGCGGCATCGGCCACTTCGGCGCTGCCTACGATGACGTCGTAGGAGGAAACCACCCGATTGCGCCGGTCGATGCCGAGCCCTGTGCTGGCGTTCCCCTGCGGGTCGAGGTCGATGATGAGCACGCGCTCGCCGATCGCGGCCAGCGCGGTGGCCAGATTGATCGCGGTCGTCGTCTTGCCGACGCCGCCCTTCTGGTTGGCGACAGTGATGATCCGGGGTGCGTTTACCATGGCGTCAAGCGATCGTTGCGCAAATGTCGTATGCTTTCAGCGGGCGCTCAGGTTACGAATCTCCAGAATCCTGCCTTCGCGATCCACCATGCTTCGGTGTTCTACCAGATCGAAATACCACGCGTCACGGGCTTCTTCGATTTCGGATGCGTAATCCCGCCCTTTATGAAAAAGGCCGGACGCACCATTCATCAGCCAGGGAGAAGCGAGTTCGAGCAGGTTCGGCAGCGATGCCAGGGCTCGCGCGGTGACAATTTCCGGCGATTCCACAAGAGCATAGGCCTGTTCGATGCGCACGGGATGGACCCTCGCCAAGGAGCAGTCGGCCAAAGCCGTCTTAAGGAACGCCGCTTTCTTCCGATTGCTTTCCACTAGGTCGATATGAGAGGAAGCTCTGTCTTTGAGAAGGATAGCGAGGACGGCGCCCGGAAAACCGCCGCCCGATCCTATGTCCAGCCATCGCACTGTTTCAGGTGCGAATCGAACGAGCTGCGCGCTATCGAGTATATGACGTTCCCAGAGCCGATCGAGCTGCGAGGGTGCTGCCAGATTTATGCGCGTCGACCAATGGCGGAACTGACGCTCGAACTGCTCGAGCCGGTCGGTCGTTTCACGTGAAACATCGCCGGCAATTTTTTGCAGCGAGGCAAGGCGATCGTCGCTCAAACGGCTGTTCCGTGGCGAACCCGTTCGTGAGCCTGGGCGTGTGTGAGAACGATCGCCAGCGCGGCCGGCGTCATGCCATCGATCCGCTGCGCTTCGACCAGAGAACCCGGCTTGCGTAAGACAAGCTTCTGCTTGAGCTCGTTCGACAGCCCCGCCATCGCCGCATAATCTAGATCGACAGGGATCGATCGCGCCTCTTCACGCTTGAGCAGTGCTACGTCAGCCTCTTGCCGGTCAAGGTAGACGGAATAACGCGCCTCCGTCTCCAGCCGCTCCGCTGCTCGCGCGGGGATAGAATTCAACTCAGGCCATATTTCGGCCAGCCGCGCGAGACTCAAATCCGAATGGCTGAGCAGCTCGAACGCCGAACGACGTACCCCGTCCCGGTTGATCCCCAGCCCGTGTTTCCGCGCCTCGTTCGGGGTTATCGTAAGACCGTCCAACAATTTTCTTACCTGATTAAGTAGCTGATCCTGCTGAATGAATCTCCCACGCCGCTCATTGGACACAAGCCCCAGCCGGATCGCAAGCGGTGTCAACCTTTCGTCGGCATTATCGGCCCTGAGCGACAACCGATATTCAGCCCGGGACGTAAACATGCGGTACGGCTCGCTCACGCCACGAGCCGTCAGATCGTCGATCATGACACCGATATAGCTGTCGCCTCGGCTGAAACGGAGACTTTCTTGTCTAGACGCCGCGCGCGCGGCGTTTATGCCCGCGACAATCCCCTGCCCGGCCGCCTCTTCATAACCCGTCGTGCCGTTGATCTGGCCGGCCAGGAACAGGCCGCGCACCTTCCGCGTCTCCAACGTTGGCTGCAATTCGCGCGGATCGATATGGTCATATTCAATGGCGTAGCCCGGCTGCAGCATATGCGCATGCTCAAGTCCCGGAATGGTGGCCAGTAATTCGAGTTGCGCATCCTCCGGCAGCGAGGTCGAGACGCCGTTCGGGTAGACGGTATGGTCGTCGAGACCTTCCGGTTCCAGAAAGATCTGATGTCCGTCCCGGTCGCCGAACTTGACGATCTTATCCTCGATGGACGGGCAGTAACGCGGACCGATGCCCTCGATCGCGCCGGAATAGAGCGCCGAGCGATGCAGATTATCGCGGATGACGGCATGCGTCCGCGCCGTCGTCCGCGTGATTCCACATTCGATCTGCGGATTGACGATCCTGTCCGTCATCAGGGAAAAAGGTAGCGGATCGGCATCTGCTTCCTGCCGCCCTACTGCCTTCCAGTCGATCGTGCGCCCATCCAGGCGCGGAGGCGTTCCTGTCTTCAACCGTCCAAGACGGAAGCCGGCCTTCGCCATCGTCGTGGAAAGCCCGATCGCTGCCTTCTCGTTGATCCGCCCGGCTGGGATTCTCCGCTCGCCGATATGAATCAGCCCGCGTAGAAACGTTCCCGTCGTCAGAACAAGCGCTCCGCAGCGGACTTCCCGGCCATCCGCCAGCCATACTGATTCCACCCGATCATTAACGGTAGAAAAATCGACCACTTCGCCGATGACGACATCAAGCGTCGCGTGGTCGCCGATGACGGCCTGCATCGCTTTCCTATAAAGCTTGCGATCGGCTTGTGTGCGCGGTCCCCGAACTGCGGGGCCCTTACGCCGGTTGAGCAGGCGGAACTGGATGCCCGCGGCATCAGCCACCCGGCCCATCAGCCCATCAAGCGCATCCACCTCGCGAACGAGCTGGCCTTTGCCAAGCCCCCCGATGGCCGGGTTGCACGACATGGCGCCAATGGTTTCAAACGCCATCGTCACCAGCGCGGTCGAGGCGCCGGAGCGCGCAGACGCGGATGCGGCCTCGCAGCCGGCATGGCCGCCGCCGACGACGATCACGTCATAGGAGGGCTTTGGTTCGGATATCGGCATGGTGGCGCGACCAATGTGCAAATCGGGACCGCCTGTCAAGACAATCCCGCCAGACTTGTTTCACGTGAAACGTTCAATGGCCGGGAACAAGGATGTTTCACGTGAATCACCCTCGCCCCGGACGGCTCCGGATCATTTACCGATGCAGAAATTGGAAAAGATCGCACCAAGCAACTCTTCCACGTCCACGGACCCGACAATTCGCCCAAGCGCGTCCCCCGCCAACCGGAGTTCCTCTGCCTGTAGTTCGAGGCTCCGATCATCGAGCGCCTTCGCGAGCAGCCCTTTGCACCGCGAAAGCAATTCGACATGCCTCAATCGGGACGGCAGCACTCCGGTCGTAGACGCCGCCTTCTTCGCCGTGGCGGTCAACGCCGCGACCAAATGATCGAGCCCGCTCCCGGTATAAACGGAAATCACATGATCATAGCTCGAAACCGGGGGCTCATGAACCAGATCGGCCTTCGTCCCTATCGTCCTGATCGGCACATTGCCGAATCTTTCCGCTACCGGGATCGGGTCGGAAAGATCCGTCAGGAGCAGGAGCAGATCAGCCTCTGCCGCGCGCGCTCGTGCCCTCTCGATCCCTACGACCTCGACCCTTCCCGCTTCCTGCCGCAGCCCGGCCGTGTCGGTCACCAGGACCTTGACGCCACCCAGGTCGAGCGGCACCTCAATCAGGTCGCGGGTCGTTCCGGCTTCTTCTGTGACGATCGCAACCTCGCGCGAGGCAAGCGCATTCAGGAGGCTCGATTTGCCGGCATTGGGCGCTCCGACGATCACCACCTGAAATCCCTCCCGGATGATCTCGGCGCGGTGATAGGATGCCAGATGCGCCTCGATCTCCTCGACAAGACGACGCATATCCGGCCAGGCACCCGACGACGGCGCTTCGCCGACGTCCGCCTCGTCGGCAAAATCGAGCTCCGCTTCGACCATGGCGCGGGCCTGCAGGATCCTCCGGCGCCACTCCCGATAGAGCACGCCCTGCTGCCCGACCGCATTTGCCTGCGCAAAGCGCCGCTGCGCCTCCGTCTCCGACGCAACCAGATCGGCCAATGCCTCCGCGCCCGTCAGGTCCATCTTGCCGTTGAGAAAAGCCCGGTGTGTGAATTCCCCGGCCTCCGCCTGTCTCAACCCGTTAAGGGTACCGAGTTCCCTGAGGATCGCCGCAACAACGCCCCTTCCGCCATGCACATGCAGCTCAGCCACGTCCTCGCCGGTAAAGCTCTTCGGTCCGGCAAGGAACAGAACGAAGCCAGTGTCAATGATTTCCCCGTTCGCCGAACGAATATTCCTGAGTTCCGCCCGCCGAGCCACCGGGATGCTCCCGCACAGCCTCTCCAGCGCATGTCTCACCCCATGACCGGAAACGCGGATCACCGCGACGCCGGAGGGAAGCGCGCCGCTCGACAGCGCAAAGATCGTATCCGCGAATATCGTTTGCTCCATCGTGTCCCAAGACCTACGTACCGATAAACCTGTGGAGCCGCACTATGCCCCTGCCCGCCGAAAACCTGCTCTCCAAAGAGGCCAGCCCCTATCTGCGCCAGCACAAGGACAATCCGGTCCACTGGCGCCCCTGGTCGAAGGAGGCCCTAGCCGAAGCGCAAGAAACCGGCCGGCCCATCCTTCTTTCCATCGGCTACGCCGCCTGCCACTGGTGCCACGTCATGGCACACGAAAGTTTCGAGGACGAGTCCGTCGCAGCGCTGATGAACCGTCTCTTCGTCAATATCAAGGTCGATCGGGAGGAGCGCCCGGACATCGACCAGATCTATATGGCGGCATTGGCCGCAACCGGCGAGCAGGGCGGCTGGCCACTCACCATGTTCCTGACGCCGGAGGGAAAGCCTTTCTGGGGCGGCACCTACTTCCCGAAGGAACCGCGCTACGGTCGCGCCGGCTTCACGCAGATCCTCGACGCCATCCATCGTGCCTGGCAGGAAAAGAAAAGCGAAATCACCGCCGATGCCGCAAGGCTCACTGCCCATGTCGAATCGCAGCTTGCGCAAAGCCGCGATCCCTCGCCCCTTTCCGGCGAGCAGGTCGCTGCCCTCGCCGAGCCCTATCTCGCCGCGATCGACCCGGAGCGCGGCGGGCTCAAGGGGGCCCCGAAATTCCCCAACGCGCCGATCATGACGACGCTCTGGACGCAATGGCTTGAAAGCGGCGACACGCGGTATCGGGACGCCGTATTCCTTTCGTTGCGAGCGATGTTGAATGGCGGCATCTACGACCATGTCGGTGGCGGTCTCTGCCGCTATTCGACAGATGCCGACTGGATGGTCCCGCATTTCGAAAAGATGCTCTACGACAACGCGCAACTCCTCACACTATGCAGCTGGGCCTATGGCGCCACCGGGGAGAAATTGTTTCAGGAGCGAATCGAAGGAACCACTTCCTGGCTGTTGCGCGAAATGCGCTTCGACGACGGTGCCTTCACATCCAGTCTCGATGCGGACAGCGACCGCGAAGAGGGCAAGTTCTACACCTGGACACGTGAGGAGATCGACGCAGCACTCGGGGGAGACGCCACCCGTTTTTTCGAAATCTATTCACTCTCGAGTCCGCCCGGTTGGGAAGGCCATCCGATCCTCTATCGTTCTGCCGTCCGAACAGCGGACAAGGATGATGGGCCGGACTTGACCGCACAACTGGAAAAGCTTCGATCAGCCCGCGAGAAAAGGATACGTCCGGGCCGCGACGACAAAGTCCTGGTCGACTGGAACGGCCTTGCCATCCGTGCCATCGCGCAATGCGCTCGTCAGTTCGACCGCCCGGATTGGCTGGAGGCAGCAGAAATCGCTTATCGTACCGTTACCGAATCGATGCACGGGAACCGTCTCCCGCATTCCATCCTCGGCGAACAAAAGCTCTATCCTGGCCTCTCCAGCGACTACGCGGCGATGATGAACGCCGCCGTCTCGCTTTATGAAGCCACCGGCAAAGCGGCCTATCTCGACGACGCAAGCCGCATGCTGGCGGCGCTCGATTGCTGGCATGCCGACCCCGCCGGCACCGGTTACCATCTGTCGGCCACCGATAGCCGAGACGTCATCATGCGCGTCCGTGGCGATGTGGACGATGCCATGCCCTCGGCCACCGCTCAGATCATCGAAGCCATCGCGCGCCTCGCCTCCGCGACGGGCGACGCCGGCCTTGCCGCAAAAGCCTTCGATAGCACCGCGTCCGCGGTCGGACGCGCTATCCACCAGCGCTACGGCCAGTCGGGGATCGTCAACGCGATCCCGCTGGCCATGACACCGCGAAAACTGGTGATGGTAGAACCCGGTAGCGGCCTTCGATTCGTTCCGGAGGCGAATCGAAGGCCTGATCCCCGGCGCGTCGACATCGCTATACAGAGCGCAAGTACGGTCGGGAAAATTGTCTTGCCCGGCGGTGCCGAGATCGACCCTTCCAGGCAGGCAGCCTATTTATGCGTCGGCACGACCTGCCTCCCACCTATCGACGATCCGGCGATCCTGCGCGACGCATTGAAACCCGCCCCGGCCTCTCCGGCGTCTTAGGTATTCATCGAATCGAAGAAATCGCTGTTGGTCTTCGTCTGCTTGAGCTTGTCGATGAGGAACTCGATCGCATCGGTCGTGCCCATCGGTGCAAGGATGCGGCGCAGCACGAAAATCTTCTGGAGGTCCTGCTTGGCGATCAGCAGATCTTCCTTGCGCGTGCCGGATTTGAGGATGTCCATCGCCGGGAAGATGCGCTTGTCCGCGACCTTGCGGTCGAGCACGATTTCGGAGTTGCCCGTGCCCTTGAACTCTTCGAAGATCACCTCGTCCATGCGGCTGCCCGTATCGATCAGCGCAGTCGCGATGATCGTCAGCGAGCCGCCTTCCTCGATATTACGCGCAGCGCCGAAGAAACGCTTCGGCCGCTGCAGAGCGTTGGCGTCGACGCCGCCGGTGAGCACCTTGCCCGAGGACGGCACGACCGTGTTGTAGGCGCGCCCGAGCCGCGTGATGGAATCGAGCAGGATCACCACGTCGCGGCCGTGTTCGACCAGGCGCTTGGCCTTCTCGATCACCATTTCGGCCACCTGCACGTGCCGCGAGGCCGGCTCGTCGAAAGTCGAAGAAACGACTTCGCCCTTCACCGAGCGCTGCATGTCGGTCACCTCTTCCGGCCGCTCGTCGATCAGGAGCACGATCAGGTAGCATTCCGGATGGTTCGCCGTAATGGAATGGGCGATGTTCTGCAACAACACCGTCTTGCCGGTGCGTGGCGGCGCCACGATCAGCCCGCGCTGGCCCTTGCCGAGCGGCGCGACGAGGTCGATCACGCGCGGTGACAAATCCTTCGTCGTCGGGTTCTCGATCTCCATCTTGATGCGCTCGTTCGGATAAAGCGGCGTCAGATTATCGAAATGGATCTTGTGGCGGATCTTCTCCGGGTCTTCGAAATTGATCGTGTTGACCTTGAGAAGCGCGAAATAACGCTCGCCTTCCTTGGGACCACGGATCGGCCCCTCGACCGTGTCGCCGGTCTTCAGCGAAAAGCGGCGGATCTGCGATGGCGAGATGTAGATGTCGTCCGGCCCGGGCAAGTAGTTGGCATTGGCCGAACGCAGGAAGCCGAAACCGTCCTGCAACACTTCGACCACGCCCTCCCCGACGATCTCGGTCTCCTGCATGGCCAGCTTCTTGAGGATCGCGAACATCAGTTCCTGCTTGCGCAGCACGCTGGCGTTCTCGACCTCGAGCGATTCGGCAAACGCGATCAGATCGGTCGGAGTCTTGCTTTTGAGTTCCTGTAGTTTCATTTCCTGCATGATGCGGGCTCGTAAGAGAGTTCGGGGAG
>JBDZVC010000505.1:0-2849 GCA_040255475.1 Phyllobacteriaceae bacterium | reverse complement strand
GAACTCGTCCTTGCCGATCGACGTGCCGAGCGCGGTGATCAGCGTGCCGATCATCTCGGAGGAAAGCATGCGGTCGAAGCGCGCGCGCTCGACGTTCAGGATCTTGCCGCGCAAGGGCAGGATCGCCTGGTTCTGGCGCGAGCGCCCGCCCTTGGCGGAACCGCCTGCAGAATCGCCCTCGACGATGAAGATCTCGGATTTCGCCGGATCGCGTTCCTGGCAGTCGGCGAGCTTGCCTGGCAGCGAGGTGATGTCGAGCGCACCCTTGCGACGGGTGAGTTCTCGCGCCTTGCGCGCCGCCTCGCGCGCTGCAGCCGCCTCGACGATCTTGCCGACCAGCGCCTTGGCCTCCGCCGGGTGCTCTTCCAGCCACGCACCTAGTTCCTCGTTGAGAAGGTTCTCGACCACCGGCCGTACCTCGGAGGAAACCAGCTTATCCTTGGTCTGCGAGGAAAATTTCGGATCCGGAACCTTTACCGAGAGGACGGCCGTCAGCCCCTCGCGGCAGTCGTCACCGGTGAGCGACACCTTTTCCTTCTTGGTAAGGCCGGAGCTTTCGGCATAGCCGGTCATCTGCCGCGTCAGCGCACCACGGAAGCCTGCAAGATGCGTGCCGCCGTCGCGTTGCGGGATGTTGTTGGTGAAGGCCAGCACGTTCTCGTGATAGCTGTCGTTCCACCACATGGAGACTTCGACCGTGATGCCGTCGCGCTCCCGCGAAATGGCGATCGGCTCGGCGATAAGCGGCTTCTTCGCCTTGTCGAGATATTTAACGAATTCGGTCAGTCCGCCTTCGTAGTGCAATTCCTGCTGTTTCAGGTCGGCGTGCCGCCGGTCGGTCAGCACGATGCGCACGCCGGAATTGAGGAAGGCGAGTTCGCGGAGCCGATGCTCCAGCGTCGGATAGTCGAACTCCGTCATGGTGAAGGTTTCGGACGAGGGCAGGAAGGTGACTTCCGTGCCGGTCTCGCCCCCCGCGTCTCCGGTTTCCCTCAGCGGCGCATCGGCGACGCCGTGCGTGAACGACATTTCGTGGATGCGGCCCTTGCGGCGGATCTTGAGCTTCAGCCAGACCGAGAGCGCGTTGACGACCGAGACGCCGACGCCATGAAGGCCGCCCGACACCTTGTAGGAATTCTGATCGAACTTTCCGCCAGCGTGAAGCTGGGTCATGATAACTTCGGCCGCCGAGATGCCCTCGCCGGAATGGATGGCCGTCGGGATGCCACGGCCATTATCCGTGACGGTACAGGAACCGTCCGGATTGAGCGTCACGGTCACGATGTCGGCATGGCCGGCCAGCGCTTCGTCGATGGCGTTGTCCACCACCTCATAGACCATGTGATGCAGGCCGGAGCCGTCATCCGTGTCGCCGATATACATGCCGGGCCGCTTGCGCACGGCATCGAGGCCCTTCAGGACCTTGATGGAATCGGCGCCATATTCGGCCGGTTCGCCGGGGAGGATTTCGGGCGTCTCGCTCATGTAATGCTTTCGTCTGAAGGCCCCTGATCCGGCGTCTGCGAAACCTGCCGAATCACGCATATGATGATGACCTGAATATAGGCATTTCCGGCTCTTTTTCCAAATCTTGCAAGGTTTTTGCTGGCTCTTCGCCTGCCCGGACGGACTGCGGCGCTGGCTCCCGTGGACGGCCCGGCCCAGCGTCCCTACATTGGACGGAAGTCAGGAGCGACATCGACCGCCATGGACGCCAAGCCCGCCCCTTTCGTACCGCCGGCGCCGAAGCCGCGCAGTTCGCCGCCTTCCACCCTGCAGATGATCCGGATCGTCTATCGGAACCCGCTCGAATTGTGGGGGGAGCCTTCCTACAACGAAAAGTGGATTTCCGTCTCGTCGATCGGCGGGCCGCTCCTCATCGCCAACGATCCGGGGCTCATCCGCCGGGTACTGGTCGAGAACGCAAAAAACTACAAGATGGCGCGGGTGCGGCAGAAGATACTGCGCCCGATCCTTCGCGACGGGCTTCTGACGGCCGAAGGCGAGGTGTGGCGGCGCTCGCGCAAGGCGATGGCGCCGGTCTTCACGCCGCGCCACATCCATGGCTTCGCCCAGCCGATGCTGACATGCGCCGAGAGTTTCGCGCATCGCTACGAGGAGGGCGGTACGACCGACCTTGCGCGCGACATGACGATGCTGACCTACGATATCCTCGCGGAGACGCTGTTCTCCGGCGAGATCGCGGGAGAGTCCGGCAGCTTCGCGAAACAGGTCGACCGGCTGTTCGAGACCATGGGCCGCGTCGATCCGCTCGACCTTCTCGGCGCGCCAGACTGGCTGCCGCGCATCACCCGCCTGCTCGGCCGCAATTCGCTTGCCTTCTTCCGCCGGATCGTCGCCGATACGATGGAAATGCGCAGGCAAAGGCTGGCGCGCGATCCGGACGGTACGCCCGAGGATTTCCTTACCCTGTTGCTGCGTGCGGAAGGTCCGGACGGGCTGACGCGCGCCGAGATCGAGGACAACATCATCACCTTCATCGGCGCCGGCCACGAGACCACCGCCCGCGCGCTCGGCTGGATGCTTTATTGCCTCGCCGAAAGCCCGTGGGAGCGCGAGCCGATCGAGACCGAGATCGACAGGATAGCGGCGAGCGGCGCCGGCCCGGCGGAATGGGTGGAGAGGATGCCGCTGACACGCGCAGCCTTCGAGGAGGCGCTGAGGCTCTATCCGCCGGCGCCCTCGATCAACCGCGAGGCGGTCGAAGACGACGCGTATCAGGACCTCTTCATCCGCAAGGGCACGCAGGTGCTCGTCATGCCGTGGACGATCCATCGCCACAGGGCACTATGGAGTGACCCCGAGGCGTTCATCCCGGCGCGCTTCGC
>JBDZVC010000504.1:0-2851 GCA_040255475.1 Phyllobacteriaceae bacterium | reverse complement strand
CGGAAGAAGATGCGGTATTCGCTCAACCCGTCGATGCGCCCGGCATTCTTCAGATCGTCGGAGACCTGCTTCATGAATTCCGACAGGATGAAGACCGCAAGCGGAATGCCCTGCGCCGTATAGACGAGGATCAGCGCCGTCAGCGTATCGACCAGTCCGCTCGCCACCATCAATTGCAGGATCGCCACCGTGCCGAGCCGGATCGGGATCATGATGCCGAGCGCGAGATAGAGACCCATCAGCGAATTGGCGCGAAAGCGGTATTCGGCGAGCGCGAAAGCCGCCATGGCGCCGAACAGGAGCACCAGGAAGATCGAGACGACGGTTACGACGAGGCTGTTCCAGAAATAGAGCGGGAAATTGCCCTGCGACATGACGGTCGCGTAGCCGATCAGGTCGAAAGTATTCGGGCCGGGCAGCGAAAGCGGCGAACGGAAGATCGCACCGCGCGACTTGAACGAGTTCACCACGACGATCAGCACCGGGAAGAGTGCGATCACCGTGTAGACGATCAGGATCGCATGTGCCGCGACCGCGCGTGGGACGGATGTGCGCGCCTTGTTCATCGCGGCCTCAGAACTGGTAGCGGCGGAGCCGCGTCTGGATGGCGAAGAGATAGAAGCAGACGCCGACGAGGATGATGAAGAACATCATCGAGGCGATCGCCGAGCCCATATTCGGATCGCCGAGTTGGAGTTGGAAGCCGAAGAACGTTCGGTAAAGAAAAGTGCCGAGGATGTCGGTCGAGAAATTGGGGCCGCCGAGCGCACCCTGACTGACATAAATCAGGTCGAAGGCATTGAAATTGCCGACGAAAGTCAGGATCGAGATGATGCCGATCGACGGCAGGATAAGCGGCAGCTTGATCTTCCAGAACTGCGCCATGCCGGTGATGCCGTCGCACTCCGCCGCCTCCAGCACTTCGTCGGGGATCGACAGCAGCGCCGCATAGATCAGCATCATCGGAATACCGACGAACTGCCACACCGAAATCAGCGCGACCGTCGTCAGCGCCGTATCGCCCATACCGAGCCATGGATGGAAAAGTCCGCGCAGGCCGATTTCCCTCAGGAGCATCGGCGTGATCCCCCAGAGCGGCGAAAGGATCAGCTTCCATACGAAGCCGACGATGACGAAGGAGAGAATCGTCGGGATGAAGATCGCCGTACGGTAGAAGGCGCGGAACCGCAGCTTCGGGCTCGAAAGCAGCGCCGCCAGCAGGATGCCGATCGGGTTCTGCACCAGCATATGGATGCAGAAGAACCAGATATTGTTCTTGAAAGCGTTCCAGAAGGCGCCCGACCAGTGCGGATCGGTGAAGAGCGCGCGGAAATTGTCGAGGCCGACGAAAACCTGCTTCTGGTCGATGTTGCGGAAGAGCGAAAGCTGCAGCGTGCCGAAGAGCGGCAGGATCATGATCGCCGTGTAGACGATAAGCGCCGGCGCCAGGAATATGGCGATATGCCAACGTGTCTGCCTGCGCGCGACCGCCATCCCGTCCCCGCTATAAGACGCTGCTGAAACGATCCGCCCGGCTGCTTTCGCATGCCGGGCGGATGTGTTGCCCGAGATTACTTGCCCGGATGATACCAGCTATCCAGCCCGTCCTGGAGCTTTTTCGCGGCTGCCTCCGGCGTCTCGGTGCCATTGATCACATTGGCCGAGGCGCCCCAGCTCTCGTTCTCGAGGTTCGGCGTACCGCGCGACAGGATCTGGTAGGTGGCGCGCATCGTCGGCTTGCAGCTCTCGCGCCAGCTCAGAAATTCCTTGGCGAGCGGATCCTTCAGCTCGACCTTCTCCTTGGTGAGCGGGAAGAAGCCGGGCAGCGCGTTGCCATAGATCTCCGCGAAATCCTTCGACGCGACCCATTCGAGGAATTTCTTCGCCGCTTCCGGGTGTTTGGACTTGGCGTTCATGCCGAGCGCATGGTCCGGCTGATCGGAGATGTAGCAGGTGTCGCCCTCCTTCGGCAGCGGTGGCGGGAAGGCGCCCATCTTGAACTGCGCCTGCTTGTTGAACACCGAGATTTCCCACGAGCCAGCCGGATAGATCGCCGCGCGGCCGAGCGTGAAGAGGTTCTGACTGTCGGGGTAGGACTGCGCCTGATAGCCGTCGCCCATATAGGGCGCCCAGCCGGCGATCACCTTGAAGGCGTCGACGAAGCCCGCGTCGGTCAGCTTCGCAGTGCCGGCGATCAGCGCCTTGCGGCCTTCCTCGCCTTTCCAGTAGTCCGGGCCGACATTCTCCCAGCCCATCGTCGCGGCTTCCCACTGGTCCTTGGTGCCCATGGCGAGCGGAGTATAGGTGCCGTCGTCCTTGATCTTCTTCAGCACCGCCATGAATTCGTCATGCGTCTTCGGCGGCGTGATCTTGAGTTCGTCAAAGGCATCCTTGTTGTAGATGAAGCCGTGGATGACCGAGGCCATCGGCACGCAGAACGTCGTCTTGGCGTCGTCCGTCTGCCAGGCCGCCTTGGCTACATCGGAAAAATTGTCCATGCCCTTCAGGTCGTTGACGGAGGCCAGATAACCTTTCTTGAACAGATCCAGCGAAGCGTCGAACGGGCGGCAAGTGATGAGGTCGCCGGCCGAGCCGGCCGCCAGCTTGGCGTTGAGCGCGGCGTTGTATTCGGTCGGCGCGGCGGCCGCGAAGACGACCTTGATGTCCGGATTGGCCTTCTCGAAGGCCGGAATGATCTGCTGCTGCCAGACCTGCGTATCGTCGTTGCGCCAGCTCTCGATGGTGAGCGTCACATTGTCCGCATAGGCGAGGCTCGCCGAACCGAGAAGGCTCGATGCCAGAAGCATCAGCCGGATGGAATTCTTTTTCATATCAATCTCCCTGTTAGCGG
>JBDZVC010000503.1:0-2853 GCA_040255475.1 Phyllobacteriaceae bacterium | reverse complement strand
TTGGCTGACGGGCCGTTCTCGGTCTCGTTCAGCGCGAGCGAGGAATTGATCTCGTTCTGGTCGAGGTCCTGGCTGTCGAGCGCCAGGATGAAGTCGATGCATGCGGCTCCCCCGCTGTTGGCGGCCCGCTCATTGGCATCGAGGGCGGCGCGGGCCAGGCCGGTGAAGCGGTCGCGGTTGTCGGGCTCGGTCTCGGAGCCGATATTGCTGTAGAAATAGCGGACCGCATCCACCGGCGCATCGGCAAAGGCCGGGCCGGAGAGGAGAAGGCCGAGACAGGCGATCGGGCCGAACTGAGATTTCATCATCACTCCCGTTTGATCATTTCGCAGGTAAGTTGATCATTCGCAGGCAAGCCGCCCTCGCCCGGTCGGCCGAATCCTTCTATAATTCCATCATGGCAATTCGACAGCTTTCCGACACGATGATCAACCAGATCGCCGCAGGCGAGGTGATCGAGCGGCCGGCGAGCGTGGTCAAGGAACTGGTCGAGAATGCGCTCGACGCCGGTGCGGCCCGCGTGGAGGTCGTCGTCTCCGGCGGGGGCCTCGGCCTCATCCGGGTTTCGGACGACGGGACGGGCATCCCCGAGACGGAACTGCCGCTCGCTGTGGCAAGGCACTGCACGTCGAAACTTGGAAGCGACCTCCACGATATCCGCTCGCTCGGCTTCCGTGGCGAGGCGCTGCCCTCGATCGGCTCGGTCGGCAAGCTCATGATCCGCTCGCGAACGGCGGATGCGGGCTCCGGGGCGGAAATCCATGTCAGCGGCGGCGCGGGCTCCGCCGTACGCCCGGCGCCCGCCAATCAAGGCACGATGGTGGAGGTGCGCGACCTCTTCTTCGCGACGCCGGCAAGGCTGAAATTCATGAAGGGCGAGCGGGCCGAGACGAGCGCGATAGCGGATGTGATCAAGCGCATCGCCATCGCATTCCCCCAGGTGCGCTTCGCCTATTCGTCGGCCGACCGTTCGGCGACCGAATTCGCTACCGCCGGAGAGGGCGAGGAAGGCGCGCTTCGCCGCATTGCGCAGGTGATCGGCAGGGATTTTCCGGAAAACTCCATTGCCATCGACGCGGAACGCGAGGGGGTTCGGCTTTCGGGTCGCGTCTCCATCCCCTCCTTCAGCCGCGCCAACGCGCTCCAGCAATATGCCTATGTCAACGGAAGGCCGGTGCGTGACAAGTTGGTCGCCGGCGCCATACGCGGCGCCTTCGCCGATGTGCTGCCGCGCGACCGGCACGCCGTCACCGTGCTTTTCCTCAGCCTCGATCCGGCGCTGGTGGACGTAAACGTGCATCCGGCCAAGGCCGACGTCCGTTTCCGCGATCCGGGTCTCGTGCGCGGACTGATCGTCGGCGGCATAAGGCAGGCGCTGGCGGCGTCCGGCATCCGCCCGAACACGGAAGGTGCTGCGGCAATGCATGCCGCCTTCTGGCCGGGCGGAGCGCCGTTCGACCATGCCGCGCATGTCAGCAGCCCCCGCTGGCAGGGATGGCGGCCCGCGTCCGCCGCAGGCTTCGACCTTGCACGCTCGCCGCAGCGGCCATTGTCTGACCAGGGAGGCTTCGGCGGATTCGGCGAGGCGGAACAGGCGGTCCTCGGTACGCCGGCCAGCGCCGATGCGCGGGCGGCAGTCGCCGAGCCCGCACCCGAACTTCTGGCGACACCGCTCGGGGCCGCACGCGCGCAGGTGCACGAGAATTACATCATCGCTCAGACGGGGGATTCGCTCGTCATCGTCGACCAGCACGCGGCGCATGAGCGCCTTGTCTACGAAGCGCTGAAGGAGGCGCTTCACTCGCGCCCGATGAAGGCGCAGATGCTGCTCATCCCCGAAATCGTCGACCTGCCGGAGGAAGAGGTTGAGCGGCTTGCGGCGCATGCGGAAACGCTTGCCCGCTTCGGCCTCGGAATCGAACGCTTCGGACCCGGCGCAATCGCGGTCCGCGAGACGCCGGCCATGCTCGGCGAGACGGATGCGCGGCGGCTTCTCCTCGACATCGCCGACGAGATCGCCGAGAACGACACCGCCGATACGCTGAAGGAACGCATCGACCATATCGCCGCTACCATGGCCTGCCACGGCTCGGTGCGCTCGGGGCGCCGGCTCAGACCGGAGGAGATGAACGCGCTTCTGAGGCAAATGGAAGCGACGCCCGGTTCCGGCACCTGCAACCACGGCCGGCCGACCTATATCGAACTGAAACTCACCGACATCGAAAGGCTGTTCGGGCGGCGATAACGACGGCTCAAAGACGCGCCGCTTGATTTCCGCCGCGATTTGTGGCGGAAAACAGCAGGGTAAAGGCAGATGATGAACCGTTTCGAAGGACCCGGCGCGCGCGAGGCGCGCATCCGCTATCTCGACGGCGATTTCCAGATCGTCTCGCCGGGCTCTTTCGTGCGCTGCGCGGTGACCGGCGAGGCAATCCCGATCGACGAGTTGAAGTATTGGAGCGTCGCCCGGCAGGAAGCCTATGTCGATTGCTCGGTGTCTCTGGAGCGGGAACTGGAAGCGCACCCGGAATTGCGCAAGCGCTGATCAGCCTGCCAACCGCCGTTCCCGCCATGCATCGAGCGTGGCCCCGATGATCTGACGAGGGATCGTATCGGGATCGAAGACCGTATCGATCTCGACGACATGGACGTTTTCGAGGAACTTCTTCGTCGCCGCCGACCCGTCGAAAATACGGACGGCATCCTTGGCCGTCGTGGCTAGGTCCAATCCACGTTTTCCAGCCGTGCCTGCAAGATCGGCAAGCTCGTCGGGAGCGTAGAAATGATGGTCGGAGAAGCTGCGCTTCAGCACGATCTCGCCGCCCGCATCCTCGACGGTGCGGAAGAACTTGA
>JBDZVC010000502.1:0-2853 GCA_040255475.1 Phyllobacteriaceae bacterium | reverse complement strand
ATCGCATAGACGAGAAGCGCATCGAAATTGCGCGGGTCGTCGAATCCCGCCGGCGGCGTCGCGAGGAATTTTGCGTCGATCATCTCCAGAAGCTTGCGCTGCATGGGGAGGGCGGCTTCGTCGCCACCGGCGATGCGGTCCTGCACCAACTGAAGCGATCGCACCATCTGGTATGGCTGCAATTCGTATCTTTCCTGCGCGGCGGCCCGGCCGAGGAAGGGCGCGGCAAGCATGATCGCCACGGCGAGCGCTGCCGGATGTGCGCCCGGCCGCGACACTAGTTCGTCTCCAGCAGTATCTCGATGCGGCGGTTGGCGTCCGCATAGGGATCGTCCTTGACCTTCAGCTTGCGGTCGGCGAAGCCGGCGACTTCCATGACGCGTTTCTCGTCCAGCCCGGCACGCACCAGCATGTAATAGGCGGTCTGGGCGCGCGCGGTGGAAAGCCGCCAATTGTCGTAGGTATCGCTCTTGAAGGGGCGCCCGTCCGTGTGGCCGTCGATGTGGATGTTGCCTTTATGGGTGCTGAGGATTTTCGAGATCTTCTCCATGGCGAGCACGGTATCGCGGTTCGGAACAGCCGAGCCGATCTCGAACATGCCGAAATTCGACTGGTCGCTCACCGAGATGAGGACGCCCCGCTCCGTCTGCGTCACCGTCAGGCCCTTGTAGATCGGGTCGCCGCTACGGAAGCTGGCGGCAAGCTCGCTGCGGATATCGGCAGTGAGTTTTTCGTTCGCTGCCTTCGCCGCCGCCCCCGCCGCCTTTTCCGGCTTCTCCGCTTCCACGGTTGCACGACCATGGGCGGTCTCTTTCTGATCCGCCTCCTGTTTGGTGGTGCCCTGATTGGCGGCCTCGACCTTTTCCGACTTAATGGCTTCGTTGCCCCCGGCTTTGGCCTCCGCTTCCACCTTGGCCATGGCCTCGGCAGCGGCTGTCTTATTGCTGGCCATTCCCTGTCCGGTCTTGTCGCCCTCGGCCACGACGGCCTGCGCGCGCTTTTCGGCCGAGCCGGAACGGGCCGTCTCGGTGCTTTTCTCCGGTATGTCTATCTGTTCCGACCAGAAGTTCGGTGCGAACGGGTCACGATAGGTCTGGCCGCCCGATGCGCCTGTGGCCGGGCCGGAATCCTGCGCGCCGCCGTCGCCTTTCGTGCTGGTGTTCTGCAGAGTACCGGTCTCTCCGGCGATCTCGGCGAGCACCGAATAAGGGTTGGCGAACAGATTCTTGTCGGTGTGCTTGCGCGAATCCGCCTCGCCGGGTGAACTCGCCTGCGCGTCGGATTGTTCTTTCTTCTTCTCGACCGACGGTTCCAGATTGCCCGGTGTCTTGGTCGGATCGTCGATGCCTCTTCGCGACGTGTTGCGGTCGACGAGCTTGATGGGATTGAAATAGCTGGCGAGCGCAGCCCTGGTCTGCTCGTTGGCGGCGTTGATCAGCCACATGACTAGGAAGAAACACATCATTGCCGTCATGAAGTCGGCGAAGGCGATCTTCCAGACGCCGCCGTGATGGCCCTCGTCCTCGTCATGCCCGCCGCGGCGGACGATGATGATCTCCTGATGCTTCAGGCCATCGGCATCCATGCTCATCCGAGGACCTCATTGACGATGGCCTGCCATTCCGTCAGGCGCGTCTCGATCAGGCTGCCGTTCACATCGACCGTCAGGTCGATACCGTCCGTCTCGCGATGGCGGAGGTGCTTTGATTTCCCTCCCAGTTTTTCCGCCAGCGCCGAGAACAGCGAGGACGGGCCCGAAACCCGGATCGTCACCGCGTCGGCGTCTTCCAGCGCCTCGCCGATGGCCTTCGCCAGTTCGCCGATGCTGCGCTTCAGCACCTCCTCGCTCACGATCGGTCCGAGGATACGGGCGACCGTGCCGGTGACGGTTTCGCTGACACGCGCCTCGATCTCGCCGAGCCCCGCCTCGATGCGCGCGCCGGCTTCCTCGCCGTGGCGGCGTTCGATCTCGGCGATCTCCGCGGCATGTACTTCGCGCAGGGCGGTGAGCGCGGTTTCATGCTCGACCGTGAGACTTTCCGTCACCGACTTTTCCGTCCGCGCGCGCTCGTCTGCGAGCAGCGCCTCCATGTCGGGTTCGGGCTTGTCCGGCTTTGCCGACGCTCCGACTTCGGATGGTGCCGCGCGCGGCGGCTGTTGCGGCCGCTTGCCGAAATCGGCCAGCATGTCGGCCAGCGCGTAGGCGGTCATCAGACGGCCTCCTGATGCGCCCACTTGCGCAGGATATGCGCGGTCCGCTCTTCGTTGAGGTCAATCATCCGTGCCAGCCGCTCCTGGGGAGCGGGCCTCAGCTTCTGGCGCAGTTCGTCGATCGGGTTGGGCGCCGCCATGCCGGGGCCGGCAAGGGCGCCGGCGGTAAGCTGCGTCTCCCCGCTGGTGGCGGGAAGCGAGCGCTGCACCTCCTCGAAGCTTTGCGGGGCACCCGGCGCCGGCTTGCCGAGGGCAGCGGCGAGCGGCTTCAGGCCGAACCACGTCACCAGGAAGGCGACCAGCACGAAGGCCGCCGCGTTGATCAGCGAGAAGATATGCGCGCCGAGGCGGTCCATGATGCCCGGCGTGTCGGCCGGGGCGCCGTCGAGCCCGTCCACGAATTCGACGGCGGCGATATCGATATTGTCGCCGCGCTTGTCGTCGAAGCCGGTGGCGGAGGCGACGACCTTCTTGATTTCGGCGATGCGGGCGGCGATCGCGTCGTCGGTTGCGTCCTTGCCGAGGATATCGAGCAGGCGCTGGCGGTTGACGACGACGGCGACGGACAGTTTCGAGATCGAGAAGCCGTCGCTCTTGGTGGCGATCTTCTTGGAGTTGATCTCGTAATTGGTCGTCTCTTCC
>JBDZVC010000501.1:0-2865 GCA_040255475.1 Phyllobacteriaceae bacterium | reverse complement strand
AGCGAGAGCGCCAGGACACGCCGGAAGATATAGCGCTCTATCAGCTTCATACTGGTACGTACCAACCCGCCATCCGGCTCGAACGCAATGGACCACGCTCCTGCGCCGCAACAGCGATACGCGACCGCCATACCCACCTCGATGCCGCATGGAACGGGAGATTGGCTAAAAATGGGCGAACGAGCACGGTTAAAAATTTCATAACTATTGCTCTGTCGCAAATTCGATATTTTATTTCAATCCGTTGAAGCGATCCGGGTCGTGTGGAACTGCCGTTGACCAGATGGTTCGGCGGGTGTGTTCCGGCGGCGCGGGCAGAGAGGCGTGGCCATCGTTCGAGCGAGGAACCGCATTTACGGTGATCGGCCGCCAACGGCAAAAGGCTTGCGTTTGTGCCTGAAACCCCCAAGATCGGCCTCTCAGATCCGGAATCATCACGCAGGTTGCAGGTTTACATGTCACGCAAGGTCGACGTTTCGTTTTCCCGTCCTTCGAAGGCAGCGCCGGGGGCTGGTGCCGGACTGGCGGTCCTGCTCGTTGCAGAGGATGGCGAGACAGGCGATGCGGCTGCGCTGGTCGATCCCGCCAATTCTGTCGAGCGTGCAATGCGCGTCGCCGAGTTCAAGGGCAAGGCGATGGCAACGCTGGATATCATCGCTCCAGCCGGTTCTCCGGCCGACCGTATTCTTGTCGTCGGCGTCGGCGATCCTCGTACTGCTGCCGAGAATGACTGGGCGCGGCTCGGCGGGCAGATCTGCAGCAAGTTCGGCAAAGCCTCCAAGGTGACGATCCATCTTTCGCTGCCCGGCACCGAGATCGGAGGTGCCGAGGCAGCACAACTGGCGATGGGCATCCTGCTTCGGGCCTATCGATTCGACCGCCACAAGACGAAATCCGATGACAGCGAAAACGGCGTCGGCACGGAGATGGTGAAAGTCGCGATCGTCACGCCGGCGGCTACTGCGGCGAAGAAAGCCTTTGAGGACGTTGAGGCCGTTGTCGGCGGCGTCACCCTTGCGCGCGATCTGGTCAACGAGCCGGCGAACGTGCTCGGCCCGCTGGAGTTCGCGGCGAAGGCGAAAGAACTGTCGAAACTTGGCGTCAAGGTCGAGATCCTTACGGAAAAGGAGATGAGGAAGCTCGGCATGGGCTCGCTGCTCGGCGTGGCGCAAGGTTCGCCGCGCGGGGCGCGCTTGGCCGTCATGCGCTGGGACGGGGGCAAGGCAAAGGAAAAGCCGGTCGCCTTTGTTGGCAAGGGCGTCACCTTCGACACCGGCGGTAATTCGATGAAGACCGCATCCGGCATGGAGGACATGAGGGGGGACATGGGCGGCGCGGCGGCCGTTACAGGGCTGATCTACGCGCTTGCCACGCGCAAGGCCAAGGTGAACGCCGTCGGCATCATCGGCCTGGTAGAAAACGCCGTCGATGGCCATGCGCAACGGCCGGGAGACATCGTGACCTCGATGTCGGGACAGACGATCGAGGTTCTCAACACCGATGCCGAGGGACGGCTCGTGCTGGCCGACGCGCTCTGGTACTGCGCCGACCGTTTCCAGCCGAAGTTCATGGTCAATCTGGCGACCTTGACCGGCGCTATCATCGTGGCGCTCGGGCAGCACTATGCCGGGCTTTTCTCCAACAACGACGAACTGGCCGAACGATTGACCGCGGCGGGCACCGCTACCGCCGAAAGGGTCTGGCGCATGCCGCTTGGCCCGGAATTCGACAAGCTGATCGAATCCAGGAACGCCGACATGAAGAATATCGGCGGCCGTCACGGCGGCGCGATCATCGCGGCCCAGTTCCTGCAGCGCTTCGTCAAGGACACGCCCTGGGCACATCTCGACATTGCCGGCACGGCGCTTGGCGCGCCCGCCAACGAGATCAACCAGTCCTGGGCCTCCGGATTCGGCGTCAGGCTGCTCGACCGCCTGGTGCGCGACCACTACGAAGATTAGGGTTCGGCATGGCCGAGGTGTTGTTCTATCACCTGACGGAATCGACGCTTGAGAAGGCGTTGCCGACGCTTCTGGAAAAGAGCATCGGGCGAGGGTGGCGTGCCGTCGTGCAGACCGGCAGCGAGGAAAGGCGCGATGCACTCGACCAGCATTTGTGGCTCTATCGCGACGATTCCTTCCTGCCTCACGGTCCTGACCACGAGCCGCATGCCGCCGAACAGCCGATCATCCTGACTGCCGGACCGGCCAATCCGAACGGCGCACAGATAAGGTTCCTGGTCGACGGCGCGCCGCCCCCGTCACTCGACGGTTACGAGCGGGCCGTCTTCCTCTTCGTCGGCAGTGACGAGGGGCAGCTCGAAGGCGCGCGCAGCCATTGGAAGGCTCTTAAAGGCGACGGCCACGATGTCACCTACTGGCAGCAGACGCCGGACGGCCGCTGGGAGCGGAAGGCCTGAACAGAGCCGGCAGGCCTTCTACGCCGGGTGCATCGACTCCGCCTCTGGCCTCTCCGCTTCCTCAGGAAGGTCCTTCACCGCGATGAAGCTGTAGAACATCGGCACGACAAAGAGCGTGAAGCAGGTTCCGATCAGGATGCCGGAGAAGATGACGAGGCCCATCGAATAGCGCGAGGCGGCACCCGCGCCGGCCGCCATGATCAACGGCACGACGCCGAGCGACATCGCGGCCGTCGTCATCAGGATCGGGCGGAGACGCACCTTGGCCGAAGCGATGATGGCGTCGCGCCGCGACAGCCCATGTTCACGCCGCTGCTGGTTGGCGAACTCGACGAGCAGGATGCCGTGCTTGGTGATGAGGCCGATCAGCGTGATGAGACCGACCTCCGTATAGATGTTCAGCGTGCCGAGCCCGAGATTGAGCGGCAGCATCGCGCCGAAGATCG
>JBDZVC010000500.1:0-2865 GCA_040255475.1 Phyllobacteriaceae bacterium | reverse complement strand
TCCATGTTGATGGTGATGATGACGCCGAACCAGATCGGGTCGAAGCCCGCCGCGGTGATGATCGGCAGGAGGATCGGCGCCGTCATCAGGATCACCGCCGCCGGCGGGATGAAGAAGCCGCAGACGAGCAGGAAGATGTTGATCATGAACATCAGCACCCAGCGGTTGACCTCCATCTCGGCGATCGCCTGCGCCAGCGTCTGGGTGAGGTAGAGCGAGGTCAGCATGTAGCCGAAGAGCACGGCCGCCGCGATGATCATGAGGATCATGATCGACTCGCGGGTGGTGTCGCGCAGGATCTGCCACCAGCTTTCTGGTCGCCACATCCTGTAGATGACCACCGCGAGCACCACGCAGAGCGCCGCGCCCACGCCGGCCGCCTCGGAAGGCGTGGCGACGCCGCCATAGAGCACGTACATGACGCCGACGACGATCGCCAGGAAGGGCGCAACCTTCGGGACCGACTCGAACTTCTCTCTCCAGGAATAGCGGAAATCGGCCGCGTAGGGGTGGAAGCCGCGCTTCCAGAGAAGGAAGATCGTCCACAGGATGAAGAGGCCGGTCAGCATCAGGCCGGGGAAGACTCCGGCGAGGAACAGCCGTCCGATCGAGGTTTCCGTCGCGATGCCGTAGAGGATGAAGGTGATGGAAGGCGGGATCAGGATGCCGAGCGTGCCGCCGGCGCAGATGGAGCCGGTGGCGACATCGTCCGGATAGCCGCGGCGGCGCATTTCGGGAATGCCCATGCGGCCGATAGCGGCGCAGGTGGCGGGCGAGGAGCCGGTGAGCGCGGCGAACAGTGCGCAGGCGCCGAGATTGGAGATGACCAGCCCGCCCGGCAGGCGGTAGAGCCAGCGGTCGAGCGCTTCATAGAGATCGCGCCCGGCGGGCGAGGAGCCGATGGCCGCGCCCATCATCACGAACATCGGGATCGAGACGAGAGTGAAGTCGTTTAGGCCGCCGTAAAAGGTCTCGGCGGCGACGTTCAGCGCGCTGAAGCCCTCGAAGATGGCGATGAAGACAAGCGCGATGGCGCCGAGGCCGAACGCGACCGGCGCTCCGGACAAGAGAACGAGGAGCGTGACGACGAGGACAATGCCGCCTTCCATTGCCGGGCTCATGCGGGCGCTCCGTCGTCAGTGGTTTCATGTCCGCCGGCCGAAGGGAAGGGCGGTTCGCGCCCTGTGGCGAGGCAATAGAGATCGACGATGTATTGAAGTGTGAGCAGCGCGAAGCCGAAGGGCATGGCTGCGAAGGGAATCCACAGGCGCGCCCGCCACATCGTGTCGGAGACCCAGTTGCCGTCCCACGCTTCCCGCCAGTAGAGATAGCCGAATACGGTCATGGCGGCGGAGAAGCAGAAGGACAGGATCGCCGAGAACATCGCCAGCCGGAATTTTCCTTTATGGCCGAGATAGTGCGGCAGGATATCGACGTTGACATGCCCGCGCGTCAAAAGGACGTAGGGACTGCCGAGGAAGGTCGCGGCGACGATCGAGTAGGTGGTGAAGTCGGTCTGCCAGATCGTGTTGGAGCCGAGCACGAAGCGCACGAAGACCATCTGGCAAACGACGATGACACCGGCCGAAATGAGCCCCGCGGCGGCGAAGCCCGAGAGCGTCGAGATCAGCCTGACCGTTCGGATGAATCTGTCCATTGTTCTGTCCGGTCTTATGCGGACTTCTATCTGGTCCGCGCGAGGCTGCCACGTGTGTGGCCTACCCCTCTCCGTCCCGGCTTTGCCGGACCGCCTCTCCCCCTGAAAGGGGGCGAGGACGGGCGCCTGACCGCCTGTCCTTTCCCTCACGAAGTGGGGAGAGGTGGTCTGCGAAGCAGATCGGAGAGGGGGCTGTTATGCGGTGGTCTTGCCTGTTAGCGAAGAGAAAGCAGCCCGGGCCGACGTCGCCGCGCATGCCTCTTCCGCATCACTTAACGGCCAGCGCCTCGTCGATCAGCTTCTGGCCGTCCGGAACTTCCTCGGCGAACTGCTTGTAGGAGCTCTTCTTGGCGACGTCGATCCAGGCGTCGTATTCCTCGGGCGTCATGGTGACGACTTCGACGTTGTGATCCTTGAAGGCCTTGATCATCTTGTCGTCCATCTTGAGCGCTTCGCCCGCGAAGAATTCCTGCGCCTTCTTCGACGCAGCCACCAGAGCTTCCTGCTGCTTCTTGTTCAGATGGTCGAAGCTCTTTTTCGACATCAAAACCGGCTCGTACATGAACCAGAGCGCGTTATCGCCGGGCGCGGTGATGCATTTCAGCTGCTCATAGAGGCGATAGGAGACGAAGCTTGCCGTGCTCGTGTCGGTCGCTTCCGCGACCCCGGTCTGAAGCGCGTTATAGACCTCGTTCGAGGCGATGGAGACGATGGAGGCGCCTGCGGCCTGCCACATGGCGGCAAAGGTCGGGCCGGCGGAGCGGGTCTTCAGGCCCTTCATGTCCTCCGGCTTGCGGATACAGCCTTCCTTGGAACCGACGGCGCCGGCGAGCCATGCGTCGGCGAGCACGATGACGCCCGATTCCTCGATCTTCGCCTTGATGTCCTTCATGAACTGCGAATCGTTGAGGCGCTTGGCGCGCTCGTGGTTCCTGACGAGGCCCGGCATCAGGGTAGCGCCGAATTCGCGGACGCGGCCGGAGGCGTAGTCGAGCGGGAAGGACGAGATGTCGAGCTGGCCCTTGACCAGCGCGTTCCACTGGTCCTTCGCCTTGAACAGCGAGGCGCCCGGATAGACCTGGATGTTCAGGTCCACATTGGCGGCCTTGGCTTCCTTGGCGATGATCTGCACCATTTCGTCGCGCGGATCGCCCTTGCCGCCCGGAAACTGGTGCGAGGCCTTCAGCGTGACGGCGCCGGCGCCGCCG
>JBDZVC010000074.1:0-15629 GCA_040255475.1 Phyllobacteriaceae bacterium | reverse complement strand
AAGAGCGAACTCAAGGGCGCGTCGAGGGAAATGTACGATTCGATGAGCGAAAAACAGCTCGAGGAGTTCGCCGAGACCAAGCGCAAGGGCAAGCCCGAGCACGTCTCGAAGAAGAGCTGAACGCTTATGTCAATGAAGTGCGTCCTTCGAGGCTCGCTCCGCTCGCACCTCAGGATGAGGGAGGTCTGTAGGCGTCACCCTGGATCGTGAGGCATTACGATCGGCGTGTCACGCCTCGCATCCCTCGGAATTAGCGTATCGCACCCCGAGTCTCTCAGAACTTGATGCCGAAAAGTTGCTCCCATCTCCTTCATCCCGAGGTGCGAGCGGAGCGAGCCTCGAAGGACGCATCGGAAACACCGATCTACTGAGATACTGCGATAAAAAGCGCAAGAAACGGAATGCTGCCCTGGGCGCTTATCCCCTAAGCTTCGTTGAAGTCCCCTTTGATGGAGCTGAAATGCCGAAACACGATGCGGGAAAGCTGGTGAGCGGGCTTGACTGGCAAGGGATTGCTCATGACCTGAACGAAGTCGGGGTCGCGACAACCGGCCGGCTTCTGGATGCGGAACAATGCGCCGCGTTGCGCGCGCTCTACCCGGACGACAGGCATTTCCGCAGCCATATCGTCATGAAGCGGCACGGCTTCGGGGAAGGCGAATACAAATATTACGCCAATCCCCTGCCGGAGATCATCGCCTCCCTTCGCGAGGCGTTCTACCCACGCCTCGCGCCGATCGCGAACGAATGGCATCGCCGGATGGGCATCGACCGCCGCTTTCCCGAAAGCCTGCGCGCCTTTCTCGACGAGTGTCACGCGGACGGGCAGGCGCGGCCGACGCCGCTTCTCCTGAAATATGGCCCGGGCGACTATAATTGCCTGCATCAGGACCTTTACGGAGCCCACGTCTTCCCGATTCAACTCGTCATCCTGCTGAGCGAACCGGGCGCGGATTTCACCGGCGGCGAGTTCGTCATGACCGAGCAACGTCCGCGCATGCAGTCACGCGCCGAGGTCGTGCCGCTGTCACTCGGACATGGCGCGCTATTCACCGTCAACGATCGGCCGAAAGCCGGTTCGCGCGGCGATTATCGCATCAAGATGCGGCACGGCGTCAGCCGGGTCCGAAGCGGCGAGCGCTATACGACCGGCATCATTTTTCACGATGCCGCTTGACCTTTCCTCGCCCCTTGAGGGGGAGAGGGGGTCGAAGTTCCCGCTACGCTTTCGCCGCTGCTTTCTGCGAGGCCTCCACCGCCGACAACGCCGTCATGTTGACGACCCCGCGCGAGGTGACCGAAGGCGTCAAGATATGAGCCGGCCGGGCGGTGCCCAGCAGGATCGGCCCGACATGCAGCGCATCCAGCATCGCCTTGACGGTGTTGAGCGTGATGTTGGCCGCGTCGAGGTCGGGGAAGACGAGCAAATTCGCCTCGCCCTGAAGCGTCGAGTGCGGGAAGACGCGCTGGCGCTGCTTCTCGTCGAGCGCCGCGTCACCGTGCATCTCGCCATCGGTTTCGAGATCCGGCGCGATCCGCTTCAGGATGGCCGCCGCCTCGCGCATCTTGTGTGCGGAGGGCGAATCCTTCGAGCCGAAATTGGAATGCGACAGGAGCGCCGCCTTCGGCTCCAGTCCGAAGCGGCGGATCTCCTCCGCCGCAAGGATGGTGAACTCGGCGATTTCGTCCGCGCTCGGGTCCATGTTCACATAGGTATCGGTGAAGAAGGTGATGCCGCGTTGCGAAATCAGCATCGAGAGCGCCGCCAGGTGGGAGGCGCCCGTCTTGCGGCCGATTATGAGGTCGACGTTGCGCAGGTGCCGTTCGTAGCGGCCTTCCAGCCCGCAGATCATCGCGTCGGCCTCGTCGCGCATCATGGCGAGCGCGGCGATGATGGTGGTGTTCGTGCGCACCATCGTGCGCGCCGCTTCCTGCGTCATGCCGCGCCGGCCGGCAATCCGGATCAGGAGATCGACATAATCACGGTAGCGCGGATCGTCCTCGGGGTTGATCAGCTCGAAATCGGTTCCGGGCCTGATCTTCAGGCCGTATCGCTTCAGGCGGATCTCGATGACGTGCGGGCGGCCGATGAGGATCGGGGTCGCTATGCCTTCCTCCAGCACCACCTGGGCGGCGCGCAATACACGTTCGTCCTCTCCGTCGGCATAGATCACGCGCTGGGCGCCCGCCGCCTTGGCTGCCGAGAAGACGGGCTTCATGATGAGGCCGGAGCGGAATACGAAGCGGTTCAGCCGGTCGATATAGGCATCCATCTCGGCGATCGGCCGCGTGGCGACGCCGCTTTCCGACGCTGCCCTTGCCACCGCCGGCGCGATCCTCAGGATCAGGCGCGGGTCGAAAGGCGAGGGGATCAGATAGTCCGGCCCGAACGTCGGCGTCTCCTCGGAATAGGCCCGCGCCGCGACGTCCGACGGTTCCTCGCGCGCAAGGCCGGCAATGGCGCGCACCGCCGCCATTTTCATTTCCTCGTTGATGGCGGTTGCACCGCAATCGAGCGCGCCCCGGAAGATGTAGGGAAAACAGAGGACGTTATTGACCTGGTTGGGGAAGTCGGAACGCCCGGTGCAGATCATGGCGTCCGGCCGGGCCTTCCGCGCCGCTTCCGGCATGATCTCCGGCACCGGGTTGGCGAGCGCCAGGATGAGCGGCCGTTCCCCCATCTCCGCCAGAAGCTCCGGCTTCAGCACGCCGGCCGCCGAAAGGCCGAGAAACACGTCTGCTCCGCCGATCACGTCGGCAAGCGTCCGCGCGTTGGTGTCCTTGACGTAGGGATCCTTCCATCGGTCCATCTCCTCCGTACGGCCTTTGTAGGCGACGCCGTGACGGTCGGTGACCCAGATATTGTCATGTCGCGCGCCGAGCGAGACGAGCAGGTTGAGGCATGCGAGCGCCGCGGCGCCAGCACCCGAAGTGACGATCTTGACTTCGTCGAGCTTCTTGCCGGCAAGCTCCAGCCCGTTCAGCACCGCCGCCGCGACGATGATCGCCGTGCCGTGCTGGTCGTCGTGGAAGACGGGGATGGCCATCCGCGCCTTCAGACGCTCCTCGACCTCAAAGCATTCCGGCGCCTTGATGTCTTCGAGGTTGATGCCGCCGAAAGTCGGCTCCAGCGCCGCTATCGTCTCGACCATCTGGTCGATTTCGGGTGCGTTGATCTCCACGTCGAAGACGTCGATGCCGGCGAATTTCTTGAAGAGGACGGCCTTGCCCTCCATCACCGGCTTGGAAGCGAGCGGCCCGATATCGCCGAGGCCGAGCACGGCGGTGCCGTTGGAAACGACACCGACGAGATTGGCGCGGCTCGTATAGTCCGCCGCGAGCGCCGGTTCGTCGCGGATGGCGAGGCAGGGCGCGGCAACGCCCGGCGAATAGGCGAGCGCCAGATCGCGCTGGTTACCGAGCGGCTTGGTCGCCTGGATCTCCAGCTTGCCGGGGCGGGGGTATTTGTGGAAGAAAAGCGCCGCTTCATCGAGATCGGAGCGGATCGGCTTCGACTCGTTCTTCTCGCTCATCCTTCTTGCCCCCGCTCCTCGGCTCGCCTTTTAGCGCGCCACGACCTTCTGTGCCTGCTCGCCGAGCCCTGCAATGCCGAGACGCATCGTATCGCCGTTCTTCAGGAAGACCGGCGGTTTCATGCCGAGCCCGACTCCGGGCGGCGTCCCGGTGGTGATGATATCGCCCGGATCGAGCACCATGAACTGCGACAGGTAGGAAACGACATGCGCGACGGAGAAGATCATGGTCGAGCTGTTGCCGTTCTGCATGCGTTTGCCGTTCACGTCGAGGAACATGGCGAGCTTCTGCGGGTCGGCGATCTCGTCCGCCGTCGCGATCCACGGGCCGAGCGGGCCGAAGGTCGGGCAGCCCTTGCCCTTCATCCACTGGCCACCGCGTTCGATCTGGAATTCGCGCTCGGAAACGTCGTTGCAAACCGCATAGCCGAAGACGTGGTCGAGCGCGTTCTTCTCCTCGACATAGTCGCAGCGCTTGCCGATGATCACTGCAAGCTCCACTTCCCAGTCGAGTTTCTTCGAGCCCTTGGGCATCAATACATCGTCATTCGGGCCTGAAAGGCAGTTTGCGGCCTTGGAGAAGATGATAGGCTCTGCGGGGATCGGCGCGCCGGTTTCCGCCGCGTGGTCGGCGTAGTTCAGCCCGATGGCGATGAAGTGCCCCGTGCGCGAGAGCGGCGCACCGAGCCGCGCGCCCTTCGGCGCAAGCGGCAGGGCGGAAAGATCGGCCTTTTCCAGTTTCTCCTTCAGGGAAGGGGAAATCGTCTCGGGCGAGAAATCGTTCACCAGCGAGGACACGTCGCGAACGGCGCCGTCCTTGTCGATCATGCCGGGCTTTTCGCGCCCCTTTTCTCCAAATCGCACCAGTTTCAAAGCAGTATTCCTCTCTTTTGATATTTCGGATGAGAACTTCGAGCGGTCAGAATGCGCTGTTGAAGAAGCCGCCGTCCAGGATCAGGTTCTGGCCGACGATATAGCCCGCCTGCGCGGAGCAAAGGAAGGCGCAAGCCTGTCCGAACTCCTCAGCGGTGCCGAGCCGCCCGGCCGGGACGGTTCCTCCGATCCGTTTCTTCTGCTCGTCCTCGGAGATGCCGGCCTTTTCCGCGCCGAATTTCAGTGTGGCGCGGATGCGGTCGGTATCGAATTTGCCGGGCAGGATATTGTTGATCGTCACGTTCTTCGATGCGACCGTGCGCGCCACGCCGGCAAGGAACGCGGTCAGACCCGCGCGGGCCCCGGAAGACACATCTAAACCCGGGATCGGCTGATAGACCGAGAGCGATGTGATGTTCACGATGCGGCCGAAACCACGCTCCGCCATGCCGTCGATGACCGCGCGGATGAGCTCGATCGGAGTGATCATGTTCTGCTCGACGCCGGCAAGGATCGCGGCACGATCGATCTGGCCGAAGGGCTTCGGCGGCGGCCCGCCATTGTTGTTGACGAGGATGTCGGGCGCCGGGCAGGCGGTCAGCAGCGCTTTCTGGCCCTCGACGCTCGAAACGTCCGCGGCGACCTCCGTGACGTCGACGCCGAAGCGATCGCGGATTTCGTTCGCCGTTGCCGAAAGCGCCTTTTCGTCACGGCCGTTGACGACCAGGTCGCAGCCGGCTTCGGCCAGCGCCATGGCACAGCCGCGCCCGAGTCCGCGGCTCGACGCGCATACGATTGCCTTGCGGCCCTTTATTCCAAGATCCAAAGCTTTCCTCCGTTGCTTGCCAGGCACGCTAGCCCGATCGCCGGCTTTCTGACAATCGGCATAACCCTTGAGAGTCTTTTGCGCCAGAACGCAACTGGATCGGCAAATGATGCCAGGGTGTCTTCCCACGCAAGGGAATTGCCGTTTTGAAGCATGCGTCACCGTGCTATTGCGTCGAAAGCGTCCGCGGCCGTTCATGGCCGAGCGCTCAGGCTCCCGATGTCGCTGCAAACCCCGGCATACGATCAGAAACTGCCGCCGCTGTCGCCCGAGCAGCAGGTGAAGCCACGCCATTTCGAACTGCGCATGGCGCTGCTCTTCGCCACGGTCTTCATGCCGAACGGCTTCTATCTGCCGTATTTCCCGCTCTGGCTGCGCGAATCGGGCTTCGGCCCGGAACAGATCGGCATCCTGCTGGCGATCCCGATGTTCGTGCGGGTCGTGACCGGGCCGACGATCTCGGCGCTGGCCGACCGCGCGCCGGATCGCGTGCCGGTGCTGATGCTGCTCGCGCTTTGCTCGGCGGCAGCCGCCTCGGGCTATTTCCTGCCGCCGGTCTATGCGGCGGTTCTCACCATTTCGCTCGTTTTCTCCTTCTTCTGGGGACCGCAGAGCCCGCTCGCCGATTCGCTGGCTCTATCCGGCGTGCGTCGCTACGGCTCCGAATATCCGAAGATGCGCGTCTGGGGTTCGGTATCCTTCCTCTCCGCCAACATATGCGGCGGCTGGATCATCAACCGCACCGGCGTGAAGGCCTTCCCATGGCTTCTCGTCGGCGCGCTCGTCAGCATCGCCCTCATGTGCTTCATCGCGCCGCGTCTCGGGCGGCCGCGGCGGCCTGCGCTCGATCCGGTCGAGGTGCTGCCGCGTGCGGCGCCGGTTTTCCGCAATCCCTATTTCGTGCTCTTCCTGCTTTCTTCCGCGCTGGCGCAGGCGAGCCACGCGCAAATCTACACATTCGGCACCATCTACTGGGAATCGGTCGGCATCGGCGGAACGGCGATCGGATTCCTGTGGGCTTTCTCGGTGATGGCGGAAGTCGTGATGTTCACCGTCTTCCGAAGGCTTTTCGGCCGCTTTCCTTCCTCCGTCGTTCTCGCGATCGGCTCCGTCGTCGCGATCGCGCGATGGACACTCTTTCCGTTTGTCGATCCGCTTGGCCTGGGACTTGCCGGCTTCTTTCTTGTCCAGGGTATGCACGCCTTTTCCTTCTCCGCCGTGTTCCTGGCGACGCAGAAGATGCTCGCCGAGACGGTCCCCGAAGAGCGGATCGGGGCGGCGCAGGGTGCTGCCTATTTCGCCAACAACATGCTCCTGGCAACGCTCACACTGGCGGCCGGCCCACTCTATCGCGCCTTCGGGCCCGAGAGCTTTGCGACGATGGCAGGTGTCGCGGCGGTCGGCCTCCTTCTTGCTTTGGCGTGCGTGAAGCTAGCCCCAGAGCGCGGGCGTGGGCGGCCGGACGGTCGAACCGTCATAGACAAGGCCGGGTGAGCGGTCGGTGGCAAGCAGAAGCGGCCCGTCCAGATCGACGAAATCGGCGTCCTGCGCCAGGACGAGGGCAGGCGCCATGCCAAGTGACGTACCCACCATGCAGCCGACCATGATGCCGAAATCGAGGGCACGGGCCTGCCTGCGCATGTCAAGTGCGGTGGTAAGACCGCCCGTCTTGTCGAGCTTGATGTTGACCGCGTCGTAAAGCCCTTTCAGCCTCGACAGATCGGCGGCCAGATGCACGCTCTCGTCGGCACAGATGGGCACCGGATGGACGATCTCACGCAGGACGGCGTCCTTGCCCGCTGGCAGCGGCTGCTCGATCAGCACGGCCCCGCACCGCGCCGCAACCGCAAGATTTTCCTCGATATTCGCTTCCGACCAGCCTTCATTGGCGTCCACGATGAGGCGCGCGCCGGGTGCCGCTTCCGCGACCGCGCCAAGGCGCTCGGCCACCATTTCTGCTCCGAGCTTGACCTTCAGCAGCGGGCGGTCGGCCCGGGTGCGCGCCTCGTCCGCCATTTCTTCGGGCGAGCCGAGCGAGATGGTGACGGCGGTCGTCAACGGACGCATCGTCGGCTTGTCGGCGATTTCATGTGCCGGCCGGCCGGAGAGCTTCGCTTCGAGGTCCCAGAGCGCGCAATCGACCGCATTGCGCGCGGCGCCGGCCGGCATGACGCGAGACAGCGCTTGCCGATCCACGCCGGAGGCGATCCGGTCGCCGACGGCCTCGATGGCGGAACGGACCGAGGCGACCGTCTCGCCATAGCGGGCGTAGGGCACGCATTCGCCGCGGCCGGCGCTGTCGCCCTCGCGGATCGTGCACACGATCACTTCCGCTTCGGTCTTGCTGCCGCGCGAGATGGTGAAGGCGCGGGCCAGCGGGAAACGCTCCGAGCGGATCTCAAATGAACGCATCAACGAACCTCATACGGTGCGCCCGATAGGACAGGCAGGGCCGCAAATATGCGAATCACTCTACCGGCAGAGCAAGAGAAAGTGCCTTCACGGATGCCGGATCAACTGAAAAGCCGGGGATATAGTGGCCATCTCCACACACATTGCAGGCCTTCGGCAAGCAGCGCCTCGCCCTCGCCGGAGAATTGATTTCCTTTGCCCTTTTGTTGTTCTAAGACCGGTTGCATGTTCGGCAATACGTCAAGGAAAAGCGGTAACGCCGGCGAGGAGAGCCGGCCGCAGGTCGCCGTTAGCGAGGAAGGCGGCGCCCGCACGGTCGCGCTTTCCGGCGCATGGACGACGCGCACGGTCGCCGAACTCGACGCCGAATTGCGTGAGCTTGAAACCGCCGAGGATGGAGGCAAGGTTCGGCTCGACCTCTCCGGCGTGGACAAGATGGACACCGCCGGAGCGTGGATCGTCGAACGCTTTCTCGCGGCTACGGCCGCGCGCGGTCACGAGATCGAGCTTGCCGGCCCCTCGGAGGCCGTCTCGACGCTTCTGTCGGCGGTTCACGAAGCGGCAAACGAAAACGAACCCGCGTCGCCGCAGGTCCGGCGCTTTGACTTCCTTGGATTTTTCGAGGCGATCGGCCGGGCGGTCTATGCCGGTCGTGACGATTTCCTGATGGGCATGAACATTCTCGGCGCCACGATCCGGGGCTCGCAGATGAAGCTCGGACGTGGCCATGGCGTCAACATCGCGGCGATCGTCCACCAGATGGATCGGATGGGGGTCGGCGCGATTCCGGTTGTGGTGCTGATGTCGTCCATCGTCGGCGCCATCGTCGCCCAGCAGGGTGCTTTCCAACTCCGCTATTTCGGCGCGGAGATTTTCACCGTCGATCTGGTCGGCATCCTCGTCCTGCGCGAGATGGGCGTGCTCCTGACTGCCATCATGATCGCCGGCCGTTCGGGCAGCGCCATCACAGCCGAGATCGGCTCGATGAAGATGCGCGAGGAGGTGGACGCGCTGACCGTGATCGGCCTGAACCCGATCGGCGTGCTCGTTTTCCCCCGCCTCGTCGCCCTGGTCATCGTCCTGCCCTGCCTGACGATTACCGCCAATTTCGCGGCGATCGGCGGCGCGATGGCGACCGCCTGGCTCTATTCCGGCATCCCACCCGAAGCCTTCCTCGACCGCATGCGCGACGCGATCGACCTGAACACGATCTGGGCAGGCCTCATCAAAGCGCCGTTCATGGCGATGATCATCGGCATCATCGCCTCCGTCGAGGGCATGAAGGTCGGGGGCAGCGCTGAATCGCTCGGCGAGCGCGTCACCGCGTCGGTGGTGAAGTCCATCTTTGTCGTAATCGTCGTGGACGGCCTCTTCGCCATGTTCTACGCCGCGATCAATTTCTGAAGCGGGCGGGCGATGAGCGAAGCGGACAAGCCGGAAAATGGCATGACCGAGGAGGCGGAAAGCGACGAGGATATCGTGCTGGAAGCGCGCGGCATCGACGTCGCCTTCGGCAAGACGCAGGTATTGAAGGATCTGTCGCTCGATGTTCGTCGCGGCGAGATACTGGGCTTTGTCGGCGCCTCCGGTGCCGGCAAGTCGGTGCTTCTAAGGACCATCCTCGGCCTCAACAAGAAACAGGCCGGCACGATCCACGTCTTCGGTGTCGATCTGGACAAGGCGAACGATGCGGAGCGCATGCAGGTGGACATGCGGATCGGTGTGCTTTTCCAGCACGGGGCGCTGTTTTCCGCGCTCACGGTAAAGGAGAACATCCAGATCCCGATGCGCGAATATCTGGATATGCCGCAGAAGCTGATGGACGAGCTTGCCCGGCTGAAGGTCGAGCTTGTCGGCCTCGCTCCGGACGCCGCCGACAAATTCCCGTCGGAGTTGTCGGGCGGCATGATCAAGCGCGCGGCACTTGCCCGCGCGCTTGCGCTCGATCCAGACCTTGTCTTCCTCGACGAACCGACTTCCGGTCTCGATCCGATCGGCGCGGCGGAGTTCGACGAGTTGGTGGCGAAGCTGCGCGACACGATGGGACTGACCGTTTATATGGTCACGCACGATCTCGACAGCCTGTTTTCGGTCTGCGACCGCATCGCGGTGCTCGGCAACAAGAAGGTACTGGTCGAAGGGACGATCGAGGACATGCTGGCCAGCGAGGAGCCGTGGGTGAAATCCTATTTTCGCGGCAAGCGGGCACGCCAGCTCGATCTCAAGACGCGGCCGAAGATCGGCCAACACACTCCGCCTCGGCCGGAAAACAGGGTCTGACGCATGGAAACACGCGCCAATTACGTCGCTGTCGGGATTTTTACCGTTCTTGCCATCCTGGCAGCGTTCATCTTCGTCTACTGGACCGCCCGCTTGGGCTCTTCGGGCGAGACCGCGCTTCTGAGGTTCCGTATCGCCGGATCCGCTGCCGGGCTCGGGCGAGGTAGCGCCGTCCTTTTCAACGGCGTGAAGGTCGGCGACATCAAGCGCGTCTATATCGACCCGACCAACCTGAAATTCTCGGTGGCCGATGCGCAGGTGAACCGCGATACGCCGGTGACGACGGCTTCCGAGGCGAATGTCGGCATCGCCGGCCTGACGGGGCAGGCGAATATCGAGATTTCCGGTGCCGGCAAGTCGGCGACGGGAGCCGCTGTGGAGAACCTTTTCGAAAAGGCCGAGAAGGAAGGCGCGGTGGCGGAGATCAAGACCAATCCGTCCGCCGTGACGAACCTTCTGGAAAGCGCGCAGGATATCTTCAAGCGTGCCGACAGCGTCCTTTCGGGCCTTCAGGATTTCGTGCAGGATGCGCGCGCGCCGCTGACACAGACGATCCAGAACGTCGAGGTTTTCTCCGAAGCGCTGAAGAAGAATGCCAGCGGCGTGAATGACTTCCTCGCCAGCGCCGGCAAGCTTTCCAATACGCTGAACGGTGTCTCCGGCAAGCTCGGCGGCACGCTCGATTCAGCCAAGCGCATTCTCGATTCGGTCGATCAGGAGAAGGTCTCCCGTGTCGTCGAAAACATCGATACCTTTACGGATCGGCTGAAGTCGGCATCCAGCCAACTCGACCAGATCATGGCCAATGTCGATTCCACCGTGAAGTCGGTGCACGAGCTTTCCGACAATGCCAGGGGCACGCTCGCCAAGGCGGACAAGGTGATCGATGCCGTCGATCCCGGCAAGGTCAGCGCGGCGATCGACAATATCCAGCATGCCACGAAGACGGCCAATGACGCCGTTTCCGCCGTCGCCAAGACGGCGAACAAGATCGGCGACCATGCCAACGATGTCGATGAGATCGTCCGGAACGCCAAGGACATCTCGCAAAGGCTGAACGATGCTTCCGTCCGCGTGAACGGGGTGCTCGCCAAGGTCGACAAGCTGCTCGGTTCCGGCGACGCGAACGGCCTTGTCCGACAGGCGAGCGATACGCTGAAATCGTTCAAGCAGGTGGCCGATACGCTGAACGCCCAGCTCGGCCCGATTACCGCAGGCGTCGCGCGGTTCTCCGGGCAGGGTCTGCGCAATGTAGATGAACTCGTAAGCCAGATGCGCCAGGCCGTTACGCATATCGACGAAGCTGTGGAAAGCCTCGCCCGCAACCCCCAGCGTATCATCACCGGCGGCGATAGCGGTACGGTTCCGCGTTATAACGGGCGGGCACGGCGTTGACTTCGGAGAGGGCGCCCCGCAAAACCGAGAGTTGCGGCAAGAGGGACCACCGCGTCGCAGCCGGTGGCGGAGAGCGGATGAGAGTGAAAACCTGTCTGGCAGCGGCGGCGCTGGTTCTGTTCCTCCCCGGATGCGCGTTGCTCGGCGGCGGTTCCCGCCCGCTCGATACCTATGACCTCTCGGCACCCGGTGCGGCGCAGGGCAGGCGCGCGCACCGGCTTCAGGTACTGATCGCCAATCCAACCGCAATAAAGGCGTTTGACAGCCAGAACATCGTGATCGAGCCGAGGCCCGGCATGATCGAATATCTGAAGGGCGCGCAATGGGCCGACCGGCTGCCTCAGGTCATCCGTGCACGGCTCGCGGAGACCTTCCAGAAATCCGGACGCTTCGGCGGCGTTGGCCAGCCGGGCGAGGGGCTTGCGATCGACTACCAGGTCATCGCCGATATCCGCTCCTTCGATATCAGGGTGGACGGTGGCGAGCACGCGGATGTCGAGCTTTACATCCGCATCCTCAACGATCGCAACGGCGTTGTCCGGGCCGAAAAACTGTTCTCAGCGACGACGCCCGTCTCCGGCGCCGGCAACGACGCCTATGTGAGGGCGCTCGACCGTGCCTTCGGCCAGGTGGCGACGGAAATCCTCAACTGGTCCGCCTCGGTCATGTGAGCGGGCGAGCAGCAGCCGGAAAACGAAGGCCGCCCCGAGAGGCGGCCTTTTTTGTTTCCATCCCGAATGAGGCGGCGGGCTTATCCCGCCGCCCAGCCTCCAATCAGTTCAGTCGCCCTGCGGCGTGGGCCAGCATCGTGTAGACCTTGCCGGTATCCGAGGTGAGATAAGTCTCGGTCATGATGTTGTCGCGGTCGCCGCGGCCGACATCGTTGAGCAGCTTCTCGAAATCGTCGCAGTAGCGATCCACGGCGCCGCGGAAATCGCTGTCTGCCTGATATTTGCGGCGGATTTCGTCGAAGGTCTGCTGCCCCTTCAGCGTATAGAGCCTGCGCGTGAAGACGTTCCGCTCGCCCCGCCGATAGCGGTCCCAGAGCTCCACCGACGCGTCGTGGTCGATGGCGCGGGCGATATCGACTGAGAGCGAGTTGAGCGACTCCACGACATGCAGCGGCGAGCGCGGCTGGCCGGTTCCGCGCGGAGCGGTTTCCGCCGTGCGGGAAGCGGCCTGCTCTTCACGCGAGGCACCGCGCAGGAGATCGCGTACCCATCCGCCGCCGGAAGGCGTCTCCGCTTCCTCACGCGGCGCGGGAGCGGGGCGGCGCTCCGCCTGCGGAACGAGGCGAGGGGCCGGCTCCGTCGCCGGCTGAGGCCGCTCGCGCACGAAAGCGGGCGCGGCGGTACCGGTACTCGCTGCCGGGGCGCGTGGCGCTTCATAGGGCTGCTGCGTGGGAGCGGGTCGAGCCGGACGAGGGGCCGATCGCTCGGAAATGTCGAAGGTACGGCCCGATTTGGCTACGATATCCGACAGTTCCTTGAGCGCGTTGATCTGCTCGGAAACGGCGCGGCGCATGGCCGTGGTCGATTCCTTCGTCTCCTGCGGCAGGTCGAGCACGCCTTTCTTCAACTCGGCACGGGTCTCTTCCAGTTCCGTGCGGATGGTGCTGGCGGTGCGCTTCATTTCGACGGTGGCGTCGGCGAAGCGCTGTGCCGCCGAATCGACCACCTCAGAGATCGCGCTCCTGATCTGCTCGGTCGATTCGCGCGTCTTGCCTTCGGCTTTCTGAAGCGCGCGGCCGACAAGATCCTCGAAGGACCGCATGACGCGTTCGATGTCCTCCGACTTCTTGACCAGGCCGACGGCCAGTTCCTCCAGTGCCGTCTGCCGGTCGTCCAGCGTCGAGGCGAGGTTGGTCTGCGCGGATCCGAGAAGGTCGGAAGCGCTGGCCAGCATCCTGCCGTGCTCATCGAACCGGGTCGCGATCGCCGCGATCTCCTTCAGCGTCTGCGAGGAGAGTTCGTTGAGCTTGCCGGTGTTGGCGTCGATCAACCGGGCGGAACTGGAGAATGTCTGTGCCGCCTTTTCCGTCGTCGCCGCGAAACTCTGCGTCGAACCGGAGAGCTTTTCGTCGATGCCGGAAAGGTTTGCCGTCGCCTTCTCGATCAGTTCGGAAAGCTGGGCGTTGGAGCCGGCAAGCCGTCCGATCAGGTCGCTGACCGTCTCGGAAAGGCTGTTGCGTGAGCCTTCCACCGCCGCGAGCGTGTCGGCGGTGCGGCTGGCAAGCGCGTTGACCAGAGCGGCGTTTTCCGCGCGCAGGCGCTCGGTTGCGCGCTGCGTGGCGTCCTCCAGGCTCTTCTGCAAATCCCCGCCGCTGGCGGCGAAGCTGTCGATCAGCGGCTTTGCCGTGTCGTCGAGGATGCGGGCTATGTCGCTGGAACGCGCGGCGAGCATGGAATTGAGCTCGCGTGTGCGCTCCTCAATCGTCTTCGCCGCATCGTTCGTGCGCTGGCCGATATGCTCGTTGACCGCGGAGAAGGTCTCAGCGATGGCGTTGGCGCGGGAGATGAGCTGGCGTTCCGCCTGCGCGACCTTTTCCTGCAGCCTGTCGCCGATCTGGTCTGCGCCCGAAGCGAGACGGGTCTCGGCGTCGCTGATCTGCCCGCCGAGCCGGCCGGCCAGATGCTCGGCGCTTGCCGAGAGCATGCGGTCTATCCCGTTCAGCGCTTCCTCGATCGCCTCGGCCCGTGCGTTCAGTTCGGCCGAAGTCTGATGCGTGCGCTGGATGATGCGCTGGTCGGCTTCCTCGAACGTACCGGTGACGCTGGCGACATGGGCGAGCAGCGCCGTCGCGGTCTCTTCGGCGCGCGAGACGAGCTTCCTGTCGGCGCCGTCGAAGGCGCTGGCGATCTCGCTCGTACGGCGCATCAGGGCATTTGCGGTTTCTTCCGCGCGGGCCACGAGCTTCTGGTCGACGCCGTCGAACGTGTTGGCGATTTCCGCCGTCCGCTCGACAAGCGCCCTTGCGGTCTCTTCCGCCCTCGCGGCGAGCTGCGCGGCGATCTCCTCGACGCGGCCGGCAAGGCGCTCGTCCGTCTGGTTGAAGGCTTCCAGTATCTCGTCGGACTTGGCGCGCAACGCATCGGCGGCCTCACCCATGCGGGCGGCGAGCCGGCGGTCGGCCTCCTCGAAGCTGGACCCGATCTCGGAGGCGCGGGCCGCGAGCGCGTTGGCGGTCTCCTCGACGCGGCTGACGAGGCGCTGGTCCGCTTCGTTGAACACGCGGTTGATGTCGGCGGCACGGGCGGCAAGCGCGGCCGAGGTCTTTTCGGCGCGCTCGGCGATCTGCCGGTCGGTGTCGGTGAACGCCTTGCCGGCTTCCTCGTTGAGCAGGCCAGTGACTTCCAGAACCCTCTCGCGGAGCGAACCGGCGACCGTCACCGCCGTGTTCTCAAGAACATGGCGCACATTGTCGACGCCGGTTTCCAGCGCGTTGCGCATGCTCGTCGTACGCTCTTCGATGACTCCGGTCTGGCGACGGAAGGCTTCCTCGATCCTGTCGACGTCGACCGAAAGCGCCTCCGTGATCTCGTCGCGCGAGGCGGCGATACGCTCAACGTGCTGCGCCAGGATTTCGTTCACGCTGTCGCGCGTTTCTGTGAGTTTCTGCAAGTCCTGGTCGAGCTTCGACGACAGGAGGCTACGGCCCTCCGTCACCTTGTCGAGATGGCCGCGCACCGCTTCGTCGATCGCCGCGCGCGCCTGCTCCAGCCGTTCCAGATCGCCGTCGATGGCGCCCGAAAGCGCGTTGCGGCTGTCGGAGAGCCGCAGCACATGCGTCTCGATCGCACTCTCGATCTCGCCACGCATGCCGGCGAGCTTCTGCAACTCTTCCTGAAGCATGAGGCGGACCTGCGAACGTCCTTCGGCCACCTGGCTGACATGGTTCGCAATGACGCCGTCGATCTCGCTCCGCGATTCGACGAGCTTGGCGAGATCGTCCTGCAATGCCGTGGACAGCCGCTCGCGGCCTTCGCCGAACTGGGCGATCTGACGTTCCACCGCGGCGTCGATCTCCGCGCGCATCTGGCCGATCTTGGCGAGGTCCGTGGCGATCGTCTCGGCGACGCCCTCGCGGCCCTTGGCCAGCATTTCCGTATGGCCGGCGATGATGCGGTCGATCTGGGCGCGGGTTCCCTCGATCCTGGCCAGGTCGGCCTGGAGCGCGTTCGATACCGATTCGCGGCTGGCAGCCAGCCGCTCGCCGAACTCGTTGACCCGGGCTTCGAGCATGGAGGAGGTCGAGTTGACCAGTTGCGAAAGCTCGCTGCCGATGGCGATGCGGCCGTCGTCGATGGCGG
>JBDZVC010000073.1:0-15656 GCA_040255475.1 Phyllobacteriaceae bacterium | reverse complement strand
CGCCGATGGCCGACGGCAAGACCTTCCAGTGGGCCTTCAACCCGCCGACCAGCTACTGGGACGGTGCCTCGATGATCCTGCAGGACATTTCCAAGGGCGACCTCGCCAGCCTGAAAGGCAAGAAGATCGTGCTCCTGCACCTCGACGCGCCCTACGGCAAGGAACCGATCCCACTTCTTCAGGCCTATGCCGACAAATACGGCTTCACCTTCCAGGCCATCCCGGTCGGCGTGAAGGAGATGCAGAACCAGTCGGCGCAATGGCTGCAAATCCGCCGCGAGAAGCCGGACTACGTGCTGATGTGGGGCTGGGGCGCCATGAATGCCGGCGCGCTGACCGAAGCCGTCAAGACCAAGTTCCCGATGGACCATTTCGTCGGCATCTGGTGGTCGGGCAGCGATGCCGACCTGAAGTCGGTCGGGGAAGCCGGCAAAGGCTATCGCTCCATCTCGTGGAGCTATCCGGAATCGAACTCCAAGGTCATGCAGGACGTCAAGAAATACGTCGTCGATGCAGGCCAGTCGATGTTGCCCAAGGACGAGTTCGACTACGTCTTCTACCAGAGGGGCGTCGTGATCTCGATGTTCACCGTCGAGGCGATGAAGGCGGCGCAGGAACATTTCAACACGAAGGTCGTGACGGCCGAGCAGTTGCGTTGGGGGCTGGAGAATTTGAAGCTTGACGACGCGCATCTGGCGGAGATCGGGATGACCGGCATGGTGCCGCCCTTCTCCACCTCCTGCGCCGACCATTCCGGTCACGCCGGCGGCTGGATGCTCCAGTGGGACGGCTCGAAGTTCGTGAAGTCTTCCGAACTCCTGAAGCCGGAAACGGAGATGTATGCCGACCTCTCCAAGACCGAGGCGACCAAATACGCCGAGGCGAACAAGCCCTGGCCGGTCAACGAAGACTGCAAGATGTGATGAAGGCGCTCTTCTCCCTGCGAACGTCCTGTTCGCGGGGAGAAGGAACAACAAGCGCGGAGCCTCGATGACGAACGCAACGAACCTTCAGCCGGCAACGGACGCCATCCTGTCGGTCAACAATATCGAGGTCATCTACGACCGGGTGATCCTCGTCCTGAAAGGGGTATCCTTTTCGGTGCCGACCGGCGGCATCACTGCGCTGCTCGGCGCCAACGGTGCGGGCAAGACGACGACGCTGAAGGCGATCTCCAATCTGCTGCGCGGCGAGCGCGGCGAGGTAACCAAGGGCAACATCCTTTTCGAGGGGAAGGAAATCCAGTCCTCCTCGCCGAACGAACTGGTGCGGCGGGGCTGCATCCAGGTGATGGAAGGGCGGCATTGCTTCGGCCATCTGACGGTCGAGGACAATCTGATGACCGGCGCCTTCACGCGCCGCGACGGCAAGGCTGCCGTCCATAGCGATCTGGAGATGGTCTATTCCTATTTCCCCCGCCTCAAGGTCAGACGGTCGAGCCAGGCAGGCTATACGTCGGGCGGCGAGCAGCAGATGGTGGCGATCGGCCGGGCCTTGATGTCGCGCCCGAAGATGATCCTGCTCGACGAACCTTCCATGGGGCTCGCCCCGCAACTGGTCGAGGAAATCTTCGAGATCGTTCGCAAGCTGAACGAAGAGCAGGGTGTTTCCTTCCTGCTTGCCGAGCAGAACACCAATATCGCGCTACGCTACGCCAAATACGGCTACATCCTCGAATCGGGCCGCATCGTGCTCGACGGTGAGGCGCATGCGTTGCGCGAGAACGAAGACGTCAAGGAATTCTATCTCGGCGTCGGCGGCGAGGGGCGCCGCTCCTTCAAGAACGTAAAGCACTACAAACGGCGCAAGCGCTGGCTCTCGTAGCAGGGTCGTGGGGCCGTAAACGACGGTGGATCGGGCAAGTGCGGCGAATCCTGCCATTGCCCTTCTCCCGGCTTTTCGCTATGTCGGCGGGAACGGCATTCTTGAGGGTTTCACCATGGCAGATCATTCGCCCGCCGGTCCGGTCGAAATGGGCGCACCGATGGATTATCCGGAGCACGAGAAGACCTATCGGCTCTTCCTCTCTCTGGCGAAGTACGGCTCGCTGACGACCGTTGCGCTCCTGATCTCCATGGCTTTCGCATTCTTTACGACGGCCGGCTTCTTCTCCGGGCTGATCCTTTTCATCCTGATCGTTCTCGCCGGCACCTATCTTCTGCGCCGCGCGCCCGAGCACGTGGCCTGATTTCTCTTTCGGCGACCCGGTGCGTCCGTAGTCGCCAATTTCCCAACCGGGAGGGCATAAGGCGGTGGGACAGACAGTCTTCATCCCGCGGGAAACGGTGGCTGGCGAGCCGCGCGTGGCGGCGTCGCCGGAGACGGTGAAGCGCATCGTCGGCCTCGGGCTCGACGTGATCGTGGAAGCCGGCGCCGGCGAACATTCGCGCATACTGGACGCGGACTTCAAGGCGGCGGGCGCTGCGATCGGCAAGGCGGCGGATGCCGGCAAGGCCGATGTGGTGCTGAAGGTGCGCCGTCCGACCGCCGCCGAACTCAAATCCTACAAAAAAGGCGCCATCGTCATCGCCACGATGGACCCATACGGCAATGAGGGCGACGTGCAGGCGATGGCGAAGGCCGGCGTGACGGCGTTCGCCATGGAGTTCATGCCGCGCATCACGCGCGCGCAGTCGATGGACGTGCTGTCCAGTCAGGCGAACCTTGCCGGCTATCAGGCGGTCATCGATGGGGCTTCCGAATACGACCGGGCGCTGCCGATGATGATGACGGCTGCGGGCACGGTGCCGGCGGCGAAGGTGTTCGTCATGGGCGTCGGCGTGGCCGGCCTGCAGGCGATCGCCACCGCCAAGCGGCTTGGCGCGGTCGTCACGGCGACGGACGTTCGGCCTGCCGTGAAGGAACAGGTCCAGTCGCTCGGCGCGAAGTTCCTTGCCGTCGAGGACGAGGAGTTCAAGGCGGCGGAGACGGCGGGCGGCTACGCCAAAGAGATGTCGAAGGAATATCAGGCGAAGCAGGCGCAGCTTACGGCCGATCATATCGCCAAGCAGGACATCGTCATCACCACGGCGCTCATTCCGGGGCGTCCGGCGCCGAGGCTCGTCTCCGCCGAGATGGTGAAATCCATGAGGGCGGGTTCGATCATCGTCGATCTGGCGGTGGAGCGCGGCGGCAATGTCGAGGGAGCCGCGGCCGGCAAGGTGGTCACGACGGCGAATGGCGTGAAGATCGTCGGGCATCTGAACGTGCCGGGTCGCATCGCCGCGACGGCGTCGCTGCTCTATGCAAAGAACCTCTACACCTTCCTCGAGACGATGGTGAACAAGGAAGCGAAGCAGATCGTCCTCAATCGCGAAGACGAACTGGTGAAGGCCACCATGCTGACGGATGGCGGCTCGGTCGTTCACCCGAATTTTGCCAATGCCGTTTCTTCCGCAGGCGCTACCAAGACGGATGAAGCAGCCTCGGCGTCGAAGCCCATCGCGAAGAAGGCGGTGACTGGCAAGACGCGTGCGAAAAGGGCTCCCGCCAAGCCGAAGGGAGGCGCATGATGGAAAAGACGGCGCTCGAACAGGCGTTAGACCAGCTCGACAAGGCCTCCGCCGCGATGCGACAGGCGCTGGAAACGAGCGCCGGCTATGCCGACCATGCCGCCGACGCGGCGGGTGCGGCGGCGCATGCCGCGACCGGCGGCGCCATCGATCCCTTCATCTTCCGCTTCGCCATTTTCGTGCTGGCGATCTTCGTCGGCTACTACGTGGTCTGGTCGGTGACGCCGGCGCTGCATACGCCGCTGATGTCGGTCACCAATGCGATTTCGTCCGTTATCGTGGTCGGCGCGCTGCTTGCCGTCGGCATATCGGCATCGGGGCTGGCGAGCGGTTTCGGCTTCGTTGCGCTGGTGCTCGCCTCGGTCAACATCTTCGGCGGCTTCCTGGTCACCCAGCGCATGCTCGCCATGTACAAGAAGAAAGAGAAGTGACCGATGTCGGCTAACGTCGCTTCCTTCCTCTATCTCGTTTCCGGCATCCTCTTCATCCTGGCGTTGAGGGGGCTTTCGCACCCGACGACCAGCCGGCGCGGCAACATGCTCGGCATGATCGGCATGGCGATTGCCATCCTCACCACGCTTGCGCTTGCCCTGCCTTCATGGGAACGGTTCGGGCTGATCGTGCTCGGCATCGCCATCGGCGGCGGGGTCGGCGCCTTCATCGCGCGCAAGATCGCCATGACCGCGATGCCGCAGCTCGTCGCCGCCTTCCACAGCCTTGTCGGCCTTGCGGCGGTGATGGTGGCGGCCGGCGCGCTCTATGCGCCCGGAAGCTTCGGCATCGGCGCGATCGGCGCCATCCACGGTCAGGCGCTGGTCGAGATGTCGCTCGGCGTCGCCATCGGCGCCATCACCTTCACCGGCTCGATCATCGCCTTCCTCAAGCTCGACGGACGCATGTCGGGCAAGCCGATCATGCTGCCGGCCCGGCATGCCATCAATATCCTGCTGGCGATAGCGCTGGTCGTGCTCGTCGTACTTCTGGTCATGACGCAGAGCCATCTTGCCTTCTGGCTGATCGTGGCGCTGTCGCTCTTGCTCGGCGTGCTCCTCATCATCCCGATCGGCGGCGCCGACATGCCCGTCGTCATCTCGATGCTGAATTCCTATTCGGGCTGGGCGGCGGCCGGCATCGGCTTCACGCTCGGCAACCTCGCGCTGATCATCACCGGTGCGCTGGTCGGCTCCTCGGGTGCGATCCTGTCCTACATCATGTGCAAGGGCATGAACCGCTCCTTCCTCTCCGTCATTCTCGGCGGCTTCGGCGGCGAGACTTCCGCCGCGGCCGATGACGGCGTCGAGCGTACGGTCAAGCAGGGCTCGGCGGACGATGCCGCCTTCCTGATGAAGAACGCGCAGAAGGTCATCATCGTGCCGGGCTACGGCATGGCGGTGGCGCAGGCGCAGCATGCGCTGCGCGAGATGGCCGACAAGCTGAAGGCCGAGGGCGTCGAGGTCAAATACGCCATTCACCCGGTCGCGGGACGCATGCCGGGTCACATGAACGTGCTGCTCGCCGAGGCGAACGTGCCCTACGACGAGGTCTTCGAGCTTGAGGACATCAACTCGGAATTCGCGCAGGCCGACGTTGCCTATGTCATCGGCGCCAACGACGTGACCAACCCGGCCGCGCGCGACGACAAGAACTCGCCGATTTACGGTATGCCGATCCTCGAGGTCGACAAGGCTCGCACCTGCCTCTTCGTCAAGCGCTCGCTCGGCTCCGGCTATGCCGGCATCGACAACACGCTGTTCTACAAGGACGGCACGATGATGCTCTTGGGCGACGCCAAGAAGATGACCGAGGACATCGTCAAGGCACTTGGGGAATAGGGCTGGCCGGACAGCGAGCGGCCGCCGCGTTTCGCAGCGGCCGGCTTCCGGGTTGCCGGTCTATCTCAGCACGCTTTCCAGATGGAAGCTCGTCACGCCTGCCGCGACGTTGACGCCGGTCTGGCCCTGCACGCTGATCGGCTGCAACGTGAAGGTGCGATCGGAACCGCCAACCAGCACGTTGGCACCGGCACCGACGACGGCGCTTGCCTCAGCGCTGGCGCCGGCATAGTCGCCGGCGAGCGCGCCCGGTCCGTAGCCGCTCTTGGTCGGGGCAAGCACCAGCCATTGCATCACGGATTTACCGGTGACGCCGACGTCGAGCCCGAACTTGGTGACCCGGCCGACATAGTCTTCCTTCGGGATGTTCGGATCTGACGGCGTATAGGTGCAGTTCAGCTTCTTCGAGGAGCCGACGATCATGCCGACGCCGCCGTGGATTATGCACTCAAGCCGGCCAACTTCCTGGGCCTGGTCCGATGCCGCGGCAAAGGCCGGAGCTACGGACATGAACAAGGCGGCAGCCGCCGCCGGAGCGAGCGTCTTCATAGCGGAATCTCCTTGACGTTTCGTCTGGCGAATTAACCGACGAACAGGCCAACGGGTTCCGATCACGGATGGTGACAGGGGAAGTGCACGGTTTACTTTTGACGGTGTATGCCGACGCTTTTAGCTGGAACGGGTCCGGGCGAGGCCGTCGACGGCCGGCTTGTAGTTCCGGTCGAGCTGGACCGCCTTGGCGTACGAGGCTGCCGCCTTCTGCCGGTCGCCACGCTTTTCGTAGACCAGCGCCTGATTGGCCCAGCTTTCCGCGACATTGCCGTCGAGTTTGATGGCGGTATTGAAGTCGGAGAAGGCGTTGTCGGTGTCGCCGAGCGCCAGATAGGAGAGGCCGCGGCCGTTATAGGGCTCGGGCGCACGCGGAGACAGCGATATCGCCTTGGAGAAGTCCTCGATCGCCTGCTTGTGCTGTCCCTGCGCCTGATAGATGAGGCCACGGTCGTGATAGGCGCGACCGTCGGTCGTGTCCTGTGAGATCGCCTGATTGAAGTCGGAGAGCGCCTGATCGAGCCGGCCGGCCTGACGGTAGATGTCGCCGCGGCCGATATAGGCGGTGTCGTAGTTCTGATTGATCTGGATGGCATGCGAATAGTCAGCCACCGCCTTCGCGTCGTCGCCGGTATAATGCCAGATCAGCGCCCGATTGGCGTAGGCCTGGTAATAGTTGGGATTGAGCTTGATCGCCGTGTCGAAATCGTCGAGCGCGTCGCGATACTTGCCGGCACGGCCATAGGCCGATCCGCGCACATTGTAAGCCTCGGCATTGCTCGGATTGCGGTTGATGACGGCCGTCAGCGAGCCGATGTTCTCCGCCGAGCCCTGCGCCGGGTCGACATTGTACATTTGTTCAGTCGTGCTCTGGCAGGCAGCGAGCCCGAGCATTGCGAACAACGCAACCGCAAGACCGACCTTGCGTGATGCCGAATGCCTGCTGTCCGCGAAATCCGCCATTCCGTCAGTTCCTCGTCTATCCTAAAGCGCGCGTCGCGGTCTTTCAGATTCGCTCCAGACGCTTCAGGTCCCTTATCCTACGCATGTCTTTATCCCGAAACCGGTTCCCGCTTTCGGGAGACATGCTTTAGTTCTGTTCACGGGATACCACCAGAAGCGGCGAACTCAAACAGAAAGGCGGCCGCGATAGCCGATCGCGCCGCCCTCGGTATCCCTGGAAAAGGTCGAAATATGGGCACTTGAAGCGTATCGCGATCCTTCAGATACGCTCCACCGCCCTAAGTTCTTCGTTTGCGGCGTCTTGCCCCGAAACCGGTTCTCGCTTTCGGGAGACACGCTTCAGCGTGCTACCGCCCGGGGGCCGGCCACGAGACCTTCGCGCTGTGCGCGCTTGCGGGCCAGCTTGCGGGCGCGGCGCACTGCCTCGGCCTTCTCGCGGGCGCGCTTCTCGGACGGCTTCTCGTAATGTCCGCGCATCTTCATTTCGCGGAAGATGCCTTCGCGCTGCATTTTCTTCTTCAGCGCGCGAAGCGCCTGGTCAACATTGTTGTCGCGGACGAGTACCTGCACGTGTGATCCTGTTTTCCGAGCGAGTTGCTGCCGTTTTCTGCCCAGCACCAAGGCTTCCGCGGCGCACCACCGTCGCGAATAGCGGCGGCTGTTATCAGAATGAGCGGCGAATGTCGAGCGAAAAGCGCCACGTGGTCGAAGTCCTCATCCCTGCTGCCGGGCCTCACTGTTGCTTCCGTGTCTAGCCTCGCCATGTGAACCGGATCCGGATAGCGGCGCCTGCAGGTCCGCTTCTTCCGGCGCGTCGGGATGGCCGGGCGCGGTTTCGCATTCGAGATCGGGAAATGCGAGGATGCGTCGGCCATGGAAATCGGTGCGCTGGACGAGCAGGCCGTTCTCCTCGAAATAGGAAAGCAGCCGCCGTGCGCGTCTCGGCGAATGGCTGCCATAGATACGCGCAATGGCGGCGTCGGAGGGGCATGATGCGCCGGTGATAGCCGCTTGGGCGAGCACCAGGAACACGCCGTGCAGGTCCTCCGGCAGGCGCTCCGACAGTTGCAGTGCAGCCGGCCATGCTTCGCCGCCAGCGGTCTCCTCGTCCACGCCGGCGCGAGCCACCGCCAGTTCACGCCGAAAGCCCTGCAGGGAAAGCGGCTCGCCCGGCACGCGGCGGATGCGGCAACGTACCAGGAAATCCTGATAGAGCACGGCGTCGGTACGGAAGGCCGCATCCGGATCCTCGAGGATGTCCTTCAGAACGGCGGCGATCCCAGCCTCGCGCTCGGCCTCGTCGATGATGGCGAAGCTCGGCTGCTCCTCGGGCTCGGGCACGGGTTTGGACTTGGAAAGCTGGGCTATCAGATCGGCGGTGGGGAGTGGCGGCGGAGGCGTTCGACGCACCGGCGGACGCTCGTCCATCGGCGCGGGCGCGAAGATGAGGTCGCGCGCGTCCTCAGGGCTTTCCGGCAGGGGCGTGAGCTTCGGGCTGACGGAGCGGGCGGAGGTCTCGACGGGTCCGATGGTGACGGGCAGGGGACGGCGCGAGAGGGCGGGGCCCAGCGCCACGAAAGCGCCGCGCGGCAGGTCGCGGAACATTTCGGCCTGGCGCCGGTCCATGCCGAGCAGATCGGCGGCGCGCGCCATATCGATATCGAGGAAGGTGCGGCCCATGAGGAAGTTCGAGGCCTCGGCTGCGACGTTCTTGGCGAGCTTGGCGAGCCGCTGGGTGGCGATGACGCCGGCAAGGCCGCGCTTGCGGCCGCGGCACATCAGATTGGTCATCGCGCCGAGGGAAAGCTTGCGCGTCTCGTCGGTGACTTCGCCCGCCGCCGACGGCGCGAAGATCTGCGCCTCGTCCACCACCACCAGCACGGGATACCAGTAGTCGCGCTCGGCATCGAACATGCCGCCGAGGAAGGCCGCCGCCGCGCGCATCTGCTGCTCGATGTCGAGCCCTTCGAGGTTGAGCACGACGGAAACGCGATGCTGGCGAATGCGGCCGGCGATGCGGGTGAGTTCGGCTTCCGTGCGCTGCGCGTCGACGACGACATGGCCGAACCGGTCCGCCAGCGTGACGAAATCGCCTTCGGGGTCGATCACGCATTGCTGCACCCAGGGCGCGCTCTGTTCCAGCAAGCGCCGCAGCAGATGCGACTTTCCCGAGCCCGAATTGCCCTGAACAAGCAATCGGGTCGCCAGCAACTCTTCCAGATCGAGTATGGCCGGCTTCCCTGGAGAAGCCGCCCCCATCTCAATGTCCACTTTCATCGTATCACCCTGGATGCAGCGTCTAGCAAAAGGCCGGCCCGATTCGAAATGCCGGGCATCGACAACCCACAGGCGATGTTCCGACAGGGACGGCGCAAAGCGGCAAACCCCGTCGCAAACAGCGCAAGGCTGGTTCGGCCTTTTCGTTACACGGGCACAGGTGCTACACGTCGCTTCCGACGGGACAGCAGGGCGGAGAGGCCATGCGCAAATATTCGATTTTCGCGATTGCTCGCGAGGCCATGCGCGGCAACAAGGGCTGGGAGGAACAATGGTCCTCCCCTGAGCCGCGCGCGGAATATGACGTCATCATCGTGGGCGCAGGCGGGCACGGGCTGGCCACGGCCTATTACCTCGCCAAGGAGCACGGCATCACCAATGTCGCGGTGCTGGAGAAGGGCTGGCTCGGCGGCGGCAATACGGGTCGTAACACCACCATCATCCGCTCCAACTACCTCTACGACGAATCGGCCGGCATCTACGACCATGCGGTGAAGCTCTGGGAGGGGTTGTCGCAGGACCTCAACTACAACGTCATGTACTCGCCGCGTGGCGTCATGATGCTGGCGCACAATGTCCACGACATCCAGGTCTTCAAGCGCCACATCCATGCGAACCGGCTGAACGGCGTCGATAATGAATGGCTGACGCCGGAACAAGCGAAGGAATTCTGTCCGCCGCTCAACATCTCGAAGGACGCGCGTTATCCGGTGATGGGCGCGGCCTTGCAACGGCGTGGCGGTACGGCGCGACACGATGCGGTCGCATGGGGCTATGCGCGGGCGGCATCGGCGCGCGGTGTCCACATCATCCAGAATTGCGAGGTGACCGCGATCCGCCGCTCGCCGAACGGCCATGTCACCGGCGTCGAGACGACGAGAGGACGGATCGGCGCCAAGAAGATCGGCGTCGTCGCGGCCGGGCATTCCTCGGTGCTGATGGAAATGGCGGATGTACGCATGCCGCTGGAATCCTATCCGCTGCAGGCGCTGGTGTCGGAGCCGGTGAAGCCGTGCTTCCCCTGCGTCGTCATGTCGAACACGGTGCACGCCTATATCTCGCAGTCGGACAAAGGCGAACTCGTCATCGGCGCGGGCACCGACCAGTACATCTCCTATTCGCAGACCGGCGGGTTGCACATCATCCAGCATACACTCGATGCGATCTGCGAGATGTTCCCGATGTTCTCGCGCATGAAGATGCTGCGTTCCTGGGGCGGCATCGTCGACGTCACGCCGGACCGTTCGCCGATCCTCTCCAAGACTCCGGTGCCGGGGCTTTACGTCAATTGCGGCTGGGGGACAGGCGGCTTCAAGGCAACGCCGGGCTCGGGCAACGTCTTCGCCCACACGATCGCCAACGACAACCCGCACCCGATCAATGCGCCCTTCAGGCTGGAGCGCTTCCGTACCGGCCGGCTGATCGACGAGGCGGCTGCCGCCGCCGTGGCACATTAGGCAAAAGAAATGCTTCTGATCCACTGTCCCTATTGCGAGCAGGAACTGCCCGAGATCGAGTTCCGCAATGCCGGCGAGGCGCATATCGCGCGGCCGGTGGATATCGCCGATGAGACGGACGACGACTTCGAAAAATATTTCTTCATCCGCACCAATCCCAAGGGGATCATCTACGAGCGCTGGCGGCACGTGCATGGCTGCGCACGCTTCTTCAACGCGGTGCGCGACACGGTGACCGACAAATTCCTGCTGACCTACAAGGCCGGCGAGAAGAAGCCGAAGAGAGTGCCGGGGGTGGGCAAGCAATGAATGCGTCTTTCCGCCTTGCTAATGCTGGCCGGCTCCGGCGCGGCAAATCCGTCCGTTTCAGTTTCGACGGCAAGGAATATGCGGGCGTCGAGGGCGATACGCTCGCATCGGCGCTGCTCGCCAACGGCGTTCATCTGGTGGGGCGCTCGTTCAAGTATCATCGCCCGCGCGGCATCCTGTCCGCCGGTGCGGAGGAGCCGAGCGCTCTGGTCGGCATCCATCGCGACGCGGCGAGGAAAACGCCCAACATCCGCGCGACCGTGCAGGAACTCTATGAAGGGCTGACGGCCGTTTCGCAGAACCGCTGGCCGTCGCTCTCCTTCGACGCCGGTTCGGTCAACGATCTGGCATCGCCGCTTTTTGCTGCCGGCTTCTATTACAAGACCTTCATGTGGCCTAAGGCGGCGTGGAAAGCGCTCTATGAGCCGAGGATTCGCGAGGCCGCAGGCCTTGGCGTGGCGCCCGACCTGCCCGATCCGGATCATTATGCCTCGCGGTACGCGCATTGCGATGTGTTGGTCGTCGGTGGCGGCGTGGCTGGGCTCGCGGCGGCGCTGGCGGCAGCGGAAACCGGGACGCGCGTCATGATCTGCGACGAGCAGGCGGATTTCGGCGGCGCGCTGCGCTACGAGCACGGCGCGACGGTCGATGGCGAGCGGGGCTGGGATTGGGCGCAGGCGACCCTCGCAAAGCTCGCGGCGATGGAAAATGTCCGCGTGCTCTCCCGCACCACCGCTTTCGGCTATTATGCGCAGAATTTCGTCGGGCTGGTCGAGCGCGTGACCGAGCATCTGGCCGAACCGTCGCCCGACCAGCCGCGCGAGCGGCTGTGGCAGGTGCGGGCGAAACGCGTCATCCTCGCGACCGGGGCGATCGAGCGCCATATGGTTTTCGGCGACAACGACCGGCCGGGCATCATGCTGGCTTCCGCCGCGCGCACCTATCTCAATCATTACGGCGTCGCCGTCGGCAGACAAGTCGGTGTCTTCACCGCCAACGATTCCGCCTACTGGGCGGCTATCGACCTGAAGAAAGCCGGCGTCAATATCGCGGCGATCGTCGATACGCGCGACAATCCGAGCGGGCCGGCGATAGAGGAGGCCCGCGCGCTCGGCATCGAACTCAATCTCGGCCGTACCGTCTTGAGGACGAACGGCCGGCTGCGCATTTCCTCCATGGTCGTACAGGCCAAGAAAGGCGGACCGGAGCGCACCATCCCGGTCGATGCGCTTCTGATGTCCGCCGGATGGACGCCGTCGGTGCATCTCTTCTCGCAATCGCGCGGCAAGGTCGCGTTCAACAAGACGACCAACCGTTTCGTTCCGGGAGACTACGCGCAGGCCTGCGTGTCGGTCGGCGGCTGCAACGGCACCGACGGCATCGGACCGACGGTCACGGAGGCGTTTGCTGCCGGTGAAAAGGCGGCGAAGGACGCGGGCGCCAAGGCCCGCAGGCTGGCGCGGCCGAAGGCCGAGACGAGCGAAAGCTGGTCGCGCGGCATGGCAGGCGCCGCGCCCGGTGCGGGACCGGATACGAAATCCAAGGCCTTCGTGGATTTCCAGAACGATGTGACGGCCAAGGACATTCGGCTCGCTGTCGGGCAGGGCATGCGCTCGATCGAGCATGTCAAGCGCTACACCACCAATGGCATGGCGACCGACCAGGGCAAGACGTCGAACCTGCACGGTCTGGCGATAGCCGCCGAGACGCTAGGCAAGACCATGCCGGAGGTCGGTCTCACCACCTTCAGGCCGCCCTATACGCCGGTCACTTTCGGCGCCATCGTCAACCATTCGCGCGGACCGCTGTTCGAGCCGACGCGCAGGACGCCGATGCACGACTTTGCCGTGGCGCATGGCACGGTGTTCGAGGATGTCGGACAATGGAAGCGCGCCTGGTATTTCCCGCAGGCTGGCGAGGACATGCATGCCGCCGTCAACCGCGAATGCGTCACCGTTCGCAAGGCGGCCGGCATATTCGACGGCACGACGCTCGGCAAGATCGAGGTGGTCGGGCCGGACGCCGCCACCTTCATGGAACTTCTCTACACCAATCCCTGGCAGAAACTCGATCCGGGCCGCTGCCGCTACGGCATCATGCTGCGGGAAGACGGCTTCATCTATGATGACGGTGTCGTCGGGAGGCTGGCGGAGGACCGTTTCCATGTCACCACCACGACGGGCGGCGCGCCGCGCGTTCTCCAGCACATGGAAGACTATCTGCAGACGGAATTCCCGCATCTGAAGGTATGGCTCACCTCGACCAGCGAGCAATGGGCGGTCATCGCCGTTCAGGGACCGAAGAGCCGCGACATCATCCAGCCTTTCGTCGAGGGCATCGACATTTCGGACGAGGCCCTGCCGCATATGTCGGTGCGGGAAGGCAAGTTCTGCGGCGTGCCGACGCGGCTTTTCCGCATGTCGTTCTCCGGCGAGCGCGGCTTCGAGATCAACGTGCCGTCCGATTACGGACCGGCGGTGATCGAGGCGATCTGGAAGGAAGGCCAGAAGCACGGCGCCTGCATGTACGGCACCGAGACGATGCACGTGCTGCGCGCGGAGAAGGGCTACATCATCGTCGGGCAGGATACGGACGGAACCGTGACACCGGACGATGCCGGGCTCTCCTGGGCGGTCGGCAAGAAGAAGACGGATTTCGTCGGCATCCGCGGCATGAAGCGGCCGGACCTTCTCGCCAAGGGGCGCAAGCAGTTCGTCGGGCTGAAGACGAAGGACCCGAAGACCGTGCTGGAGGAAGGCGCGCAGATCGTCGCCGATCCGCGACAGGCGATCCCGATGACGATGATCGGCCACGTGACCTCTTCCTATTGGTCGGAGAATTGCGGCCGTTCGATCGCGCTGGCGCTGGTCAAGGACGGGCGCAGCAAGATCGGCGAGACGCTTTACGTGCCGATGCCCGACCACGCGATCGAGGTCGAGGTGACGGGCACGGTGTTCTACGACGAGACGGGAGCGCGACTGAATGGCTAAAGCAGCGGCAAAGACGCCGGCGAGGGCCGTGGCGCGTACTTTCGTGCTCGAAGGCCGGGAAAAGAAGACTTCGCGCGTGACGATCGAGCCCGCCGGTCCGGCGTATCGCATTTCGCTGAGGGCACCGGCGGAGTCGCTTTCTGCGCTGTCGCGGGCGCTCGGCGTCAAGCTGCCCGAGGAGCCCATGGGCTCCGCTTTCGGCAAATCCGGCGATTTCACCGGCAAGGGGGGAGGCCGGGTGGCGCTGTGGCTCGGACCGGACGAATGGCTGGTGATCGACACCGCCGGCAGCGACCCCATGGCCGATTGCGCTAAAGCGAAGGGGCTCCATTCGGCGACCGATATCTCCCAGCGCCATGTGGCGATCGACGTATCCGGCCTGGGCGCTGCGGATGTGCTGAACGCCGGTTGCCCGCGCGACCTGTCCCTTGCCGCGTTTCCGGTCGGCGCCGCGGCGCGCACCGTGCTGGGAAAGATCGAGATCGTGGTCTTGCGGATGGCGGAAGACGCATTCCGCGTGGAGTGCTGGCGCTCCTTCTCCAATTACGCCTTCACCTTCCTCGTCGAAGCGGCGCGAGATGTTTCATGATCATGGGAACCATCCCGTGCTAGAAGGGTTTTTCGCTATACGTTGCGAGGAACCAGAACATGGCAGGCAAGCCAGACATAACTTCTGAAAAATCCGGGAAAAAGCCCGCTTCCGTACGCTCCTACGAAAAGGAAAAACGCCGCAAGGAGGACGAGGAAGAACTGGACGAGGGTCTGGAGGATACGTTCCCGGCCAGCGATCCGGTTTCGGTCACCGTTCCGAGCAAGCCGGGGAAGCCGAACGACAGGTAGGCTTTCCTATTTCCCGCTGTCGATCTGCCTGACCGCCAATCCTGCCAGAAGCTTGACCGCTTCGCCGTAGGTGCGGGCTTTTTCCGGGTTGGATGCGTTGCCGTCGAGCGCGCGCTTGTAGACGCCCTGGCAGATCGCGGCGAGGCGGAAGAAGGAAAAGGCGAGATAGAAAGTCCAGTTGCCTATGCCGGCAATGCCGCGCCGCTTGCAATAAAGCTCGACATATTCCTTTTCCGACGGAAGGCCGATTGCGGCGCGGTCGATGCCGCCGAGGCCCTTGAAGCCGGAGGTGTGGGGGAGCCGCCACTGCATGCACTGATAGGCCAGGTCGGCGTAGGGGTGGCCGAGCGTCGAAAGCTCCCAGTCGAGCACCGCAAGGATTTCAGGCCGGTCGGGCGCGAAGATCATGTTATCCAGCCGGTAATCCCCGTGGACGAGCGAGACGATGCCGTCGCCCGGCGGCAGATGCTCCTCCAGCCAGGCGATCAGGCGGTCCATGTCGGCGACCGTCCCTGTCTCCGAGGCGCGGTACTGGCTTGTCCAGCGCGAGAGCTGGCGTTCGAAATAGCTGCCCGGCCGGCCGAAATCGGCAAGACCGGCCCTTTCGATATCGACATCGTGGAGGGCCGCCAATGCCGCGTTCATTGCGTCGTAGATCGCGGCACGTTCGGCATTGCCGGACAATTCCGGCAGCGACGGATCCCAGAAGATGCGGCCGTCGAGGAAACCCATGATGAAGAACATGCGGCCGATAGGGGAATCCTCCGGCGCCAGGAACAGCGCGTCCGGCACGGGCACCTTCGTCCCCCTCAGCGCCTTCATGACCCGGAATTCGCGGTCCACCTGGTGCGCGGATTTCAGAAGTTCGCCCGGCGGCTTGGCGCGCAGCACATAGCGGCCGCTTTTCGCACGCAAAAGATAGGTCGG
>JBDZVC010000499.1:0-2890 GCA_040255475.1 Phyllobacteriaceae bacterium | reverse complement strand
TCATGGAAAAAGTTGGCGTTCCCATAGTGGCATTTGGCCGAACCGTCAAGCCGGGATGCATGATCTTCGGGCCCAGCCCGCACGGCGATCCGTGCGATACGCGAGATGGGGTCCCGATCCACAACTTCGCCGGAATCTCCGCTATAAGCCGGCGTCAGGGACACGCTTCGCAACTGGATCGAGCATGATGGCTGACCGTTCGGCGCTTTCCGCCTCCCTTATCGCCGTGGCGTTTCTGGCAACGGTTCAGGCGTCATATGCCGAGCCGACAAAATACACCGCCGACTATACGGTTTCGCTTTACGGCCTGACGCTTGCCCGTACCAGCTTCACCAGCACGCTCGACGGCGACGCGATCCAAATCGACGGCACCATCGCCACGGCCGGCGTCGCCCGCATCATCGACGACACGAAGGGCAAGACGACTGTTCGCGGGCGTCTTTCCGCGAACGGGATAGCGCCCGATTCCTTCATGATCGCCTATAAATCCGGAAAGAAGAACAAGCGCATAGAGATCGATTACGCGGGCGGTACCGTCTCCCGCACGCTGAACATCCCGCCTCTGAAGAAACACAACAAATGGGTGGCGCTCTCGGCCGCGGACCTCAAGATGGCCACCGATCCCCTTTCGGGTATCATGGTACGCGCCGAAAAGCCGGCCGATGTGTGCGCCAGGACGCTCCGCTATTATGACGGCGAGCTTCGCGCCGACATCCGCTTCACCTACGCGGGCAAAAAACCCTTCACGATCCCCGGCTATTCCGGCGACGCGACCGTATGCACGGCCCGCTTCACGCCGGTCGGCGGCTACAAGCCCGGCAGTTCCACCATCGAATATCTGAAAAAGGCTCAGATGACCGTCGCCTTCGCCCCGATGGGCGCGACCGGCATGTTCGTGCCTGTCTCCGCCTCCGTGGGCACCAAGATCGGCACCGTCACCGTCCGGGCCAATAGGCTGGAGGCATCGCGATAACCTTATGGCCCTTGCATCTCCCTCCCGCCCGTGCCAGCGCTCCGCAATCGGGCAAGATGGGAAACGGACATGGCGCGGGCAACGCTGATCGGCTTTTCGGCGGTGGTGATGTGGGCGCTTCTGGCGCTCCTTACCGCCGCGTCGGGCAGCGTGCCGCCCTTCCAGCTTGCGGCGATGGCCTTTACGATCGGGACAGCCCTCGGTCTTGCCGCGCGCTTCCTGTCGCCGCCGTCGGAGAGGAAGCCCATTCCGGCAAAAGTCTGGGTGATCGGCATTGCCGGCCTGTTCGGCTACCACTTCTTCTACTTCACCGCGCTCCGCAACGCACCCGCCGTGGAGGCGAGCCTGATCGCCTACCTGTGGCCGCTCCTGATCGTCGTCGGCTCGGCGCTTCTGCCGGGCGAAAAGCTGCGCTGGCACCATCTGGCCGGCGCGCTGCTCGGGCTCGCCGGCGCCTTCCTGATCGTCAGCAAGGGTGGCCGGCTCGATTTCGACAGCCGGTATGCGACGGGTTATGCGGCCGCGGCCGTCTGCGCGCTCGTCTGGTCGAGCTATTCGCTTCTATCGCGGCGCTTTCCCGCCGTGCCGACCAGCGTCGTCACCTGGTTTTGCGCCGCGACGGCGGTACTTTCGCTCATCTGCCACCTGCTTCTGGAACAGACCGTCTGGCCCGAGGGCTGGAGCCAATGGCTCGCGGTTGCGGGCCTCGGCCTGATGCCGGTCGGCGCAGCCTTCTATGCCTGGGACCACGGCGTCAAGCATGGCAACATACAGGTGCTCGGCGCGGCAAGCTACGCGGCGCCGCTCCTGTCGACGCTGGTCCTGATCGCGGCCGGCGCGGCGGACGCCACGCCGCGCATCCTCGCCGCCTGCGCGCTCATAACGGCCGGCGCCGTACTGGCCGCGAAATCGATGCTTTTCCGCCGCGCGCGCTCCGTCGAAGCCTGACGCTACAAGAACCGCCTAAAACCCGTCAGGCCGGCATCACGGGTTTACTCAAAAATTGTCCTTGCGCTTCCTGATCTCGGCGAACACTTCCTCGTCCGAAGCCTTCGGCATGCCAAGCGTATTGCGCACGCCCGCATCGTGCCAGCGCAGGAAGGGATTCGTTTTGAGTTCCCGCTCGATCGTGGTCGGCAGCGTCGGCTTGCCGTCTGCCCGGAGCCTGCGGATTTCCGCCGCACGGGCGACGAGCGTGCTGTTCTCGGGATCGATCGTCAGCGCAAAACGGGCATTCGCCTCGGTATATTCGTGACCGCAATAGACCCGCGTAGCCCCCGGCAGGACGGTGAGTTTCTTCAGCGAGGCGAACATCGTCTCCGGCGGGCATTCGAAAAGCCGGCCGCAACCCAGCGCGAAAAGCGTATCGGCGGTGAAGACGACGCCGCTTTGCGGGAAATGATAGCTCACATGGCCGGCCGTATGGCCGGGCGTTTCGATCACCCGCACCGGTTCGCCGCCGAAATGCAGCGTATCGCCCTCGACGACCGTCTCGTCGATACCCGGTATCTTCGAGGCTTCCGCCTTCGGTCCGATGATCTTCAGCCCGAATTTTTCCTTGAGCGCCAGATTGGCCTGCACGTGGTCCGTGTGATGATGGGTCGTGAAGATGATCGAGGGTTTCCACCCGGTGCGTTCGAGCGCGGCAAGGATGGGCGCTTCTTCGGGTGCGTCGACAAGTGCGGTCGCCCCGCTTTCCCGGTCGTGGATCAGCACCCCGAAATTGTCGCTCAGGCACATGAACTGATCGATCTCGATGGCCATTGACGTCTCCTTTCGTTGCCGCAGAGATAGAGGGCATCGCGCGCCCTGTCACCCCGGCGAATGCCGGGCGGCGTCAATCTTGCCGTTGCTCGCCGGCACGGCTACCGTCCCGGCCATGCACAGCGATATCGTCGACCTGCGCTCCTTCTATGC
>JBDZVC010000498.1:0-2903 GCA_040255475.1 Phyllobacteriaceae bacterium | reverse complement strand
CGCCCTTGTAGTTGAGCGTCTTGCCGATCATCTGCACCTGCTTGGCGCCGATCAGCGGCGTCGAGGACGCCGAGAGGTGGACGATGCGGCCCTCTGGCGCAATCGCCGAATCGAAGCTCATCACCTTGATGCCGCGCTGCATCGCCTTCTTGCCGACCGGCACGAGCGCGTTCGCGTCGTTGGCGGAAACGATGATGCCGTCGACCTTCTGTGCGATCTGTGCGTCGATGACGGCGATCTGGTCTTCCGCCGTAGGCTTGGCCGAGGCGGTGTAGATGATCTCGATGCCGCCGATCTCCTTGGCGGCGTTCTTGGCACCGTTGGCGCAGGCGTCGAAATAGCTGTTGCCAAGATTCTTGACGATCATGGCGATGCGCTTGTCGGCGGCGCTCGCCCTTTGCGTCAGGATGGCCGGCGCCGCGGCGGCGAATGTCGCCCCTGCGCCGAGCTTCAGTACGGTACGGCGTGTGGTCTTCATGGCAATCTCCTCCCTGCCAATGCCTTTCTGCCTCGAGCCGGCGGAAGCCGGCCCGGCCGCCTCGCGGCGACACGATGACGCCTCCGGCTTTACCAGCCGGAAGGCGACGATCATCGCGAGCAAACTAGCACCAATCGTGGCGGCGGCAACATCCCATCGAAACGTTTTGGCGAACAGCAGCGGCAGCGGAAGCTAAACTGTGCCACCGCAGCGCCTCAGGCGCAGGCGAAAAAGGACCGTCCTGTATTGAAGCCTAAAGGGGTCTCTCCAGGGAAGTCACGCCGAACAGGCTGGGTCGTGAGCCGCCTCGGCCCTGTGATCCGCCACCCAGTCCGCGGCGGCAACGATTCCGCCAAGCGGGAAGACATGCACCTGCCCGATAAGGCTTTCGGGATGAGACGAAAGGTGATTGGCGACGCCGGAAAGGACCTCGGCCGGCGTATAGGGCAGCATCAGCTTGGTGAGATCCATTGCCCGCTTGCGGAGGACCTGGATCGACGGCCCGACGCCGCAGGCCATCGCGAACTTGATCAGCGTCTGCAGCTTGGCCGGCCCGGCGACGCCGAGATGGATCGGCAGCGTGACGCCATTGGAACGGACGCGTTCCGACCACTCGAGCGCCGGCCTCGCGTCGAATACGAACTGCGTGACGATCGCCATTTCGGTGCCGGTGCGGCGGGCATATTCCTGCTTCCAGTGGAGCGCATGATCCACATTCCGCGTGGAACCGTCGGTATCGATATCGCGGCTGCCTTCCGGATGTCCGGCGACGTGCAGTCGGCGGAAGCCGTATTTCTCGAACAGGCCCGTTTGGAGAAGCTGCATGGAACTGTCGAATTCCCCGCGCGGCGTCGGCAGGCCGCCAGCCAGCACCAGGGCCTGATCGACGCCGGCCTCGTCACGATAGCGGCGAAGCCATTCCTCCAGCACGGCGCGGCTTTCGATCATGCGCGCAGGGATATGCGGCATTACCACGAAGCCGTCCTCGTGCAGGCGCTTCGCCGTCGCCACCATGTCGTCGAACGGCGTGCCGTCGATATTGGCGATATAGACCCGCGTGGCGGCAGGCAGGATATCGGGAAAGCTCGGCACCTTGGCCGCAGTGCGCGGCATGACCTCGATGGAGAAGCCGTCGATCGCCTTTGCGAGGCCCGTGTCCGGCCGCCCGGCCGCCGCCTTGCCGCGGCTCGGAAAATCCAGAATGCCCATATCGACCTCCCGTCGCTTCTATCCATCGTATGTATACATTGCTGGAAAGGCTTCCAGCAGCAAGAATTCAAATCATGGTTACGTTGGTCGAGATTCTCGCTCCTTTGGTGATTTCTGCATACATGAGGGCCGACCGATGCTCCAGCTACGACATGGAATGCATACATTGCGCCCCAGCTAACCTCAGATTGCGGGTCGAAAGCGCCCTCCGTCATGAGACGGCCGGCACATGTTCTATCTATCGGTGGAGAAGCTTTAGTTCGTCCCAGCCAGGCGGGCGGCGAGGACGGCGCGGACAAGTTCCCTCAGGTCAGGTTCGTCCGGATTCACGGTCCTGCCGGCCACGCCCATACGCTGCTGGATTTCGGCGGTCTCGGCGGCAAGCCCGCCTCTCAGGCCCAGCGCGTCGAGCGTCGCTGCGCTTTCGCGCATTTCGGCGGCGCGACGCGCGCCGTGTCTCAGCGTACGTTCGAACTGGTAGGGCGCCATCTTCGGCAGGTCGAGGCCGGGATAGCTCGTCGAGAGCGACGCAAGGATTTCATCGAAGCAGCCGGAAGCCTCCGCGGCGAGCAGCGCCTCGACCGTGATCGCCTCCAGCCCCTTGACGAATGAGGATCGCACCATCTTGATCGCGGTCGCCGCGCCCGTCTTTTCGCCGACGACTCGGCCATTGAAGCCGAGCGCGGCCATCTCCTTTGCCAGCCGATCCGCCTCTTCGCCGGCAAGCAGGACCGGCGTGCGATGGCCCCGCGGATGAACCGGCGCCATCACCGCCATGTCGAGATAGACAGCGCCCGCCGCTTCCACCTCCGCCGCCGTCTCGCGCTTGCGTCCCGGCGATACCGAATTGAGATCGATAAGGACCTGCCCCTGCACCAGATGCGGCAGAAGCGACCGGGCAGCGATCAGGCTCTGGTCGGCGGTGACGGCGCTGATGATCCAGTCGGCATTGCGCAATCCGGCTGGAGTCTCCGCAATCGTGACATTGCGTTCGCGCATAGCGGCGCGCATCGCCTCGGCACTCGCCTCCCGGTCAAGCAGGATATCGTAAGCCGTAAAGCTCATGCCTTGCGGCGCAAGACTGTCGCAGAACGCGCGCGCGGCCTCTCCGAAACCCATGAACCCTATGCGCACGACAAACCTCCGTCTTATCGCCCGAAGAGCATCCCGTCGAACAGCTTGCGCGCGGTTCGGAGGATCGCGGCGTTGAGCAGAT
>JBDZVC010000072.1:0-15756 GCA_040255475.1 Phyllobacteriaceae bacterium | reverse complement strand
CGCACGAGCTTTCCGGCGGCCAGCGCCAGCGCGTCGTCATCGCCATCGCCTGCGCACTGAAGCCGAAGCTGCTCGTCGCCGACGAGCCAACGACCGCGCTCGACGTGGTGCTGCAGAAACAGATCCTCGAACTGTTGCGCGGCTTGGTTGACGAAGATCGCATGGGGCTGCTCCTGATCTCGCATGATCTCGCGGTCGTCGCCGACATGTCCGACCGCGTGACGGTCATGCGTCACGGCGAGGTCATGGAGGAAGGCGAGACGGCGCGGACGCTTTCGGAGCAGGTGCATCCCTATACCCGGCAATTGGCGCAGGCATCGATGCATGTGCCGGAGCGGAGGGGCGCAGTTGATGCTTCGAAGCGCTCGGCCCCTCTCCTCGAAGTGTCCTCCGTCGTAAAAGATTATCCCGGCCGCCGCTCGTCGCTCTTCAGCCGGCCAACACCATTCCGCGCGGTGGATGAGGTATCGTTCTCGGTCGAGCCGGGCCAGTCCGTCGCGCTCGTAGGACGCTCGGGCTGTGGGAAATCGACGCTGGCGCGCATGATCCTGGCGCTCGACCGGCCGACTGGCGGCGACATAAGGCTACTGGGGCAATCGGTCAGCAGCAAGAGCGAGACGGAGCTTCGGCCTTCCCGCCGCAATATGCAGGTCGTGTTCCAGGACCCGTACGGTTCGTTCGACCCACGCCACAAAGTCGAGAAACTGGTAGGCGAGCCGCTGCACCTCCTGGAAAAGCAGCCGGGGGTGAAGGAACGGCGCGAGATGATCGCCGCCACGCTTGCCGAGGTCGGTCTCTCCCCATCCGACATGGATAAATACCCGCACGAATTCTCCGGCGGCCAGCGGCAGCGCATCTCGATCGCTCGCGCCGTCATCACACGTCCGAAGCTGATCGTGGCGGACGAGCCCGTCTCGGCGCTCGACGTGTCGATCCGGGCACAAATCCTCGACCTTTTCGCCGATCTCAACCAGAAGCTTGGCGTCGCTTATATCTTCATCACGCACGATCTGACGGTTGCACGTGCCATTACCGATGACGTGATGGTCATGCATGAGGGCCGCATCGTCGAGCGCGGCCGCACGAGCGACATTCTCGACCATCCGCAATCGGAAGCCGCGCAGGCCCTGGTCGCCGCCGCACCCGACCTTCACCGAGCCATCGCCCGGCGGCTGGAAATGCAGGGCTGAAAGACGGAGTTCGGCACGTCGCATTTGAATGCGCGCGCGTCGTCTCGTAACTAGCGGCGTTTCAGCCGTTACGGCAATGCTCAACATCAGGATGGCACGAGGCAGAGATGGCCGATCTTATCATTGTCTATTGGCGCGACATACCAGCTCAGGTGATCGTCAAAAGAGGCCGGCAGAACGCCAAGCGCGAACTGTCGGTGCGCTTCACCGAGGCAATCGACATGTGCGCCATGCGCACGGGCGCGTCCGCCACCGGCGACTATCTGGAAGAGTGGCGCAAGGCTGCCCCCCTCCCTGTCGGTGACGACCTTGAGGCGGAAGCGGACAAGGCCCTCGCCGAACTCGAAGCGAAATATGACCGCGAGCGGCTGGTCGCGCTCGTAAAAGCCGGCGGCAAGGAAAATGGCTGAGAAGACCGCCTCCACCACCGCTTCCGGTCCGGCGAGCAGTGCGGCCGAGCCAACACCGCCATCCACTTCCGGCGGCGTGACGCAGGCGACGATCGTCAAGAAAGCGGCGCCGAAGAGCGACTACAAACCGGCCGATGTGTCGCCCCAGCGGCGCGTGCAGCGGCATTATACCGTGCGGCTCTGGTCGGTCAGGCATTCGCGCTTCCTCGAATGGGTTTACGCCCGCTTCGCCGATGCCTTCCTCGCGCTCCATCCCTTGTGGAAGGCAGTCGGCTATGGCCGCGTCGAGGGGCCTGTGAAGTTTGTCGAGAAGCGCGTCAAGGGCTTCATGTTCGACTGCCGCATGTGCGGGCAATGCGTACTTTCCTCGACCGGCATGTCCTGCCCGATGAACTGCCCCAAGCAACTCCGGAACGGCCCGTGCGGCGGCGTGCGCGCCAACGGCAATTGCGAGGTCGAGCCCAACATGCCCTGCGTCTGGGTCAAGGCATGGGAAGGCTCGCGCAACATGAAGCATGGCGACATGATCCTCAATGTGCAGAAGCCTGTCGATCAGTCCCTGCGTGAGACTTCGGCCTGGCTGCGGGTGACGGCGTTGGCAGCGGCCGAGAAGGAAAAGGCAAGGACTGAGGCGGCATGACCCCTCCCCGCCCTACTCAGCGCGACGAGAACCCGGCCGGCATTGATCTGCCGCTCGATCCCCTGCCCGGCCATTCCTCGCTCGGGCGGCTCGAGCGTGTCCTGCGACGCGGCGAATTCGCCGTCACGGCGGAGCTCAACCCGCCCGACAGCGCCAACCCGGAGGACGTCTATCAGCGCGCCGCCGTCTTCGACGGCTGGGTGGACGGCATCAACGCGGTCGATGCTTCGGGCGCAAACTGCCACATGTCTTCGGTCGGCATCTGCGCGCTCCTGACCCGGATGGGCTACGCGCCGATCATGCAGATCGCCTGCCGCGACAAGAACCGTATCGCCATACAGGGCGACGTGCTGGGCGCAGCCGCCATGGGTGTCGCCAACATCCTCTGCCTGACGGGCGATGGCGTGCAGGCCGGCGACCAGCCCGGCGCCAAGCCTGTTTTCGATCTCGACTGCATGTCGCTCTTGGAGACCGTGCGCGTCATGCGCGACAACGGAAAGTTTCTTTCCGGGCGCAAGCTCACGACCCCTCCTGCGGTCTTCCTCGGCGCCGCTATCAATCCCTTCGCGCCACCCTACGATTTCCGGCCGATGCGGCTCGCCAAGAAGATTGCCGCGGGCGCGCAGTTCGTGCAGAGTCAGTATTGCTTCGACGTGCCGATGTTCCGCACCTACATGCAGCGCATCCGCGACCTCGGCCTCACCGAAAAATGCTTCGTCCTTGCCGGCGTCGGCCCTCTCGCGTCGGCGAAGACAGCACGTTGGATCCGCTCCAACGTGCCAGGAATCCATATTCCCGACTCCGTTATCCAGCGCCTCGAAGGAGCCGCCGACCAGAAGAGTGAAGGCAAGCGGCTCTGCATCGACGTCATCAATGAGGTGAAGGAAATCCCCGGCGTCTCAGGCATCCATGTCATGGCCTATCGGCAGGAGGAATATGTGGCCGAGATCGTCGCCGAATCCGGTGTCCTGAAAGGCCGGCAGCCATGGAAGCGCGAGGCGCGGCATGACGACCAGGTCGTTGCAGACCGTCTCGACAAGATTCTGCATGAAAACATAACCGAACAGCCCGCCGACCGGGTGGAGAAGGCCGCGAATTGAACCGATGGCTTTCCGGCCGTTGATCAGAAAGAGATAACGATATAAAGAAGTCTTTATATCAAACGGAGATAACCATGACCCGAACCATCGTCGCATCCGCGACCCGCGAAATCGTCATCGGCTTCGACCAGCCCTTCTGCGTCATCGGCGAACGGATCAACCCGACCGGCCGCAAGAAGCTCGCCGCCGAGATGATCGAAGGCAATTTCGAGACGGTGAAGAAGGACGCGCTGGAACAGGCCGCGGCGGGCGCGACCATGCTCGACGTCAATGCCGGCGTGACGGCGGTGGACCCGAATGCGACCGAGCCCGGCCTGCTCGTCCAGACGTTGGAGATCGTGCAGGGCCTCGTCGATCTTCCGCTTTCGATCGACTCCTCTGTCACAGGCGCTATCGAAGCCGCGCTCAAGGTTGCCAAGGGACGGCCGCTGGTGAACTCCGTCACCGGCGAAGAGGAGAAACTCGAGGCGATCCTGCCGCTGGTCAAGAAATACAACGTGCCGGTCGTGGCGATCTCCAATGACGAGACGGGCATTTCGATGGACCCTAACGTTCGCTTCGCCGTCGCCAAGAAGATCGTCGAGCGCGCCATGGACCACGGCATCAAGGCCGAGGACGTAGTGGTCGATCCGCTGGTCATGCCGATCGGCGCGCTGGGCGATGCCGGCCGCCAGGTCTTCGCGCTTCTGCGCCGCCTGCGCGAGGAACTCAAGGTCAACACGACCTGCGGCCTTTCTAACATCTCCTTCGGCCTGCCGCACCGGCACGGCATCAACGGCGCCTTCATCCCGATGGTGATCGGCGCCGGCATGACCTCGGCGATCATGAATCCCTGCCGCCCGCAGGAGATGGAGGCCGTGCGCGGCGCCAACGTGCTTGCCGGCACCGACAAGGACTGCATGACCTGGATCAAGACCTACAAGGATTACAAACCGGCCGTGGCCGGCCAGCCAGCATCAGCACCGGCGGCAGCGAGTGCGCCTGTGGAAGGCGCGGCCGCTGCTTCCAGCGGAGGTCGTCGCCGGGGTGGCCGCGAAGCGCGCCGGGCAGCGGCAGGGTGAGAGGTCATCGTGCGCCCTTCGAGGCTCGCTCCGCCCAGTAACGGACGTCACACCGCGCCCAGCGCCATGTCGAACAGTGCTATGCCGGCCCACGAACCGGCAAGGCCGGTCACGCCGCCGACGATGAAATCGCCGTCGGCTGCCGGCCAGAAGAGATGGAGCGTCAGGGCGGCAAGGATCGATCCGCAGATGGCGGCGGCAAGATATTGCGGGTTCTTCAGCCACGGCCCCTTGAAGAGCCTGACCATGAAGAATCCGGTGGTTACCGCTGAAAAGAGGATATCGGACATCGTTCCCTCGTTCAGCGGCAGATTATCCCCATATGCAGCAACGAAGTGTAAAGGCGGGAAGTAAACTTCTCGGCAAACTGGCAGTGAAATGAACAGCGAAGCGCCCAATCCTCTCGTTCTCTTCATGCCTTCGGGCAAGCGCGGCCGCTTCCCGATCGGCACGCCAATCCTTGATGCGGCTCGCTCGCTCGGCGTCTATGTGGAGAGCGTCTGCGGCGGCCGTGCGACCTGCGGGCGCTGCCAGATCGAGATACAGGAAGGCAATTTCGCGAAACACAAAATCGTCTCCTCGCTCGACCACATCTCGGCGAAAGGCCCGAAAGAGGAACGCTACGAACGCGTGCGCGGCCTGCCGGAAGGCCGGCGCCTCTCCTGCTCGGCGACCGTGCAGGGCGATCTCGTCGTAGACGTGCCGCAGGATACCGTCATCAACGCGCAAATCATCCGCAAGGCCGCGACCGACCGCGTCATCGAGCGCAATCCGGCGATCCAGATGTGCTATGTCGAAGTGGACGAACCGGACATGCACAAGCCGCTCGGCGATCTCGACCGGCTCAAGGCCGTGCTGGCGAAAGACTGGGGCTGGAAGGATCTGCGCGTCGCGCAGCATCTCATCCCCGAAGTCCAGAAAATCCTGCGCAAGGAGAACTGGGCCGTCACCGCCGCGATCCACAAGGATATGGAGCTTTCCCGCGCGACCGTCATCGCGCTTTATCCGGGGCTGAAGAACGAGGCCTACGGCATCGCCTGCGATATCGGTTCGACGACGATCGCGATGCATCTCGTTTCGCTGCTCTCCGGCCGCGTCGTCGCCTCGTCCGGCGCGCCCAACCCCCAGATTCGCTTCGGCGAAGACGTGATGAGCCGCGTTTCCTACGTCATGATGAACCCGGACGGCCGCGAGGCGATGACCAAGGCCGTGCACGAGGCCGTCAACGGCCTGATCGGCAAAGTCTGCGGCGAAGGCGGCGTCGACCGTAACGACATTTTCGACAGTGTCTTCGTCTGCAACCCGATCATGCACCACCTGTTCCTCGGCATCGATCCGACCGAACTCGGCCAGGCGCCGTTCGCGCTCGCCGTGTCCGGCGCGGTGCAAGGCTGGGCGCACGATATCGGCATCGAGGTCAACCGGGGGGCGCGCTTCTATGTGCTGCCCTGCATCGCCGGCCATGTGGGGGCGGATGCCGCAGGCGCCACGCTGTCGGAAGGGCCCTACCGGCAGGACAAGATGATGTTGCTGGTCGATGTCGGCACCAATGCCGAGATCGTGCTCGGCAAGCGCGGCCATGTCGTCGCCGCCTCCTCACCCACCGGACCGGCCTTCGAAGGCGCCGAAATCTCGTCCGGCCAGCGAGCCGCACCCGGCGCCATCGAGCGCGTGCGCATCGACCCTGTGACCTACGAACCGAAATACCGGGTGATCGGTGTCGACAAATGGTCCGACGAAGAAGGCTTCGAGGAAGCCGCCAAGGCGACCGGCGTCACCGGCATATGCGGCTCGGCCATCATCGAAGTGGTGGCGGAGATGTATCTTTCCGGCCTGATCTCGGAGGACGGTGTCATCGACGGCGCGCTTGCGGCGGCCACGCCGCGCATTTTCCAGAACGGTCGCACCTTCTCCTATTTGCTGCGCGAGAGCCGGGACGGCGGTCCGCGCATCTCCGTCACCCAGAACGATATCCGCGCCATCCAGCTCGCCAAGGCAGCGCTCTACGCCGGCACCAAGCTGTTGATGGAAAAGCAGGGCATCACGGAGGTGGACACGATCCGCTTCGCCGGCGCTTTCGGCTCCTTCATCGATCCGAAATACGCGATGGTCCTCGGCCTTATCCCCGATTGCGACCTCGACGAGGTCAAGGCGGTCGGCAATGCGGCCGGCACGGGCGCGCTGATGGCGCTGCTCAATCGCGACCACCGCCGGGAGATCGAGCGTGAAGTCGCCAGTATCGACAAGATCGAGACCGCGCTGGAACCCGATTTCCAGCAGCTCTTCATCAACGCGATGGCATTGCCCAACAAGGTCGATTCGTTCCCGAAGCTCCGCACCGTCGTGAAGATGCCGGAGTCTAAACTGGCCGATGCAGGGCTCGCCGGCGTGGATAACGCGCCGCGCCGCCGCTCACGCGAAGAGCGCGCCGCGAGACGGCGGGGCGGATAAGCTAAGTGCCAACTTGACGGCGGCTACTTCTCTCCCCGCCGTCTCTCTTCCCTGAGCCTCGCCCAGTAATCCAGGCGCTTGCGGATTTCACGCTCAAAACCGCGATCCACGGGATCGTAGAATTTCTGCCGGCCAAGCTTCTCGGGAAAATAATCCTGCCCCGAAAAGGCATCCGGCTCGTCATGATCGTAGCGATAGCCCGAGCCGTATCCCTCCCCCTTCATGAGCTTGGTCGGCGCGTTGAGGATGTGCCTCGGCGGCATCAGCGAGCCATGCTCCTTGGCGGCGCGTGTAGCCGCTGAAAAGGCAGTGTACGCCGCATTCGATTTCGGCGCGGAGGCCAGATAGATGCAGGCCTGCGCCAGCGCCAGTTCGCCTTCCGGCGAGCCGAGGTAGTCGTAGGCATCCTTGGCGGCGTTGGCGATGACGAGAGCCTGCGGATCGGCAAGCCCGATATCCTCGACGGCCATCCGTACCAGCCGCCGGCCGATATAAAGCGGGTTCTCGCCGGCATCGAACATGCGCGCCAGATAGTAGAGCGCGGCGTCCGGGTCCGAGCCGCGCACCGATTTATGCAGCGCGGAGATCAGGTTGTAGTGGCCATCCTGGCTCTTGTCGTAGACCGGCGCGCGCCGCTGGACGATGCGCATGAGGCCGTCGGCATCGAATATCTCGCCCTCGCCTGCCGCGCGCCAGATTTCCTCGGCGAGCGTCAGCGCGGCGCGACCATCGCCATCCGCGAGCCGAAGCAGGACCGTGCGCGCCTCCGTGTCGAGCGGCAACGCCCTGCCCTCTGTCTCCTCGGCGCGGGAAAGAAGCTTCGCGATGCTTTCCTCATCGAGCGCATGGAAAACAAGAACGCGCGCCCGCGACAGCAAGGCGGCGTTGAGTTCGAAGGATGGGTTTTCGGTCGTGGCTCCTACAAGGATGACCGTGCCATCCTCCATCACCGGCAGGAAACTGTCCTGCTGGGCGCGGTTGAAGCGATGAATCTCGTCCACGAAGAGCAATGTCTGGCGGCCATTGGCCCGGCGCAGTCTTGCTGCCTCGAACACCTTCTTCAGGTCGGCGACGCCGGAGAAGATCGCAGATATCTGCTCGAAGGCGAGGCCGGTCTGGCCGGCAAGCAGCCGCGCAACCGTCGTCTTGCCGGTGCCGGGCGGGCCCCAGAACACCATGGAACCGAGCGAGCCGGAGCGGATCATGCGGGTCAGCGCGCCATCCAGACCAGTCAGATGCTCCTGCCCGACGACATCTTCCAGCCGCATCGGCCTCAGCCGGTCGGCGAGCGGCCGGCCGGGCTCCGGAGACTTAGGCGAGGATTGCTCGAAAAGGTCCGCCATGGAAGCCTGTCAAAACCGCAGGATCTGGCGGATCGTCTGGCCGTTGCGCATGACGGTGAAGCGCCACAGCCGTGTCTGGTGCGAGGCTGCCTTCTGGAGGTCGTCCACGCTCTTGATCGCCACGCCGTTGACCTCGCTGATGATATCCCCCTTGTCGAAGCCAAGGCTCTGCGCCGCGGAATTGTTCTCGAGATCGACGATCACCACGCCTTCGGAATCCGTCGGCATGCCGAGCCGCTGCGCCAGACGCGGCGACAGCGCCGCTACTTTCGCGCCGGCAAAGGGGCTATCGCCATCGATGGTGATTTCCTTCGAGGACTGGCCCGCCGGCGCGCGCTCCAGTTTCACCTTCACCTGCTGCTTCTTGCCATCGCGCAATATGTCGAAGGTCGATGTGCCACCGATCGGCTGGGTGGAAAGGCGGAAATTAAGCCCTTGCGGATCGTCGATCGGCGCTCCGTCCATGGCCGTGACAACGTCGCCCGGCCGTAACCCGGCCTGCTCGGCGGGTCCGTCCTTCATCACCGAGGATACCAGCGCGCCTGCCGGGCGGCTCATGCCGAGCGCGTCGGCGACAGAGGGCGTCACCTCCTGGAACTCGGCCCCGATGAAGGGTCGCTCGAAATAGTCGCTGCCGTTCTTCGCGGACTGCACGAAGGCGCGTACCATATTCGAGGGAATGGCGAAGCCGATGCCGATCGAGCCACCGCTCTTGCTGTAAATGGCACTGTTGATGCCGACGAGTTCGCCCTTCATGTCGATCAGCGCACCGCCGGAATTGCCGGGATTGATGGCCGCGTCGGTCTGGATGAAGAAAGAATAGTCGGAGACGCCGATATGCGTACGCGCGAGAGCAGAGACGATGCCGCTGGTCGTGGTCTGGCCGACGCCAAAGGGGTTGCCCATCGCCAGCACGAGGTCGCCGACTTCCAGCGCGTCGGAATCGCCGAGCGGAATTGTCGGCAGCGGGTCGGGCGCCTTGATCTTCAGGACGGCGAGGTCGACCTTGTCGTCCTTGAGCAGGATCTTGCTTTCGAATTCACGCCCGTCCGAAAGCGCCACCTTCACCTCGTCGGCGCCCTGGATGACATGGTTGTTGGTGACGATGATGCCCGACGAATCGACGATCACGCCAGAGCCGAGCGAGGACTGCACGCGCGGCGGCATCTGCTGGCCGAAGAAGCGGCCGAAGAACGGATCGTCCATGAAGGGTGACTGCACCCTCACCTTGCTCGACGCATAGACATTGACGACGGCCGGCGCGGTACGCTTGACCAGCGGCGCGAAGGATAGTTCCATCTCCTCGCGCCCGAACGGTACACGGCGCAATGTGTCGTCGGCCTTTCCTGCCTGGCTTCCGCCCGGCTTCTGCTGGCTCTGGTTCTGCCCGTTGCCCAGCAGATCGGACAGAACGCCGCCGACGGTGCTCTTCTCTTCGGCTGTTGCCTCAAACGCAAAAGAGACAACCAGCGCCCCTACCAGGACGCTGACCGCCAGAGCCATGAAACGCCTTTTGCCGTTCCGCATTCCCGTTTTCCCGCCAATGGTCGTGTCGCTGCCCTTCTCACAGAGGATTGTGCAAATTGAAAGGCTGTTCACAACGCCGGAGTCAGCGACACACCAAAAAGAAACCCCGGCCGGCGGCCGGGGTTCCAAGGCGGCGAAATGAAAACAGTCAATTAGCGTCGGCACGCTGGCTTTCGCCGAGCTTCAGCGCATCGCGGATCGTGTAGAACATGTCCGTCTGATCCGTGAGCCCGGCGAAATTCCCCGCGTGGGGGCCGAAGGCCGCGACCCGCAACTGCGCGCCGGTGTGCTCCTGGGAATCGCCCTCCGAATTGCCATAACTGACCGACATGACCGATCCGTCGCGGGTCATCAGCGCTTCCGTCAGCCCCGGCGCCTTCGTATCGTTTGGAATGATCTGGCTTGAATGGGCGTGGTCGGCCGTAACGATCACCAGCGTCTTTCCGTCGGCCTTGGCGAAGGCGAGCGCCGCCTGAACCGCCTCGTCCAGATCGACCGTCTCGCCGATCTGGCCACAGGGATTGGCCGCATGGTCCTGCTTGTCGATCGATGCGCCCTCGACCTGCAGGAAGAAGCCCTTTTCGTTCGACTTCAGCAGGTTGATCGCCTTCTCCGTCATGGCGGCAAGCGTGGGAATCGTCGCCGTGCGCTCAGGGTTCGGCTCGCAGGTGACCGGCTCCTTGTCGACATTGCCGTGCAAACTCGCCTTCGGACCCGTCCAGCGAACCGGCATGTTGCCGCCGGAGAAGAGCCCAAGCACCGGCTTGTCCTGGTTCGCCTTGGTCAACGCGTCCATTTCGCCGAGATTGGTGACTATCGTGAAGCCCTGTTCCTTCGCCTGATCGAGCAAGGTTCTGCCGCTCCATTTGCCGGCTTTCGTCACCTGCTCGAAACTCTTGGCGCCGCCACCGAGCACCAGATCGGCACGCGTATCGAGAATCTGCTCGCTGATCGAACCGAGACCGCCATTCTCCAGCGCATTCTCCGGGCAGTTCTTGCTCGTCTCCTCCGGGCCGTAGCATTTGCGCAGCGAGACATGCGCCAAGAGGACCGCCGGCGTCGCGTCCTGAATTTCCGCCGTGGACACATTGCCGGTCGCGAGCCCGGCCGCCTTGGCAAGCTCGATCAGGTTTTTGTGCGGCTTGCCATGAATGTCGACGCCAACCGCATTGTTGTAGGTCTTTACGCCGGTCGCCCACGCGGTGCCCGACGCAGCCGAATCGGTCACATAGTCCGGCTTGCCGGTTTTCCTATCCAGCGAATAATGGGTGTACTGACCGGTAACCGGCAGCGCGTCGATACCCCTGAAGAAACCGCCGGCGCCTTCGGCATAATTCCGCGCGACGGTGATCTCGGAATCGCCCATGCCATCGCCGATGAGCAGGATCACGTTTCGTACTTCCCCGTCATCGATAAGCGCCTTGAACTGCTCCGTCGCATCGCCTGCAAGCCGTCGCGCTCCGCCTGGCTGGGTGATATCGCCCCGTGCCGCGCGCAAAAGATAGGCTTCGGCATCGTCGGCATGGCCGGGCAAGGAGACTGTGAGGGCCGAGAACGCCATGCTCGCGGAGAGGAAATGTCGGGAGATTTTCATAACACGCATCCTTTGGACGGGGACCAATGTCCTTTCTTCTGTCCAAGACGCATGACCGGGGGATGACTGTGCCGTTACCGTTGGATGACGATCCACCGGCAATCACCCGCATGTGACTGCGAATAACGAAAAAGGGGCCGCACGGCCCCTTTCTGACTGGCTTATAAGACAGTGTGGCTCAGGCCGCCTCGGCCTCATTCTCGGTTTCCTCGGCCGCCGTGCGAGCACGATCCGCCGCGCCCTTCGCGGAGGTGTCGCGGTCGACGAATTCGATGACGGCCATTGCGGCATTGTCGCCATGGCGGAAACCTGCCTTCATGATGCGCAGATAGCCGCCATTGCGAGAGGCGTAGCGCGGCGCGATCGTCTCGAACAGGCGCTTCGCCAGCGCATCGGAGCCGATAGCGGCGATCGCCTGACGGCGGGCATGCAAATCGCCGCGCTTGCCGAGCGTCACGAGCTTCTCGACAATCGGGCGCAGTTCCTTGGCTTTCGGAAGCGTCGTCGTAATCTGCTCATGCTCGATGAGCGAAGCGGCCATGTTGGAAAACAGGGCCTTGCGATGGCTGACGGTACGGTTCAGCCGGCGGCCGGAACGTCCATGACGCATGAGCCTTCTCCTTCGGTTTCCTTATAGAGAGCGGTCTGCCGCGTCTCAGTATTGATCTTCGTAGCGCTTGGCGAGGTCTTCGATGTTCTCCGGCGGCCAGTCCGGCACTTCCATGCCGAGATGCAGGCCCATGGCGGCGAGCACTTCCTTGATCTCGTTCAGCGACTTGCGGCCGAAATTCGGCGTGCGCAGCATCTCGGCTTCCGTCTTCTGGATCAGGTCGCCGATATAGACGATGTTGTCGTTCTTCAGGCAGTTGGCCGAACGGACCGAAAGCTCCAGTTCGTCCACCTTCTTGAGCAGCGCCGGATTGAAGGCCAGTTCCGTGACCTGCTCCTGCGGCTGTTCCTTGTGCGGCTCCTCGAAATTGACGAAGAGCGCAAGCTGGTCCTGCAGGATGCGCGCGGCGAATGCCACCGCGTCCTCGCCCGTGACCGATCCGTCGGTCTCGATCGACATGGTGAGCTTGTCATAGTCGAGAACCTGGCCTTCGCGGGTGTTCTCAACCTTGTAGGAGACCTTCTTCACCGGCGAATAGAGGCTGTCGACCGGAATCAACCCGATCGGCGCGTCCTCCGCGCGGTTACGCTCGGCCGGCACATAGCCCTTGCCGCTGTCGACGGTGAACTCCATGCGGATTTCCGCGCCTTCGTCCAGCGTGCAGATGATGTGATCCGGATTCAGGATCTCGACATCGCCGACCGTCTGGATGTCGCCGGCGGTGACCACGCCCGGGCCCTGCTTGCGCACGACCATGCGCTTCGGCCCGTCGCCTTCCATACGGATGGCGATTTCCTTGATGTTGAGGACGATGTCGGTGACATCCTCGCGCACGCCCGGGATCGAGGAGAATTCATGCAGCACGCCATCGATCTGGACAGCGGTGACGGCGGCGCCTCTCAGCGAGGAGAGCAGCACGCGGCGCAGCGCGTTGCCGAGGGTCAGGCCGAAGCCCCTCTCCAGCGGCTCGGCCACCAGCGTTGTCGTCGTCTTACCCTTGGAGGAGAACTCCACCTTGTTCGGCTTGATGAGTTCCTGCCAGTTTTTCTGGATCATTTCGTTTTCCTTCCTTGTCCCCGCCACCATCCAATCGTGGCGGGCGATCTGGAAACCGAAGAGGAGCGCCCCGAGGAGCGCTCATTGCGGCAGATGGATTTCAGAACTTAGACGCGGCGCTTCTTGCGCGGCCGGCATCCATTGTGCGGGATCGGGGTCACGTCACGAATGGATGTAATGGTGAAGCCCGCCGCCTGCAAGGCGCGCAGCGCCGACTCACGGCCGGAGCCCGGACCGCAAACCTCGACCTCGAGCATGCGCATGCCATGCTCCTGCGCCTTCTTCGCCGCATCCTCGGCAGCGACCTGCGCCGCGAACGGGGTCGACTTGCGCGAGCCCTTGAAACCTTGAGCACCCGCCGACGACCAGGCAATCGCGTTGCCCTGCGCATCGGTGATGGTGATCATCGTATTGTTGAAGGTCGAATTGACGTGGGCGACGCCCGACGAGATATTCTTACGCTCGCGACGGCGAACGCGTACGGCTTCCTTGGCCATTATCTACCTTTCGTTCGATCTTGACACCGCCGTAATGCCAGCGGCTACACCATAGTCGGTCGTCAATCGCCGATCGTCATTCGACTGACGAACTACTAGCGACAACCGACTGAACTATTTCTTCTTCCCGGCAATCGCCTTCGCCGGGCCCTTGCGGGTCCGCGCATTGGTGTGCGTGCGCTGGCCGCGAACCGGCAGCGAGCGGCGATGACGCAGGCCGCGATAGACGCCGAGGTCCATGAGACGCTTGATATTCATCGATACTTCGCGGCGAAGATCGCCCTCGACCTGATAGTCGCGGTCGATCGTCTCGCGGATGGCCAGCACCTCGGCGTCGGTCAACTCGTTGACCCGGCGCTCCAGCGGAATGTTGACCTTCTCCACGATCTGCTTGGCGAAAGTCGGGCCAATACCATGGATGTACTGCAGCGCGATGACGACACGCTTGTTGGTTGGAATATTGACGCCAGCGATACGGGCCACGCCGCTTCTCCTTGATATGTTCGTTCGCCCGGTCCGGGCATTCATTCGACACTGGCCGGACAATGCAAAAGCGCCCGGCCCGATCCTTATCAACCCTGATCGGCGCCGACCGCTCTAATTGAAAGCGAATTGGCGCTCTCTTAGGCGGAATCACGCCGGAAAGTCAACACCTGTAGCACCGCGACCGGCCATGCAGGCCAACGCGTTCACGCCGTCTCCAGAACCCTTTCGATTTCGGCCGTGACCGCCTTCATGTCAGCCATGCCATCGACCGATCTCAACTCGCCGGTTCCCCGATAATAATCGGCAAGCGGCGCAGTCTTTTCACGGTACTCCTCCAGCCGCTTCTTGAAGGATTCCGGATTGTCGTCCGCGCGAACCTTGCCTCCGGCAGCGATCGTCTCGCGCACACGCGACTCCATGCGGCGCACCAGCGCTTCTTCGTCCACCTTCAGATTGACGACGCCATCCAGGCGCAGGCCTTTCTGCCTGAGCATCCCGCTCAACGCTTCCGCCTGGGGGACAGTGCGCGGATAACCGTCGAGGATGAAACCGTTGGCGCAGTCAGCCTGGTCGATCCGCTCTGAAACGATCTGGTTGACGATCTCGTCGGAGACCAGCCCGCCGGAATCCATGACCGCTTTCGCGCGCTTTCCGACCTCAGACCCTGCCGCGACCGCCGCACGCAGCATGTCGCCCGTCGAAAGTTGCGGGATCCCATGTTTCTCGGTCAGGACTTTCGCCTGCGTTCCCTTGCCGGCGCCCGGCGGCCCGAGCAGAATAAGCCTCATCGTCCCCTCTTTCCTCCACGCAGTTTCGACTTCTTGATCAGGCCCTCGTACTGGTGCGCGATGAGATGCCCCTGGATCTGCGCCACCGTATCGAGCGTGACACTGACCACGATCAGAAGCGACGTGCCGCCAAGATAGAACGGAACGTGGAACGTCGTTATTAGAAATTCGGGTAAGAGGCAGACGAGCACCAGATAGACGGCGCCGATCGCCGTGATACGCGTGAGAACGTAGTCGATATAATCCGCCGTCCGCTCACCGGGGCGATAGCCCGGTATGAAGCCGGAATGCTTCTTCAACTGGTCGGCGGTATCCTTCGGATTGAAGACGATCGCCGTGTAGAAAAAGGTGAAGAAGGCGATCATGCCGGCATAGAGCACCATATAGAGCGGCTGGCCATTACCGAGAGCGGCAAGGATCGAACGCGCCCAGTCGGGAAAGTTCGTCGTGTTCGAGAAGCCCGCCACCGTCGCGGGCAGCAGAAGCAGCGAGGAAGCAAAGATCGGCGGGATGACACCGGACGTATTCAGCTTGAGCGGCAGGTGCGAGGTATCGCCCTGGAACATCCGGTTGCCGACCTGACGCTTCGGGTACTGGATGAGCAGCCGCCGCTGCGCCCGCTCGAAGAAGACGATGACCGCAACCGTGACGACCGCGACCACCGCGACCAGAAGAATGATGCCGGTCGAAATGGCACCCGTGCGCCCCTGCTCCAGCGTGTTGGAGATCGCATGCGGCAGGTTCGCGACGATACCGGCCATGATGATGAGCGAGATACCGTTGCCGATGCCGCGCTCGGTGATCTGCTCGCCGAGCCACATGAGGAACATGGTACCCCCGAGCAGCGTGACGGTCGCCGAGAAGAGAAAGGTGAAGCCGGGATTCGTGACGATGTTATTGCCGCTCTGCAGCCCGATGGCGATGCCGTAAGACTGCACGAGCGCCAGGACGACCGTGCCGTAGCGCGTATACTGGTTGATGACCTTGCGGCCCTGCTCGCCCT
>JBDZVC010000071.1:0-15763 GCA_040255475.1 Phyllobacteriaceae bacterium | reverse complement strand
CTGCTCCGCTCGAGCCGCTTGGCGAAATCAAACAGCGCGGCGGGAAAGTCGTCACTGCCTATGCGGTCCAAGCCGATTTCGACCCGGCAACGCTCGTCAGCAACACCTTCCAGATGGAATGGCCACCAGGCAGTGGCCGAATGCGGCCGTTTCCGGAAATCGATCGCGTGCAATGGTTCACCCTGGCAGATGCTGAAGCGAAGATCTTGCCCGGCCAGGCAGGATTCCTCGATCGGCTCGCAGCGGGCCTGCCGCGCATCCGTATGAACCCGCAGCCGCTTGGTTCGACTGCCGTCGCATCAACGCAACCGCCGGAGCCTCTAACAGCGCAACTTGCGACCTGACGCACTGGAGGCAGCGACCTCCAGATTCCGCGCCGCACCGGAAATATCGAAGAGTAGGCGCTGAAGCGCGGTGAAAGGATTCTGAATCGAGATGGCTTCAAGGAACAATCATACCCGGTACTCAAGGACTATGATCGCAATTCATTGGGCGACGACTCTACTGATCGTAGCAGCCTGGATCACCTCGGAAGGCGGCCGGCATGTCGTCGACAATCCGCCCTTGCTCCATTTCTCGTTTGGGCTGGCAGTCCTCGCCCTTGTGATCCCTCGGCTCGTCTTGCATTTCTTCGGCCAGACGCCTCTCGCTCTCGACAAGGATCGCCCCGGACTCGCAATGGCAGCCAGGATCGGGCATGCGGTCCTCTACGCATTCCTGATCGGGCTGCCGCTCAGCGGCTGGTATGCCGCCTCGCGGCTTGGGGTTTCCGTCTCCTTCTTCGGCATCGGCCTGCCAGCTATTGCCGCGCCCGTTCAGGGCACACCGGGGCTGATCGCGGAGATCCACGAGAACGCCGGCACGGTCATCCTCTATCTTGCGGGTCTTCACGCCCTGATGGCGGGCTGGCATCACTTCGCCTTGCGCGACGGCACGTTGCGGCGGATGAGCCCGTTCTGACTCCATGGCTTTCTCAGCTCTTTAGATCTTTCTCATTTGACCCTGATCAAGGCCCGGCAAGCGCGACCATGCATCATAGGGACAAAGGAGACCCAGCATGGCTGAAACGAAAGATCTGGCGCCGAACTTCCGTCATGTGAGATTGCTACTCGCTCGCGCGAAAGGTCATCCGGCAGGTGAGCCTCGCGAGGGCTACGATCTCCTGGTGCCGCTCGACGAAGACGGGCGCCTTGACGCCGATACTTGGAGAAAACACCAGTCGGCTTGCCGTGTTCGCCGCTTCACCGATGACGGCGATGCGCGGATCGGCCGCCTGAGGCGTAAGCCCGGCGGCCAGTGGTATTTCGATTACGAAGCGGGTGAAAGCGACGACGAGATCGGTTTCCGCCTCGGAGAAGAACGTTTCATGACCGGAGAATATGTATCGGTCGGCCATGCCCGGACGATGCGCACCTATCAAGTCGCGCGTGTCGAAAAGCCCTGACCGTTTCGTTCCGCAGCCAGCTTACAAGACAGACAGGAGATTGACATGTACGAGCACATCCTGATTGCGACCGATGGCTCCGAACTAGCGGCCAAGGGCGTACGGCACGGCATGGCGCTTGCCGGCCCGTTGCACGCCAAGGTGACGGTCCTGACAGTCAGCGAGCCATTGCAGTTGCAGATGGCGAGAGAAGCCGTCGCCGCCGGCGTCGAGGATCCAGTGGCTCGCTACGACCAGCAGATCGATGAAGGCATGAAAGAAAGGTTTGGGTCAGTTGAACAACAGGCTTTGGAGCATCATGTTCCCATCGACCTTCTTCATGAAATCGACGAATCCCCTGCACAAGCCATCCTCAGAACGGCCCGATTGAAAGGCTGCGACCTGATCGTCATGACCTCCCACGGTCGCCGTGGAGCGACAAGACTGTTGCTCGGCAGCCAGACCGCGGAAGTGCTGGCGCATACGACCCTTCCGGTGCTGGTCGTCCGCTGATCCGAGTGTACCCGCCGGACTTGTGTCTCGCCGCAACCTGTCGGCTCGACGTGCCATACCTCGGCAAGCACGGGTTCGGTTACCTCGACGATGCGGCCTCCCAGGAAGGCTTATTCGAAAGGCTGAAGGATGAACATGGAACCGGGGCTTTGTTCTCTTAGTTCGCCCAGCAAGAAGATTGCGGCTCAGGAAAGCCGGACCGGCCCGCTGCTGCGTCCGGACGCTTTCCTCCACGCCGCCCAAAGCCGCTGGACTGGAGGGCTGTCGCTCATCGCCCAGGGTATGGCCGGACTGGATTGGATGGCGCATCTTGCAAATGCGCCGACGCGATGGTCGGAATTGACGGCGTCGGCGGCAACCCAGATGACACGTCTGATGGAGAGCGCCGCAAGCGACATTGACGTCATCGCGCCGGCCAAGACCGACTACCGTTTTCGTGATCTGGCCTGGCGGCAGCCGCCATTCCGACAGATCGCGCAATCCTTTTTGCTGACGGACGACTGGTGGCGTCAAACGACGGAAGACCTTCCAGGCGTAGCCGAGGCAAACCGGAGGCTGATGGCCTTCGCCATTCGACAGGCTCTGGACGCGGTCGCGCCCTCCAACGTGCCATGGCTGAATCCGGAGGTGATCCGCGCCGCCTTGGAAACAGGCGGTTGGAACTTTCCGGACGGATGGATGAATTTCCTGACCGACTTCGAGGAAATGACGACCGGCCGACCGACGGAACGAAGCGCGCCCAAGCTCGGGCGCGATATCGCGACGACGCCGGGCAAGGTCGTCTTCCGTAACGGCCTGATCGAACTGATCCAGTACGCACCAGCCACGGAAACGGTGGCGGCCGAGCCGATCCTGATCGTCCCGGCATGGATCATGAAATACTACATTCTCGACCTGTCACCGCAGAATTCGCTCATCCGCTATCTCGTGAAGGAGGGGCATACGGTCTTCGTAATATCCTGGCGCAATCCCGATGCCTCGATGCGCGACGTAAGCCTTGACGATTATCGGAGACACGGCGTGATGGCGGCGCTCAACGCAGTCAGCGATATCTGTGCCGGCTCGAAGGTCCACGCCTGCGGCTACTGCCTCGGCGGCACACTGCTGGCGATCGCCGCGGCGGCGATGGCTCGCGACGGCGACCGGCGCCTAGCCACCGTGACCCTCTTCTGCGCCCAGACCGATTTTACCGAGGCCGGCGAATTGGAAGTTTTCATCACCGCTGACCAACTCGCTCTCCTCGACGACATCATGGAGGTACAAGGATATCTGACCACGCAGCAAATGGCGGGGGCGTTCCAGCTCCTGCGCTCGAACGACCTGATCTGGTCACGCATCGTCAAAACCTACCTGATCGGCAAGCGGGAGCATCCCAATGACCTGATGGCCTGGAACGCCGACGGCACCCGAATGCCGGCGCGCATGCATTCCGAATATTTGCGGCAGCTCTTTCTCGACAACGCGCTTGCCGAAGGACGCTTCATGGTCGAAGGAAGGCCGATCGCGCTCAACGACGTCCGTGTGCCCTTCTTTGTCGTCGGCACCGAATCCGACCATATCGCGCCCTGGCGTTCGGTGTACAAGATCACGCTGCTCAACGACTCCGACATGACCTTCGTGCTGACCAGCGGTGGCCACAATGCCGGCGTCGTCAGCGAGCCGGGTCATCCCCGCCGTCACTTCCGTCTGGGCCATCGATCAGCCGGCGCTGCCTACCTAGGATCGGACGAATGGATGGAGGCGTATGAAACGCAGCAAGGTTCCTGGTGGCCAAGCTGGGCGAACTGGCTTTCCGCCCAGTCCGAAACGCAGGTCCCGCCACCGGCATTGGGTTCCGAGGCTTACCCGCCGATCGGCGATGCGCCGGGACGCTTTGTGCATGAACATTGATATCGAGCATGCGGGTGCCAGTTACAAACCCGGCGAGATGATTGAGAACCGCACTTTTGATGAACTCAAGCCGGGCGACAGCGCAAGTCTGGTCCACGTCGTAACCCAGCGGGATATTGAGTTGTTCGCGATTGTCTCGGGCGACGTGAATCCGGCTCATCTCGACCCTGTTTACGCACGCACGGATATTTTTCACCGCATCATCGCCCACGGCATGCTGGGCGCCGGCCTGATTTCCAGTGTGCTTGGCACCAGATTGCCCGGCCCCGGGACCATCTATCTTCATCAGAGCCTGCACTTTCTAAAGCCGATCGACATCGGCGACACAGTGACGGTCACCGTGAACGTGAAAAAATTGCAGCCAGAGAACCACGACATCACTCTTGATTGCCAGGTCGTAAACCAACGGGGCGAGACAGCCATATCGGGCGACGCGGTCGTGCGCGCACCCTTGGAAAAGGTCAGCCGTCCCGAGGTGGAACTGCCCGACGTCCGGCTGAGCCGTCACCAGCGCCTCCACGATCTTCTTGCTAGGGTGGGCGTGCTGCCGCCGCTCGCCACGGCTATCGCCCATCCTTGCGATCCCGCCGCCATCTCGGCGGCGGCCGAGGCGGCGAAGGCGAACTTGATCATTCCAATCCTGGTCGGGCCGAAACTGAAGATCATGAAGGCCGCCGCGGATGCAGGCGTCGACATCGCCGACTTTCGGCTGGTCGAAACGCCGCATAGCAACGCGGCCGCGGAGGCCGCGGTTGCTCTGGCCCGTGCCGGCGAGGCCAAACTCCTTATGAAAGGGTCGCTGCACAGCGATGAGTTGCTGCACGCCGTGCTTTCCCTAGAACACGGCCTGCGCACGGGCAGGCGGCTCAGTCACGTCTATCTCATGGATGTGCCCGGCTATCCGCGGCCGCTGCTCATTACGGACGCGGCCGTCAACATTATGCCCGACCTCGATGCTAAGCGCGACATCATCCAGAATGCCATCGACCTTGCGCACATCATCGGGATCGATACGCCAAAGGTCGCCCTTCTGTCCGCAGTGGAAATGGTTAACCCGAAACTCCCCTCCACGCTGGATGCGGCCGCGCTGTGCAAGATGGCCGACCGCGGACAGATCATCGGCGCGCTACTCGACGGACCGCTTGCCTTCGACAACGCCGTCAGCCCCCTGGCGGCCGCAGAGAAAGGCATAATATCGAAGGTCGCCGGGCAGGCCGATATACTCGTGGTCCCTGACCTTGAAGCAGGCAACATGCTGGCCAAGCAATTGACGTTCCTTGCCGGCGCCGATGCCGCCGGTATGGTGCTGGGAGCCCGCGTGCCGATCATCCTGACCAGCCGCGCCGACGCGGAACGGACCCGATTGGCCTCCTGCGCCCTTGCAGTATTGGTCGCACATGCCCAGGTTGCCGGCACCAATCCGACCGGAAAGGCCTGATCGATGCCCCCCATCATATTGACGATCAATGCCGGGTCCTCCAGCATCAAGTTCGCGGTATTCGACAACGGTGCCGAACGTCCCGCCGCAGTGCGCGGAATTGTTGAATCGATCGCGAGCAAGCTCCGTTTCGTCGCCCGGGATAAAGAGGGCCGACCGCTTGCCGAGCGGGATTGGCCCAGAGGCGCGTCGTTCGACGCATTGCTGCAATATATCCTTTCCTGGGTAGAAGAACACCTGGACGACGGAAGGCTGGCCGGTGTCGGCCACCGGGTCGTGCATGGGGGTTGCGACCACATAAAGCCCGAACGCGTCGACGCGGCGCTTATCAAGGCGTTCGATAGGCTGGCGCCGCTTGCACCGCTGCACGAGGCACACAATCTGGCTCCGATCCGTGCGGTCGCACGGCTACGGCCCGACCTGCCGCAAATTGCTTGTTTCGATACCGCATTCCACCATACAATGCCGCCGGTCGCCAGGCGTTTCGGCCTGCCGCGCGAGCTCGAGAATGCGGGCATCCGTCGTTATGGTTTCCACGGCCTGTCCTATGAATACATAGCTGGCAAGCTTCGCGAAACGGCTCCCAGTATCGCCAGCGGACGGGTCATCGCCGCGCATCTTGGGAACGGCGCCAGCCTCTGCGCCATGGCCAACGGACAAAGCATCGACACGACGATGGGATTCACCACTCTCGACGGACTGGTCATGGGTACGCGCTGCGGCAATCTCGATCCCGGCGTCATCCTCTTTCTCCAGCAGGAGCGCGGTTTAACGGCAGGAGAAGTCGCGGACATGCTCTACCGCCGATCGGGCCTGCTCGGAGTTTCCGGCGGGATCGCCAGCGACATGCGTACGCTGATTGCCAGCGACGACCGCAGGGCGGCTGAGGCAGTGGAGCTTTTCGTCTTCCGCATCGCGCGCGAGATCGGGGCGCTGACAAGTTCGCTCGGCGGTCTGGACGGCATCGTCTTCACCGCCGGCATCGGCGAAAACGCCGCTCCGGTCCGCAAGGCGGTTCTGGCAGGGCTTGGCTGGCTGGGCATCGAACCGGACGACGCGGCGAACGACAAGCATGCGGCGATCATCACTGCGCCGCAAAGCCGCGTCGAAGTACGGGTGATTCCGACCGACGAGGAAGCGATCATCGCCCGTCATACGGAACAGACGATCGGACCCTGACCATCTCCCCTGCCAGCCTTGAACAAGGATGCAAGGAAAAGACCAATGAGCAGCAATCCACGCAAGCCGACCCGCAAGCCGCTCGACAGGCAAGAAATGGACCTTCTCAACGCCTGGTGGCGGGCGGCGAACTACCTTTCCGTCGGCCAGGTCTATCTCCTCGACAACCCGCTGCTGCGAGAACCGCTCAGGCTGGAGCACGTCAAGCCTCGGCTGCTCGGCCATTGGGGCACAGTGCCGGGCCTCAATTTCCTCTATGTCCACCTGAACCGGATCATCCGACGGCAGGATCGTTCGATCCTTTTCGTCACCGGGCCGGGCCACGGCGCGCCGGGCATCGTGGCCAATACCTGGCTGGAGGGCACCTACAGCGAGCTCTATCCCTCCGTCTCCCAGGAGGAGGAAGGCATGCGGCGGCTGTTTCGGCAATTCTCCTTTCCGGGCGGCATTCCGAGCCATGCGGCGGCCGAAACGCCGGGGTCGATCCATGAGGGCGGCGAACTCGGCTACTCTCTGGCACATTCCTTCGGCGCGGCTTTCGATAATCCTGATCTCATCGTCGCCTGCGTGATCGGGGACGGCGAGGCCGAAACCGGGCCGCTCGCCACCGCATGGCACGGCAACAAGTTCCTCAATCCCGCAACCGATGGCGCGGTGCTGCCGATCCTGCACCTCAACGGCTACAAGATCGCCAATCCGACCGTCCTTGCGCGCATTCCGCACGAGGAACTCGCCGCGTTGATGCGCGGCTACGGATACGAACCGATCTTCGTCGAAGGCGACCAGCCGGAAGCGATGCACCAGGCGATGGCGTCGGCGTTCGAGGAGGCCTTCGCCTCCATCGACAGGATCCAGAAAGCGGCTCGGCAAGGCTCCGGCACGCACGAGCGTCCCGTCTGGCCGATGGTCGTGCTCAGAAGCCCGAAAGGCTGGACCGGACCGAAGACCGTCGACGGGTTGAAGACGGAAGGATTCTGGCGTTCCCACCAGGTTCCCTTTTCCGACATGACCAAGCCGGGGCACCTCAAGCTTCTGGAGGACTGGCTGAAAAGCTACCGACCGGAAGAACTGTTCGACGGGAACGGCACGCTTCGCCCGGAAATCGCGGCGCTGGCTCCGGCAGGCGAACGGCGCATGAGCGCCAATCTGCACGCCAATGGTGGTGCGCTGAAGCGCCCGCTCAGGTTGCCGGACTTCGGGGATTACGCCGTCCCCGTGCCGGCGCCCGGCCAATCCGACGCGCAGGCCACGCTTCAGGCCGGCACATTCCTGCGCGACGTGATGCGGCAGAATATGGCCAACCGCAATTTCCGCATCTTCGGACCCGACGAGACGGCCTCGAACCGCCTGCAGGCGGTGTTCGAGGCGACGGACCGCGCCTGGCAGGCGCAGACCATTCCCGAGGACGACCATCTCGCCCGCGACGGCCGCGTGATGGAGATCCTCTCGGAACACACCTGCCAAGGCTGGCTGGAAGGATACCTCCTTACAGGTCGGCACGGCTTCTTTTCCTGCTACGAGGCGTTCATCCACATCGTCGATTCCATGTTCAACCAGCACGCCAAATGGTTGAAGACATCGCGCGACGTGGAATGGCGGCGGCCGATCGCCTCGCTCAACTATCTGCTGACTTCCCATGTCTGGCGCCAGGACCATAACGGCTTCAGCCACCAGGATCCCGGCTTCGTCGACCATGTCGTCAACAAGAAAGCCGATATCGTCCGCGTCTATTTCCCGCCGGACGCCAACACGCTGCTGTGGGTGACGGACCATTGCCTCAGGAGTTGGAACCGCGTCAACGTGATAGTGGCCGGCAAGCAGCCCTCTCCGCAATGGCTCGACATGGATGCCGCCATCAAGCACTGCAGCGCCGGTATCGGCGTGTGGGAATGGGCGAGCAGCGATCGCAACGGCGAGCTTGAAGTGGTGATGGCCTGTGCGGGCGACGTGCCGACGCTGGAGACGCTGGCCGCCGTCGACCTCGTGCGCGACTATATCCCCGACCTCAAGGTGCGGGTGATCAATGTCGTGGACCTGATGACGCTCCAGCCAAGGACCGAGCACCCGCACGGGCTGAGCGATCCGGATTTCGACGCGCTGTTCACCACCGACAAGCCGATCATCTTTGCCTATCACGGCTATCCCTGGCTGATCCATCGGCTGGCCTACAAGCGCCACAACCATGCCAATCTGCATGTACGTGGATATGTCGAGGAAGGCTCAACCACAACTCCGTTCGACATGGTCGTGCGCAACCGCATCGACCGTTTCCATCTGGTCATGGATATTATCGACCGGGTGCCGCGGCTTGGCTCCTCGGCCGTGTACGCCAAGCAGGCGATCCGCGACAGGCTCATCGAGCACAAGTGCTACATCGCCGCCCACGGCGAGGACATGCCGGAAGTGCGTGAATGGCGCTGGCGCCCGGCAGTCTGAGATCGAACCGAAGCGTCGGTTCTCTGATCAGCGCGTCGTCTTCCGGCTGACGGTCTCGCCGGCTGCGAGCTCGATGATCTCGGCCGTGATTTCTTCCTGCCGCACGATACGCTGCCTCACCTGAAGAGCATCCAGCATGCGCTCGACCTCGCCATGCGTGCGCGCCGTCGCCAGCATGCGCGCCTGGTTCTCGGCAGCGAAGGCATGGAGCGCCGCCCGACAAAGCTGCGCGTGGAGGTATTCGCCCGCGAGCTTGTCCAGGAGATCGGCCGGCGGGAGCTGAAGCAATGGCTCGTCCGGCCCGGCGGCGCCCGGCATCCCCAACGGGTCGAAGGGAAGAAGCGGCATCTGGCGCGTTTCAACTGTCCCTGCCGCTCCGACCGCCGCGTAGAGAACATCGAGCCTTTCCACCGAACCGTCCGCCACGCCACGGTAAATCGTCTCGGCCAACATATCAGCCAGTTTCGGGATCGAAGCCGTGCGCGATGGCATGGCGCCCTGCCAGACGGGTTTCAGTCCTCGCTCGCGCCCAAGGGTGCCGCCGCGCGTGCCGACGAGAAGCAGCGCCGCCGTTTCATCCCGGTCAGCCAGCGCATCGAGCATCATGTCGCTGAAATTGCTGACGAAGCCCTCCTCGGCGAGGAAGGCCACCATGGCCCGGTGCGGCGGCCGCGCCCCGTGGCCGGCATCGGGAGCCGGAGCCATCGGCAGGATGCGGCCGATGGCCGCCTTGATCGCGCCAGCATAGCTGTCCACGGCAGCGAGTTCGGCTTGCGCCTGCCGCGACCGCGACGCCGCGACGCCGCGCATCGCGTTCACCACCGAGCCGAGCTTCTCGATCCCGTCGATACGCGCGCTGATGTCGGCCAGCCGCTCGGTCATGACGGTGCGGCTTCGGCCGCATCGGGTGCGGCGGCCGATCCGGCGCACGCGCCGGCATGGCGCCGAAGCGCGTCGAGCATCGTCTGCCGCCCCGCTGCGTCGAGCGTGCCGTCCTTCTGGATGGACGCGAGCGCCGCCGGCGCTTCCCGCTCGAGAATATCGGCAAGGCCAGCCCGAAAGGCGGCGATCTCGTGGATTTTAAGCGTGTCGAGGGCGCCGTTCTGCACCGCCAGCACCAGCGCGACCTCCTCGGCGAGCCTGAGCGGCGCGTGCTGGACCTGGGTGAGGATGCCGCGGATGCGCGCGCCGCGCGTGAGCCGGTCCCTGATATGCGCGTCCGGCATGCCGCCGAAGCGGGTGAACATCTCCAGTTCGAGGAACTGCGCATAGTCGAGGCGCAGCGACGCCGCCGCATCGCGCAACGCACGCGCCTGTGTCTTGCCGCCGACGCGGCTGACGCTGGTGCCGACGTCGACGGCCGGCTTCTGGCCCTCGTTGAAGAGCTTCGTGTCGAGGACGATCTGGCCGTCGGTGATGGAGATCAGGTTGGTCGGGATGTAGGCGCTGAGGTTGCCGGCGTCGGTCTCGGCGATGGGCAGCGCGGTCAGCGAGCCGCCGCCGCGCGCCGGCGAAAGCTTGGCGGCCCGTTCGAGCAGGCGCGCATGGACATAGAAGATGTCGCCGGGATAGGCCTCGCGACCGGGTGACTGGCGGGTCAGGAGCGCGATCTCGCGGTGGCACGCCGCATGCTTGGTCAAATCGTCGATGACGACCAACGCGTGCCGGCCTCGGTCGCGGAAATATTCCGCCATAGTGAAGCCGGCGAACGGCGCGATCCATTGCAGGCCTGGCGAGTCCGCCGCTCCGGCGACGATGACGATCGTCCGCTCCGGCGCGCCCCTGCTCATGATGGCGTCGATCGCCCGCTTGACGCTGGAGCTCTTCTGGCCGAGCGCGACATAGACCGAGATCATGTCGCTGGCTTTCTGGTTGATGATGGTGTCGACCGCGATCGTTGTCTTGCCGGTAGCGCGGTCGCCGACAATCAATTCGCGCTGGCCGCGGCCGAGGGCGAAGAGCGTGTCCACTACCAGCAGGCCGGTCTGGACGGGCTGCTTGACAAGATCACGCTCGATGATCGCAGGCGCCGGGCGCTCGACCGGCAGTGTCTTGAGAGCCGCGACTTCCCCTCTGCCATCTAGTGGACGCCCCAACGGATCGACGACCCGACCGAGTAGTTGCAGCCCAACCGGCACGCGCACGACGTCTCCGGTCCCGCTCACGGTCTCGCCCGCCGCCACAGCGTCCGCGCCGTCGAGCAGGACGCAGCCGACCCGGTCACGGTCGAGCACCTGCGCGAAGCCCGTATGGCCGCTGTCGAAACGCAAAAGCTCGTCGAGCCGGACAGTCGGCAGTCCGGAAATGAAGGCGATGCCGTCCGCGACTTCCTCGACCCGTCCGCGTTCCTCGGCATTCGGGCCGAGCCAAACGTTTTCGACTGCGGATCGGGCGGATTCAAGCCATCGGTCCGCCGTTCCTTCAGCGCTCATGGGCCACCTCGGCGAGGATGCGGTCGAGATCCGCCTTCCAGCTATTGGCGATGGCAAGATGCGGGCCGCGCAGTTCGAGCCCTGCGATCAGGGACGGGTCGGTCCCGAAGGTGATCGCGGGCGATGCGCCCAGCGCCTGCGAGATGCGCATGGCGATCTCGCCCTGCATCCTCGCGTCGACCGGAGCCGCAGAAAGCGCTTCCAGCGTCGCGCCGCCGCTCACGGCCGCCTTGCGCGTGTCGTCCGGCAGCTTGCCGATCGCCGCCACGAGCCAGTCGGTGAAGGCGCCCTGCACATGCGCGCCATCGAGCCTCGCCATCAGCTTGCGGGCGATCTCGACGGCAAGCCGGGCGGAGCGGGCCGTCCATTCGGCTTCCGCAGCCGCTCTCTCCGCCTCTGTCGCGGCTCGTGCTTCAGCCTGAAGAGCGGCGGCGTCCGCACGCGCCGTTTCGATGAGGGCACCGCGCTCTTTCCCCGCATCGGCGCGGGCTTGCGCCAGGACCGCCTCACGCTCGGCCGCAAAGCCGTCGCGGGTCTTGCGGATGTCGTCCAGCGCCGCCGCAGCCTCCTTCTTCCGGGCTTCCGCCTCTTCGAGCAGGCGCGTCGCCTCAGCCCGCCGCTCGGCGATCATGGCGGAGACCGGACGCCAGAAGAAGCGGCCGAGCAGCCAGACGAGGACCGCGACGTTGACGGTCTCGATGCCGAGTGTCCACCAGTCAATCGACATCGGTCAGTGCAATAGCGGATTGGCAAAGAGCAGGAGCAGCGCCACGACAAGGCAATAGATCGCCGTCGTCTCGATCATGGCAAGGCCGACGAACAGCGTGCGCGAGATGCTGTTGGCCGCTTCCGGCTGGCGCGCGATGGCGTCCATCGCGGCGGCCACCGAGCGGCCTTCGCCGAGCGCAGGGCCGAGGGCCCCGAACGAGACCGCTATCGCGGCCGAAACGATGCTTGCGAGGGCGAGCCAGTTCATGCGGGTTTCCTTTCCTTGCCGGTGTCTTCCGTGTCGTTGACGGCGCCGGCGATGAAGACCATCGCCAGCACCGAGAAGATGTAGGCCTGGACCGCTCCCGTCAGCAGGTCGAGCGCCATGAAGGGAATGGGGACGAGCAGGCCCGCCAGCGACAATACGATGCCGATGACGAAGACGCCGCTCATGACATTGCCGAACAGGCGAACCAGGAGCGAGAAGGTGCGCGTCAGGCTCTCCACGAAATTGAGCGGGATCATGATCGGCGTCGGTGTCGCGAAGGTACGCAGATAGCCGCCTATCCCGCCAGCGCGCACGCCGAAGAAGATGATCGCGAGGAACACCAGCAGGGCGAGCGCGGCATCGGTTTCGAGATGCGCGGTGGGCGGCTCGACGCCGGGGACGAGCGACGACCAGTTGGCAACGAAGATGAAGATGAACAGCGTGCCAATAAAGGCGCGGTAGGGGGCCGGATCGACCCTCATGGTGTCGCGGATCTGGCCGTCCACCGTCGTAACGATCAGTTCCAGCATCGCCTGGAATGCGGACGGCCGCAGCGACAGTCGACGGGCCGTCAGGGCCGCGCCCAGCACGAGCACGACCATGATCGCCCAGGTGACGACGACCACTTCGGTCACCGGCACCGAGCCGACATGGAAGAGAACGGTGTTCTCGAGCGGAGATTTCATCCGGCGGGCCTCAAACACGATCGAAGAATGACGAAACGAGCGGCCGTCAGGCCGATCGCGGCCGAAAGCAGAGGCGCAGCGCCCAGGCGAGCCGCCAGATAGAGCACGGCGCCGGTAGCCGCGAAGCGTATGACGAAGTGACCGGCGGCGGCCGTCGCCTGGCCGTCGCTGATGGCGCGGGCCGTCCGGCGAAGCAGGCCGAAGTGGAACAGTCCGGCCGCAAAGCCCAGCCCCAGGAAAGCGAGGGTGATGACGAGTGGCGGCCAGCCGCCGACGGCGAGCGGGGGCGGAAGGTTCATGCGCTTTTCACCCATTTCCACGCCGACCAGCAGCCGAGCGCCAGCCCCAGCAGCAGGAGCGGCGCCGTCCAGAATATACCGCTGTCAAGCGCGCGGTCGATCAGTCGCCCAACGAAGAGGCCGATCAGCGCCGGAATCACGATCACCCAGCCGAGCACGCCGATCTCGGCGAGGCGGCGCGCCACAGAGGGCTCGCCCTCGCGCAGCCAGCGCCGATGACGCTCGGAGCGGGCAGCTGCAGCGCGGGCCAGCGCATCTCCTTTGTCCGGAGGCTTCCCGCTCATGACCAATCGCCCCCCTTGCCCGTAGCCTGGAGATGGCGCACGAGCTGACGGATGGCGGCGAGTTGCATGCGCGTTGAATCGATATGCTCGCTTCTTTCGGCGTCGGCTTCCGACAGGAAGCGCGCCAGCACCATCTTTTCGAGATTGTCGAGGTCGTCACCCCGAACGGCCTCGCGGCTGGTGACGACGACATCGCTGCCGCGCTCGACCGAGAGCGAGCCGCCGCGGATCGCGCAATGGCGCCAGGAATTGCCGTGCCGCTTCCAGCTCACTACGGAAATGGCGAGCGCCGTGACGAAATCCGCGTGGCCCGGCAGGACGCCGAAGCTGCCGCTCTCATCCTCGGCGATGATGGAAAGGACGCCGTCCTCCTCGACGGCGACCGACAGCGGCGTGACGATGGTGAGCTTCACGGTGAAATGCCTCCGCCGCCCTTCGCCGCTTCCTTCCGGCGGGCTTCCGCTATGCTCCCGACCATGTAGAGCGAGCTTTCGGCCCAGTCGTCGGTCTCGCCTTCGAGGATCGCCTTGCAGCCGGCGAGCGTGTCGGCGCGCGTAACGTTGCGGCCCGGCGACCCGGTGAAGGATTCGGTGACGGCGAAAGGCTGGGTGAGGAAGCGCTGCAGGCGCCGCGCCCGCTTGACCACCAGCCTGTCGGCCGAGCCGAGTTCCTCCACGCCGAGCAGCGAGATGATGTCCTGCAAGTCCTTGAAGCGCGCGAGCGTTTCCCGGCAGCGCTCGGCGAGCACGTAGTGCTCCTCGCCGACGACCAGCGGATCGAGCAGCAGCGACGTCGAAGCGAGCGGGTCGACGGCCGGGTAGAAGCCCTCGGCGGCAAGCGCCCGCGACAGCACGATCGAAGAGTCCATATGGCTGGAGATGGCCGTCACCGCGGGATCGGTAAAATCGTCGGCGGGGACATAGACGGCCTGGATGGAACTCACGGAAGCTCCCGCGACCGAGGCGATCCGTTCCTGAAGGGCCGCCACCTCGCTCGCCAGCGTCGGCTGGTAGCCGACCCGCGACGGCAGGCGGCCGAGCAGCCCGGATATCTCGCTGCCGGCCTGGACGAAGCGGAAGATGTTGTCCATCAGCAGAAGCACGTTCTGATGCTTCCGGTCGCGGAAATATTCCGCGATGGTGAGCGCGGTCATCGGCACCCGCCAGCGCGCGCCGGGCGGCTCGTTCATCTGGCCGTAGATGAGCGCGGTGCGGGCGAGCACGCCGGAGCCCTGCATGTCGTTCAGCATCTCGTGGCCTTCGCGCGAACGCTCGCCGACGCCGGCGAAGACCGAGATGCCCTGGTATTTCTCCACCATGGCGTGGATCAATTCCATCACGAGCACCGTCTTGCCGACGCCGGCGCCGCCGAACATGGCAGCCTTGCCGCCATGCGCCATCGGCGCCAACAGGTCGATGACCTTGATGCCGGTCTCGAACAGAGCCGTCATCGCGGTCTCGGCAACCAGGGCCGGCGGGCGCCCATGGATCGGCCGCCTCGGCGTATCGTCGGGAAGCGCGGGACCACCGTCGCGGACGCTGCCCGTCACGTCGAGAAGACGGCCAAGCACGTTTTCGCCGACAGGGACCATGATCGCCGGTGCAATCGGCCGCGCAGCCGTTCCGCGCGACAGGCCGGCCGTTGCCTGAAGCGCGATCGCGCGGACGGACGAGATATCGAGATGGCCGTGCACTTCAAGCAGGAGCGGCTCGGGTCGGTCCCATTCGGCGGAGAGGACGCTGTTGAGCGGGGGAAGGGCGCCGGCCGGGAACACGACGTCGACTACGGGCCCGCGAACCAGCACGATCTTGCCGGCGGGTTGAACGTCTTGAACCGGGACAGTTTGACCAGTGCCCATTCCGAAGCAACATGAGTGCCTTTACCGCCGGAACATCAATATCAACTTGATGGCACTGCGTTGATCTGTGTCAACCGAATGCAAATCTACCCTCTGATGGCGACCGGAAACGACGGCAATGCCGTTGGCTGACCTTTGAATGGCGGATTCCGGCCCCGCCTGCACCCGGCAAGCGATTTGGCAACATGAGCGTTTCGTGATCCGTCCCACCATCCGCAACCTGGAATTGACCAACATCAAAGCGGGCCTCGCGCGGACGATGCATCACTAACGAAATTCTACGGCTTGGCGCAAAGGAGAATCACGATGAAAGCTCTCGTCTACGAAGGACCGGGGAGGAAGTCCGTGC
>JBDZVC010000497.1:0-2909 GCA_040255475.1 Phyllobacteriaceae bacterium | reverse complement strand
CCGAGACCGGTGCAGGGATCGGGGCCGGTGCGCGCCCGGTAATAGCCGTTGTCGCCTTGGGTGATGTCATTGAAGCAGGCCTGGTTAAGCCAAAGCCGAGGCGTGACTAGTCCGAGCTTGCGCCCGAAGGCCGCGAACAGGCCGCCATAAAGCGGCGCCACGGCGCTGGTGCCACCCACCGTTTCGCGGCCGCCGTGAACAAAGACCTCATAGCCCGTATAGGGATCCGCGTTGGCGGAAACGTCGGGAACCATGCGCCCCGGTCCGTGCGGCGCGCCTGCCTGCCATGCCGGCATGGGTCGGAACAGCTCAGAGAATCCGCCGCCCGTGCCCTCGCCGTTTGGATTGCCGGGATTGTCGTTCCAGACGGTCTCCGCCTCCTTCGGCTCATGCGGCTTCATGGTGCCGCCGCAGCCGACGACGAACGGGCTCGACGAGGGCAGATCGACATTGGCCGGGTCCGATCCGCCATCGGAGGAATCATTGTCGCCCGACGCGGCAAAGACGATCATGCCGGCCTTCGTGGCAGCCTCCGCGGCGGCGTTCAGCTTTCCGGGATAATCCACGCCAGTCTGTCGTGCCGCCGCCTTCCAGTTGGCCTCGTCGGAACCCCAGGAGATCGAGCAGACGTCGCAGCCATCGGCCTGGGCTGCGGTGATGGCGGTGGCCATCGCGCCCCAGTCGGTTGCATCGGCCCAATAGACGCGGATGGTCGCCGCTTTGCCGGTCGCTATGGAGTAGGCCGCGCCCGCGACTTCGATATCGAGCGCTACTTCCCGGTCGGGGTCGCCGGCCGGGTCGCCGGAATGTTGGTTCGGATCGTTGTGCCCGGCGCCGACAGAAACGTCCATGATATCCGGCATCGGCAGGGCTGCCGCCCGAAAATAAGCCTCGATATCCTTTTTGATCCAGCCGCCGCTGAATTCGAGGATGGCAATGACGCCGCCCCCTGCAAGGCCGCCCGGCCACGAATAAACCTTGCAGAGATCCGGCACGGTCCATGGAACGGCTCCGGCGGCTGCCGGCCGCAAGGCGCCTTCGCCGGCGCGGGGTAGCTTGAAATAGGGCCGGACGATATTCGGCACAATGCCAGTCAGCATCGCTCTGGCGTGGAGCCGCGCAACATTCCTGGCGAATGCACGGTCGTACATGGCGGCGAGGTCGGTCTTCAATGCCGTTCGCGAGGCGCCGTCGAGATAGACCATGTGGCCCGACGGATAATATCTGATCGTCAGGTTGGTACGCGCGCGAGCATCCTCGAGCGGCATCGCGTCGAGCGTCAGCCGGGTCTGGAAGAAAGGTGTCACGGAATCGAAATAGCCGTTGGCCGAAAGCACCAGCATGTCGGGGTTGGCGGCCATGGTGGCGGCGAGGTCGCCGGCCGTATAGAGCGTCGGGTTACCCTGGCCGTCCGGCTTCTGCACTCTGCCCGCCGGATCGGTGTGGCTGAAATCCCAGAACTGGAACGCCTGGTCGTTGAGATCGACGAAATTGGAGGTGGCGGTGAATTCGAGGCCGTTGGCGAGGTAGCTGTTCCACATCGTCGTGTAGACGCCGCTGACTGCCGCCATGGTCGGGTCGTTCATGCCGCCGTCCGGCGAGACGATGGCCGCGATGCCGGTGTCGATGCCGGTGACGCGCCCGTCATAGGCCCCGAGCGCCAGCCCCTTGTCGCGCAGCAATTCGATGAGGAAAGCGGAATGGCCGAGGCGGTCGGCAGCCTCCACGTTGAGGCGCCAAGCTTCGAGCATGCTGGCCGGCAGCCCGAGATAGCGGCTCAGCGTCTTCACCGTCGAGGGTTTCGCCTTCGGAAAGGCCTTGAGCGCGCGGGCATAAGGCCCCTGAGCGAATTCCGTCACCTTGTCCATGAAGGAAGGCAGGTCCGCTGGCGGCGGCTCGATGCCGGTCTTCTTGTGATACCAGGCGTCGGCCGCGAAGGTTGGCATCAGGCCGGCCGCATTGGAGAAGTTGGCGGGATAGTCGAGCACGCTCGACTGGAGCGTGATGCCATTGAGGTCGAGCCCATCCTCGTGCAGTAGCCAGGCCAGCACGCAACTGCGTGCCGTGCCGTAGGATTCGCCGAACAGGAAGCGCGGCGAATTCCAGCGATTGAAGGCACTGAGATAGCGCTTGATGAACTGCTTGATCGAAACGGCGTCCTGGTCGACGCCCCAGAAATCGCGGTTCTTGAACGGCGCGATCGCCGCGGAGTAACCGGTGCCGACGGGATTGATGTAGACGAGATCGCTGCGGTCGATCAGGCTGTCAGGATTGTCCTCCATTGCGTAGGGAGGCGGCGGCGTGAAATCCGGCATCTTCGTCCTGATCCGCCTCGGCGCGAAGGAACCGAGCAGCAGAAACACCGAAGATGAGCCCGGCCCGCCATTGTAGAAGAACGTTACTGGACGCGTTGTCGGCTCCATACCGTCCGCCGTAAAGGCGACATAGAAGAATTTGGCGGCCGGTTTCGAACTCGACGGATCGACGGTGACGAGATGGCCGGCTCTTGCCGTGTAGGGGATGGAGGTACCGTTCAGCTCCGCCACATGATGGGTAATCGCGGCGTTCTCGGTCGCGTCCGTGATTGAATCGTCCGGACCGGAGCCGTAGGCAGTCGTGTCGAAGAAGGGCTGGTCCTGCACAGGTCGGCGGGATGCCGTCGCTTCATTCGCCGTTTTCGCCATCGCTGACCTCCATGTGTCGATGCTTTGGCCGTCCCGGTCATCCCATGGCAAACGTTACTCCCGCTCGTGGGAGCCGACAAGTTTCGCGGTGATTCAAATCACCGCATGGATGAAGCTGCTGACGTCGTCTTTTGAATGAAGTATCGTCCTATTTGCTGGTTCGGATGGGAACACTTCCGAGTACGCTTGAGAGTTGCCGGATCATCGGCATTGAAGGGTCTGCAT
>JBDZVC010000070.1:0-15783 GCA_040255475.1 Phyllobacteriaceae bacterium | reverse complement strand
TGCTCCCTAAGGGCATGCCAAGTCTTTAATTATCAGGGATGGTCGATAGCGGCTTCCTGGAAAATCGGTGCGCACCATGCGGCCGACTTCGGCCGGCGTCCCGTCTTCATGCCGCTTGCCAGTCCAGTTCCATAACGGTTTTTAACCGGTCTCGACCATCCCGATCAGCGCCTTGACGGCCATCGGATAGCCGCGCGGCCCCAGTCCTGCGAGCACGGCGGTCGCGACGGTGGACACCAGCGAGCGATGATAAATCTCCTCGCGGCGGTGGATGTTGGAGATGTGGAACTCGACGATCGGGCCGGGAAACATCTTCAGCGCGTCGAGGAGCGGGATCGAGCGGAAGCTCAGGCCTGCCGGATTGATCAGGATGCCGGCGCCCTCGTCGATCGCCTCGTGCACCCAGTCGACAAGCTGGTGCTCGGCGTTCGACTGATGGAAGCGGAGCGATCGCCCGCCGGCCGCCTCCCGGCACATCGCCTCGATCTCCGCCAGCGTGGTCTTTCCGTATATTTCCGGCTCGCGCGTGCCGAGACGGTTCAGGTTCGGTCCGTTGAGGACAAAGATGGGCTTCGCCATTAGCGGCTCCGGTCGCTTTCCCACCTCATCCTCTCTTGGCCGATCGCAGAATGCCGAGCGTGGCCTCCCGTGCCAGCGCGGCGCGTCCGCGCGCGTCGATCTTGGCGGCACTTGCGGTATGAGGCACTTCAACGGCGATCGGCACGTCATCTGGAATGATCCTCGTCAGGCCGACCAGATCGATTCCGCCAAAACCGGGCAGCAATCGCTCGCCCCGGGCCACTTGAATGAGGCCGCTCGTCGTTTCGTCGTAGGGCACGGCACCATCGCAGAACTGGACATAATTGATCCGCTGGCGGGGAAGCGCAGCGACCTCCTCAAGCGTAGTGGCCGAGCGATCGAAATGAAGTGCATCAACCAGAACGCCGGCATTGGCACAGCCTGTCGCTTCCACGATCGCGCGTGCGGCCTTCAGATCCGGCACGCCCGTCCACGGCATGAATTCGAGATCGGCTGTCAGCGCGCGCTCGCCGGCCATCTCGCAGAATCGACGCATGGAGCCCACAAGCCTGTCCTTCTCGGGATCGTCACCCGCAACCAGAACATGCCGTGCGCCAAGCGCCGCGCAGCGATCGCAGAACCTGTCGAACAGATCCCAGTCATTCTCCTTGCCCAGCCTCACTATCTCGACGTCCGCCACCACGACGCCCGTCTCCTTCATGGCGCTGGATACTTCCTTCAACAGGGAATCGTCATACAGCAGCGGATAGTCCTGCTCCGCGCCGGGCGCGGCGGGAAGAATGCGCAGCCCCACCATGTCGTAGCCCGTCGCTGCCGCTATCCTCACCGCTTCTACCGGCCCGACGTCGAAGACCGTCAGGAAGGAAAGTGAAATCTTGTGCATGGCGATGCCCTCGGGTGATTATTCAATCTCAAGGCCGGCACGCCCAGGCGCACCGGAAACTCACATGGTCCTCGATCAGGCTCCGGTTCGGGACGTTTCCGCCGCGTGTCGCGCGATGCGCCAGCCGAAGACGATAGCCGGGCCGATTGTCGTACCCGGCCCCGGATATGTGCCGCAGAAGATGGAGCGCGCGTCGTTGCCACACGCATAAAGGCCTTTGATCACGCGGTTGGTGTTGTCGAGTACGCGACCGTCCGTATCGCATATGAGACCGGCGCACCCGGCGAGATCCACCGGCTTCACCTTGAGCGCATAAAATGGCCCTTCATCTATCGGCCCGAGACAGGGATTAGGCTTGATTTCGGCATCGCCGTTGAAGCGGTTCATGACGCTGGTGCCACGGCCAAAATCCTCGTCAACCCCGGTTTGCGCGAACCTGTTGTTGCGCTCCACCGACTCGACGAGGTTGGCGCGATCGACCTCGATGGCCTTTGCCAGTCGATCGAGCGTAAGGGCGCTGACCAGATAACCTGAGCGCAGGAGCTTCCGCAGGCGTCCTTTCCCCGGAAGCACCAGCCCGAGGCCGTACTTGCCGATGAACCTTGAATCGACGACCAGCCATGCCTCCGCATGGCCGGCCTTGATCATGCCCATGCAGAAATCATGATAACTCGCCGTCTCGTTCACGAAGCGGCGGCCATCGGGTCCAACGGCGATAAGCCCAGGCTTGGCCCTGTCGAGGATGATATGAGGCCAGATCGAACGCGAACCGTCATTGTTCTCGAGGAAAGAACACGGCATCCACAAGGCCGGGCTGTCATGGCCGTCATCGAATCCGGCCTCCAGGTCGGATCGGGCAAGCGCTATGCCGTCGCCGGTGTTGGTATCTGGAGCCTGGGAAACCGGTCCCACTTCCATCGGAAAGAGCTCGCCCCGCAATTCTTCATTCCAGCAAACGCCGCCCGTCGCCAGCACGACGCCTTTCCGCGCACGGACATTTTTCCTGCCCTGAGGAGTGTCGACCAGAGCGCCGATTATCCGTTCACCGTCACGGATGAACCCGGCAATGCCGCTTTCGAACCAGATCGGCACCTTCCGCTCGCGCAGGCTGTAGAACAGGCGGGCGACCAGCGCATTGCCCATGAGCAGGCGGGTTCCGCGCGGAAATTTGAGACGATCGAGGAAATGGCGCGTCAGCAGTCTCGTCGTCGTTCGCAGGTTTGACAGGCTCCGGAACGGATTGAGCAGCGCGCTCAGTTCGTTGCGCCCGACCATCATTCCGCCAAGACCGGTGAAGACGTCGCGCGGGGGCCGAACCCTCGCGAAATCCTTCCCGAGCCGCCTGGCGTCGAATTCGAGCGGCACCAGTGCCCGTCCGCCATAGGCCGATCCGGGCCCATCCAGGTAGTCGGGATGCGCCTGGGCGGCTGCGAAGCGTACCTCGGAGACTTCCTCCAGGTAATCGATCGCCGCCGCTCCCGAGGCGAGAAAGGCTTCCCTCAAATCGCCGGCACCGCGATTCCCGACGACGAAATCCAGAAAGGCACGCGCATCATCTATGCTGTCGGGAACTCCGTCGCGCTGGCTCAGGCTCGTGCCAGGCACCCAGGTGGTGCCGCCGGACGTGGACGTCGTGCCTCCCACGAGGGAGGTCTTTTCGCAAAGAATGACCGACAGCCCTTCCGCCGCCGCCGTCAAGGCCGCGGTCATCCCGCCAGCACCGGCACCGAACACCAGCAGGTCCGCCTCGGCATCAAAACGTGCGATATCGATTTTCATCTACCGGTCGCTTCTCTCGCTCGCGCTCATCACATATTATAGAACGACATTCAATAACTGAATTATGTTTCATATTCTTCCGAACACGGCTACGCTGCAACTCTCGCGTGCTACAAGGAAGATTGTGTGCAGGAGATTCTCAGGTTGAAAATCCGTCTGAACGGGATCACCAAGGACGTGAAGCATCCTGGCGGGGAAGGAAGCGAAGGATGAGCAGCATCATGCAGAAGACGCTCCGTGCTCTGGAGCTGCTTTCCTACAACCCCGAGGGCCTTGGCCCGCGCGAGGTGGCCGATGCTCTCGATATTCCGGCCAGTGGCGCACATCGCCTGCTGAATGAACTCGTGACCCTCGGTTATGTGCGGCAGGAAAAGGACCGGGGGGCCTACGCCCTCACCACCCGTCTGATCTCGCTTGGCCTGCGCTTCATGAGCGAGAGTGGAATCGTCGACGTGGCCCAGCCCGCACTTGATCGCCTGGCGCGCGAGTCCGGCGAACTTGTGAGACTCGGGATTATCGACGGCAAGCGCCTTACCTGGGTCGCCAAGTCGCAAGGAGCACGAAACGGCCTGATCTATGATCCCGACATGGGTGCCGAGGCACATCTGGCATCGTCGAGTTCGGGCCTTGCATGGCTGATGACATTGAGCGACGAGCGCGCCTTGGAAGTGGCTGCGTATCAGGGTTTCGCATCTGAGGGAGCCTTCGGCCCCAACGCTCCCACCACGGTTGTGGAACTGCTCGCCGCCCTTGAGAGAGCCCGGCATCTCGGCTTTGCACTGACCATCGAGACCTATGCGCTCGGAATGAACGGAATGGCGGCTCCGATCCGAGGGAAGGGCGGCGAGGCACAAGCCGTGGTCTCCGTCTACGGCCCGGCCATCCGGATGACCGAAGCACGCATGCTCGAACTTGGAGAACCGCTTCTCGCAACGGCCGACGAACTGGCGGACGCTCTCAAGGTCTCTCCATTGCTTCGGCATCGAGGCTAGGTGGTTCCGCTCGCCGTCGCATCCTGAGCAGTGCCAACGGGCCTGTCGATCAGACCACCTTTGCCTGCGCCACCTCGCGCGCGGCCGCCTTGTAAGCATTGAGCGTGATGGCGAGCTCCTCGTCTCCATGGGCAAATGAGACAAAGTATCGTCCCCAAGGAGTCGGCAGGCCGATCACGCCATTCCGGCGCAGCTCCTCGTAGGTGATCCGGGAAGCATCCAGGCGAACCTTTTCCAGGGCCTCGTCATACGTGCTCGGAACCTCGCGCGAGAACCAGAGAGAGAAAACCGAGTCGAAGCCGGATGTGGAAACCTCAATGCCCTCATCGGCAAACGCCTCGACCATCCCGGCCCGCATCCTGGCGCCGTAATCGTAAAGGCCCTTCTGATAGTCGGCCTGTTCCAGAACACGCATGGTGGCGATAACCGCGCTCGCTGCCAGAGGATTGCCATGATACGTGCCGCTCCGCGGAACCGAATTGTCCTCTATCACCGAAAAGGCATCTTTGGTCCCCAGCACCGCTGCGACGGGAATGCCGGTGCCGATCGCCTTACCCATCGTGACGAGATCGGGCTTGAGGCCGATGGCATGCGCCACCAGGCGCACGCCCCTTCGCAAACCGGCCATCACTTCATCGGAGATAATCATGACGCCGTATTGCTCGGCCAGTTGGTTGAGACGTTCGACCCATTCCTTCTCAGGCTCCAGACATGCGGTATTGCCGAGCAGTGGCTCGATCAGGATGCCTGCGAGATCGTTCCCGAAATCGGAAAATAGCTGCTCGAGATCGGACATGTCATTGACCCGCAGCAAGGTGATATCGTGCTGGACGGGGCGCTGATTGGTGCGGTTGGCTTCAGGCGAGTTGACCAGACCGAAGCGGACATCCTCGAACCACCCGTCATAACCGCCCACCGACTTTGCGATCAGCCGGCGTCCGGTCTTGGCGCGCACGATGCGGTTTGCCAGATGCACGCTCTCGGTGCCCGTGGTCGTGAAGGTGACCCGCTCCGTGCTTTCTCCACCGATCCGGCGAAGCGCATCGGCCGCTTCGTTCTCCAAAGTGTTGGGAAAGCCCGGCATCGAACCGTTTTCGAGCGCCCTCGTACAGGCCTCGACAACCGCGGGATGGGCGTGGCCGAGAAGGTTTGCCCCCATCGCCATGCCATAGTCCACGAAAGAGGTGCCGTAGCTGTCGACGACGCGCGCGCCTTTGCTGGACCGGATGTAGAAATCACGCTCGTCGAGGACACCAAGCGCTCGTGCCAGACTGGAGACACCGCCGGGAAGAGTATCGGAAGGGCTGTAGGTCATAAGAGGCTCCGATTCAGTAACAAAGGACAGAGATAGAGGTCACGCGGGTTCAAAAGCCGAAGTGACGTGGAACCCACATCGTGAGGCTTGGGATGAAGGCGATGGCCAGCAAGACAATGCCACTGGCGACCCAGAACGGGATGATTGCCCGCGTTACCACCCACAGATCGAGCTTCGCCACGTTGCAGACCACGAAGAGATTGGTCCCGACCGGCGGCGTAAACAGCCCGATACCGAGCCCGACGGTGAAGATCAGGCCGATCTGGTAGGGATCGAGACCCAACGATACCGCGATGGGGTGCAGAATCGGTGCGAGAATGACGAGTGCCGGCCCCGTATCCAGCCAGAGTCCTGCAAAAAGCAGGATCAGCAGAATGATCATGACCTTGAGCGTCGGATCGCTGAACACGCCAAGGAGGCCGTGAGCGACGGTGTTCGGAACCTGGGCCACAGTCAGCAACCAGGCGAAGGGTACGGCAACGGCCATGATGATCATGATGGCACCGGTCGTGCGCACCGTTTCGAGCGAAACGCGTAACAGGCCTTCCCAGGTCAGTTGCCGATATATCGTGATCGATACCAGCATCGCCCACACCACCGCGACGAAAGCAGCCTCGGTCACGGTGGCGAAACCACCGACCAGAGCGCCGATGACGACCAGCGGCATGACGAGAGCCGGCAGCGCGAGCCACAGGCTGAGCAGGAGCGCCTTCGGCGAGAAGCGATGCTCCGACTTCGGAAAGCCGTTCCTCACGCCGATGATGTAGGACGTGACGATGAAGGACAGACCGAGCAGGAGCCCCGGAATGATCCCCGCGGCGAACAATCCGCCGATCGAGGTGTCGGTTATCACACCGTACATGATCATGACGACAGAGGGTGGGATGACGATACCGAGCGTCCCCGACGCAGCCGTCACCGCCGCCGCAAAGGCCACCGGATAACCGCGTTCCTTCATGGCCGGAATCATGATCGTGCCGACCGCTCCCGTGTCAGCGGTAGCGGAACCCGATATGCCGCCATAGATCATCGCAGTGCCCACATTGACCGGACCCAGGCCGCCGCGAACCCAGCCCAGGCTTTGATCAGCGACTGCGATGATACGGCTGGTCAGGCCGCCTTCGTTCATGATGCCGCCGGCGAACAGGAACAACGGTATGGCCACCAGTGACAAGGAGTCGGCGCCGCGAAAAACCTGCTGCGCCATCCATGCGTCGGGCAGTGGGAACAGTCCGAACAGCACGATGACGATGCTGGGCCCGGCAAGGGCCCATGCGATGGGGATCCCGATTGCGATCAGCCCGAGAAATACCAGGCAGAGGACGGCAAGTATCATTTCGTGTTCTTTCGAAAATCACTTACCGTCTGGGCGATCTGAACCAGCACGAGACCGGCTGCCATGACACCGATCGCAATGTGCTGAACCCAATTGGGCAAGCGCATGACGGGCGTGGGCGTGAAGGCGGAGCGCTGGAGCATCGCCCATGTGCTGTAAAGCAGCACGATTGCGATGACCGAGACCAGGGCGCGGCGAAGCAAACCGAGCCAGAGGCGACCGCGCGGAGACAATCTGTCGTTCAGAAGCTCGATCGAGACATTCTCGCCGGCACGCTCGGCCATTACCGCCCCGAGAGCCGTCACCCACACGAATGCGATGCCGACCAACTCGTATGACCAGGTAAAACGGTTGGTGCCGATCACCCGGGACAATGTGCCGATACCGGTGCCCAGGATCACGACCGCCAACGCGACCAGAGAGGCGACAGCCCATAGCCGCGCGGCAGTTACGTGAAGATGGCGCATCACTTCTTTCCGGGAGTCGCAGCGCGCACCGCACCGACGAGATCGGCCCCGTAGTCCTTGCTGAAGCGGTCATAGACAGGATCGACCATGGCGGCAAAGGGAGCGGTGTCGACCTTGTTCACCTTCACGCCGGCGCTGGTCAGTTTGTCCAGGGTCTCTTTATAGGCCTTTTCGATCTCCTGCCGGTACCAGGCCTGAACGTCGTTTGCGACATCCGTGACGGCTTTCTGCTGGTCCTCGGGCAGGCTCTTGAACCTGTTCAAATTCATGAACCAGTAGTTCGCCATCCACATGTAGTTCGATAGCGAGAGATACTTCTGAACCTCGTACCATTTGGCATCGTAGAAATCGCGCAATTCTGGCTCGGCCCCGTCCACGGCCCCTGACTGCAGGGCCATGTAGGTCTCGCCGTAGGGCACGGTTTGTGGAAGACCTCCGAAAACCTTGATCGTCTCCAGTGCCACATTGATCGGCGGAACCCGGAATTTCATGCCCTGCATGTCCTCGGGCTTTTCGATTGGACGCTTGTTGTTGGTGAAATTGCGGAAGCCGGAATCCAGGACACCCAGTATCTTGTATCCGCGCGGCTCGGCCATGGCATAGAGCTGCTGGCCGACATCTCCGTCCAGAAGGCGGTGCACATCGTCAAAGCTGGAATAGAGAAAAGGCAAAGAAACGACATTGAGACGCGGATCGATGGCATCGACCACGCCTCCCAGGCCCATGTCGATCGAGCCATCGCCTACGGCTTCCGCGACAGGCCCTTCGTCGCCGAGCAGGCTGTTTGGATAGACCTCGACGGTAATATCGCCATTGGTTCGGGCTTCGAGCTCGGTCTTGAAGCGCGTCATGGCCTCATTGATCAAGCTGCGATCGGGCGATGAATGCGCAATCCGCAATGTGGTGGCGTCTGCGGATTGCGACGCAACCATCGCAAGAAAAGCCACTGCGACCGTAGTGATCCCCGAAAAGCGCATCGTATTCCCCTTCCTTGTTTTGGAATTTCCGTCCATACTGGAACAGCATTCCATTCCTGTCAATTACCATACGTCGCATGAGCATGGAAAAGAAAACGACATGAGTTCCAACACGAAAAATCCGCTTCGGGTCCTGGTGACCGGAGCAAGCGAGGGAATTGGCGGCGCGTGTTGCAGACGGTTTGCTCGTGACGCTACCCAGACGCCGCTCAGGATCGTCTTGACCACGAGTGGGCATAAACCAGCCCCTGTCGGCCTGATTGCGGAACTCGAGGATATAGGCGCTGTCGTGCATCACGTCGCCGCCGATTTGGGAAGCGAGCAGGACTGTGACCGGGTCGTCGCGGAGACGTTGGCATTCTGCGGCGGGCTGGATGTCCTGGTCTCAAACGCCGGCATGGTGAGCCCCCGCCCCTTATTGTCCGCCGATGCAGCGGCATGGGACCGATTGTTCGCTGTAGATGCCCGCGCCACGCTGCTTCTCGCACGCGGCCTCCATGGTGCGCTGAAGGAAAGCCGCGGCGCGATCGTCGCAATCGCATCGACGTCCGGCCTCTTTCCGCATGTCGGACATGGCGTCTATTCACCCGCCAAGGCCGCCCTGATCATGCTGGTCCGCCAGATGGCGCTCGAATGGGCGAGCGACGGGATCCGCGCCAACGTGGTCGCTCCCGGGCTGATAGAAACCCCTCTTACAGCGCCGATCTATGCGAACGCGGAAATGCGGGCCGCCCGTGAACGGGTGGTGCCGCTGGGGCGGATCGGCCGTTCGGACGACGTCGCCGAGGCCGTATTCTTCCTGGCGTCCGCAGCCACGTCCTACATCACGGGACAGATCATGGCGGTCGATGGCGGCATCGCCGACGCAGCCCTCCTGCGCATTCCTGGAATGCCGCCCGCAGCACCCCGCTGAACGATCAACCGATTCCCAAGGACCGCTCACCCATGGACGACGACGTCGTACGATCTCAGGCAGTCATCGACTGTGACCTTGCTATTGTCGGTTCGGGGGCGGCAGGCCTGTCGGCGGCCGTAACGGCGGCGGCCAATGGGCTGCGCGTCCATGTCTTCGAGAAGGCATCCGTTCTGGGCGGGACCACGGCATGGTCCGGCGGGTGGATTTTTGCACCCCGCAATCCGGTCGCCCGCCGCGCCGGTATCCATGAACTTTTCGAGGCGCCTTTTCGATATCTGAGCGACGTGCTCGACGGCCATTTCGACGAAGCCCGGGTAAAAGCCTTCCTGATCCATGCGCCGCGCATGGTTGAGTTCTTCGAGAACGAAACGGAGCTCCAGTTCGAAGGCGGCAATCATATTCCCGACACCTACGGTGAAGTGCCCGGCGCCGGGACGGGCGGACGCTCCGTGATTGCCGCGCCTTTCGATGCCCGGCAACTCGGACGGCATATCGGACTGCTGCGGCGCCCATTGCCGGAAACCACTTTCCTGGGCATGACCATACAAGCGGGGCCTGACCTTCGCGCCTTCATGACGATGGCGCGCTCATGGCCGGCGTTCAAATATGTCGCCCGTCGTTTCTCCGCCCATCTTCGCGATCTCGCATTTCATGGCAGGGGCATGGAGCTTCGCAATGGCAACGCCTTGATCGCGAGGCTGCTTCTTTCGGCGCTGCGCCTGAATGTGACATTCCATGCTGGAACGTCCGCACGCCGCCTGCTGATCGAAGGAGGGCGGACGAATGGGGTGATCGTTGCATCCCGCACTGGCGAGATCATCGTCAAAGCCACGCGAGGTGTGATTCTCGCCTCAGGAGGCTTTTCACAAAATGCGGATCTATGTCGTCGCTATTTCCCCGCCGCCGAGCATCATCATCCGCTGGCAATCCCCGAAACGGTTGGCGATGGCTGCCGCATGGCGGAAGAGATCGGCGCTTCCTTCGACGACACGCTGGCTTCGCCTGCCGCGTGGTGCCCGGTATCGCTGGTGCCATGGCCGGACGGCCGGCAGGGTGTCTTCCCGCATATTATCGATCGAGGCAAGCCGGGCATCATCGCCGTCACCCGTGACGGTCGCCGTTTCTGCAACGAGGCCATGGGATATCATGACTTCGTTACCGATCTGCTGGCTGCTACTCCAGCGGGACAGGTGCCGGAGAGTTGGCTGATATGCACTCGCGCCTTTCAGCGACGCTATGGGTTGGGCATATCCAGACCTTCTCCGGTTCCTTATCGCTCCTGGGTCAAAAGAGGCTATCTCGTGGAGGCCCGCACGACAGAGGAGTTGGCCGCAGCCTGCGGTATCGACCCGCAAGGGCTTGCAGCCACCATAAAATACTGGAACCGACACGCCCGCCAGGGGCAAGACCCGGCCTTCGGGCGTGGCTCGACGCCTTACCAGCGCCTCCAGGGTGATCCTGACAACAAGCCCAACCCCTGTGTCGCTCCGATCGAACAGGGCCCATTCCTCGCCCTTCGCGTAGTGCCCGGTAGTTTCGGGTGCTTTGCAGGCATCCGGACGGACGACCACGCCCGGGTGCTCGACACGGCAGGCCGCGTGATCCCCGGGCTTTTCAGTGCCGGGACCGATAGCGCAAACGTCATGGGCGGCTACTATCCAGCCGGCGGTATCAATATCGGACCGGCCATGACGTTCGGCTACATCGCCGGACGGACAGCAGCCGACCTGCCTCATCAGGAGGATATCGACATCGCGGCAGATAATTGAGGAGGCGAGAAAAGGGCGGACATGATCGCTGCCCATCACATGAGTCCAGCCTAGCCGCCGCGCTAACAGTGATTGCGTGTCCTCGGTCTCTTACCCCGCAAGGCTCCGCCCCTTGGGAACGACGCGGCACAGCCAAGCCGGCATCGGAAAGAGGGTGGATCACGGCGGCGCTTATGACAACCATCCTATGGGAAAACCGCCGCGCCTGTCGCGCCTGTAAAACGACCGATAATCTCGCATTATTGGGGTCGGCAGGCAGCGGACAGATCAGCCTGGGCGATTCGCGCCGAAATTATACCATGTTCCGACCGTCCCACGCTCATCGATAGGCCGCATCTACCCCGCCCTTCGATCCGGAGACGGGCTGTTGGCCTTGACGGCGGCCATCAGCATCGGTCCGACAGAGAACTGCCCTGCCCTCGCCTTCTCGGTCAATGCGCGCAGATAGCCGCCGGCGGAATTGATGTGCTGAGCGCGCTGCAGGATGCAAGCTATGACGATCGCCGCGCATTCCTGGCCCATGACATGACAGGCATCCTCGTAGGCGGAGGGCGAAACGCCCAGATATCCCCTCACCTGCGCGGCCGTCGACATCAGATCGCGCCAGTTTGCTAATCCGTCCAGCGCATATTCGGCAATGTCGGGGCAGGCTTTCAGCACGAGTCCCAGCGGGTAGGTTTTTGATGGCTCTCTCCTCGCCGCCTTCGTTTCTAGTTCTACCCCCGCAACCCGGCTTGCTTTTTCTAAAGCAGGTTCAAATTCAGATGAAGAGTTGGTGTTTGAATTAGATTGCTGCGGCTCATTCTGAGACTCATTGGCGCTTGGATTTTCCACATTTATAAGTTCTTTCAACGCGTTATCGACCTCGTCGCGCAGTTCGTCGAGCTCGGCCGCGAAAGGCTCCAGATCACCAATTGCGGCTTTGCGCGGAAGCCGGTCTACAACGGCCCGAAAACGCCTCCAGAGATCCTGCCAGGCGCCAGGAGCGCCCTCCTCGATCGCCGCCTCGATCAGCTTGCCGATATCACGGCGCTGCAGCGTGATGCGCTCGCGCATCAGTTTCAGCGCGCGATTGTCCGAACGGACCTTCGCAGCTGCGGCGGCGAACTCTTCGGCGCGCACGAGAAGCGGTGCGAGCGAGAAGCCGAAAGCGTCCTCCAACTCCCCTCCCCTGCCCTTGCGCGCATAGCGCTTGCCGTTCGGGCTGTCGCGCCTCAATATGATCCCGCATTCGAGCAGCGCGGCCAGGTGCCGGCGCAATGTGGCGTGGGCCATGCCATGCGCGCGCAGCGACAATTGCCGGTTCGACGGGAAAACGATCAGGCCGTTCTCCTCCGAAAGATCATCGTCCGGATGGAACGAAAGGAGTGCCGCGAGCACGGCAAGCGCGCGGTCTCCGACGCCGATAACGGATTTTGCCTCGCAGAGATCGCGATAGACCTGCCATTTTCCGACGGTCTTGCCCTCCGGGATCGCGCTGGTATCGAACTGTGCCGCCACCAGGGCAAGCGACATCGGCCGGCTCCCGAAGGGAGTCGTTGCAATCTGCCTCTCCATTTCCTTCCACCCTCGATCAGGCAAAAGAAACCTGCTCGCCGGAACGACGCCGAGACTCTTGACAGTGATTCGCGGATTTGCGATTCTCAGCTTGCTAAAGGTTGAGAGGGCTTCCGCGACGGTGACGTTTCGGGGGCCTTTTCTTTTGCGGGTTGCTCTCCTTAGATTACCATTGCCGGCTTGCGCCTCTACTCGTTGGCCGACCGCACGGCGGCAAATTCGGCGTGAAGCGCCGGCAGCCTTGCAGCCAGATAGGCGCCGAACCCTTCACCGGCTTCGCCGGAGAGCGTTATGACGCTCCCCTTTCCCTGCGCGGCGAGCGAACCAATCCGGCGACCAGCGGCGTCCCTCAGGATTGTCTCCTCCTGCCGCTTCGGCGCCTTGTGGGTCAGTCTGGAATAAAGCATCTGGAAACGGCGGTCGCTGTCGGCGTTGCGGAACCGAGCGCTCGCGATCTCGTCATCGGCTTTGACGCGGGCAGCCTCGCCTGCCAGCGCCTCGCCAAGCGCCAGCCAGCGCGGCCGGCCGACCTTCGGTGCGGCGCCGATCGCCTCGGCAATATGGCGCGGGATTGCCTCCGCGACCTGCAGGAGCCGCGTCATCTCCGATTTGTGCACCGAGAGAGCACCTTGCGCCACTGCCCTGTCGAAACCGCTCCCTATCAGCGTCCGGGCGAACATCGCGCGCTCGATGAAGGAGAGATCCCGTCGTTCGGCGTTCTCCCGGCCTTGTGCGGTGGCAAGTTCGGCATCGCTGAGCACGCGAACGATCGCCTTGACGGCTACACCCAGCTCTCGCGCCGCCTGGACACGGCGATGGCCATAAGCGGTCTGGTAGCGGCCGGCTTTGGCCGCATCCGAGTGCGGGCGAAGCAGGACCGGCACCTGCTGGCCGCCATCGCGGATACTCTCCCTCAACGCGGCAAAGCCGTCATCCTCCGGCCCTACACTCAGGCGGTCGGCAAAAGGAGAGACGTCGATCAATGCGGGATCGACCTCGATGACCCGCTCGCCACTGGCGAGGCTCTCACGCAGGCGCCGCGCATCCGACACCTGCTCATTGAGCGCATCAAGCGACAACCCCATCGCCTTCACCGAGCCGGCCACGGTGCGGCGAATGGCTCTCGCTCCCGCGGTGTCGTCCGTAGCACCCTTCTCTTCCGGACTGCGCGATGCAGCATCCGCCTGCCCGAACATCGATTTCAATTGTTCCTTGCGACTGGTCATTCGTCACCTCCAGCGTCGCAGTCTAGACCGCGGCCGTGGAGGGTGGATAAACAGGTCGAAAAGGTCGTGCGGTGCCGGGCCGCGGTCATCATCGCGCCCTCCCCCATGCGTCCATGATCAGGGATTCAATCTCGGAGTTGACAGCTGTCAACGCTTCATAAGCACGGTCGTAGGTTGCTCGGTTGAAGTTTTCGCGTCCGACCTCATAGAGCGTCTGCTTGGTCAGGCCGGCATCGGAAACAGCGGTCGATTTCAGCATCGGCGTGGTCAGCACGCGCGGCCCGAACTGGGTACGCAGGAAGCCGGCAATCTGTGTCTGCGGCCCGTCATTCGGCTCGTAGCGCGTGATCAGGTAGCGCAGGAAATCAAAATTCAGCACACCGCCCGCTTCGCGGACGACCGCCAGGAGATCGGCGGTCATGAACAGGAACTGGCTCATCGACGCAACGTCGAGCATCTGCGGGTGAACCGTGACGATCACCGAAGTCGCCGCGCAAAGCGCGCCGAGCGTCAGATAGCCGAGCTGCGGCGGACAGTCGATGACGACGATATCGTAACGTTCCTCCACCGTCGCGATCGCCGCCTGCAGGCGTACGAAGAACAGTTCGTCCGGCGCGGCGTCGAGATGGCCGAGACGCCTTTCGGTCAGGTGGCGCGGCGTGGCATGCTCGTATTCCTGCAATTCGAGATTGCCCGGCACGAAGTCGAGCCCGTCGAAATAGGTCTGCCGGATGATCTCGGAGAGCGGCCGCTGCTCGTCGTCATAGCGTACCGCGCCATAAAGCGTGTCGTTGCCGGTCAGGTCGAGTTCTGGCTGATAGCCGAAAAGGGCGGACAGCGACGCCTGCGGATCGAGGTCAATCGCCAGGACGCGATAGCCTTGCAAGGCGAGATACTGGGCGAGGTGGGCCGCAGTCGTCGTCTTGCCGGAGCCGCCCTTGAAATTGGTGACGGCAATCACCTGCAGATGTTCGCCGTCCTGTCGCCATTTCAGATATTGCCGTTCGCGTGCCGGGTTTTGCGCGGCAAGGAAGCGCCTCAGTGCATTGACGTCGGCAAGCGTATAGGAGCGGCGACCGCCCTTGCCGACCTCCGGCGCCGGACCGTCTCCCGAGATCGACAATTGCCGGAGATAGCCGTCCGACACGCCGATCAGACGCGCCGCCTCGCCACTGGAGAACGGACGCAGGCTCTTCTTCGCCAGCGGTGGAAAGAGCCGGTCCCTGAGCGAGGAAAGCTGCGCTGACAACAGTTCCGCGTCGGCCGCAACCTGGCGGTCGGCTGTAAGCGGCTGTTCCTGCGCTACCTGGTTCATTCTCCGACGCCCTGACAAGCCCTTATCGCCCCCGGCGAATCGCAACGGGGATCATATTACACGCGCCGACCGTGGTTACGGAAGAACAGGCGACAGACGGCCGAATAGCGTTACAGGCTGCGGGAGGAAGCGAGTCGTGTCAACAGGTTTAAGGTTAACGCCGATTAACCGTTAAGCAACCATACCCGATGTGGGCAGCGGACGTGGTCGCACCGCAGCACCAGCTCGAGTTGACAGCTGTCAACTCGAGCTGGTTGGCCCGGCTTCCACATATCCGCGTCGGCGCTTTGCCGAGGCAAATTCGCCGAAAGCGGCCAGCGCCGCCGCCCTGTCCTGATGAAGCTCGATCAGTCGGCGACCTGCCTACCGATCCAACCCCATCGGCGCACCAAGGCAACATCCCCGAACAGCCTCTGCTCGATCAAAATCCCATAATAGCGCGCCATGTCGGCGGCCGGTTCGATGCGTTGGAGAAGCAGCGTCCGTGTATCCATGCCGAGAGCCTGACAGCACTGCCCGAAGCCGTCCAATTGAAATGTCGATCGCACGGCGGTGGTCGATTCACGCGATTGATGGATCAGGCCGCCGCAAAGTTCGCCCGCCGCAAGATAGGCGAAGGGCAGGGGAGGGGCTTTTATCTCTACAGCCCGGACGCTTTGGTCAGGTTGACCCTGAACCGGTCGCGGCGGCGCTGGTATTTTCTGGTCATTT
>JBDZVC010000069.1:11068-15848 GCA_040255475.1 Phyllobacteriaceae bacterium | reverse complement strand
AGTGTGTAGGCGGGTAACCGTCTCAAGGGTTCGAATCCCTTTCTCTCCGCCATTCTCTGGTAACTGTGTATTTTCAATGGCTTAAGCTCCCGGAGAATTTCCGGGACTTGTGCACATGCATGATGCATGTGTCGTCCCGCTCCGGCCAACGGATATGAGCCGGGAGCAATCAATGGCGGCTAAATGCGCCTATGTGGAAAAGGTCGGCGCAATCTACTATGTGCGAAAACGGCTGCCGCGGGCCTGGCAGGGACGCGTTGCGGGAACGGTGCTGCGGTTGTCGCTGGGCACCAAGGATCGTGCCGAGGCGATCAGGCGGGGACTGGAGGCACTGGCGGTGTTCGAAGAGCTGCTTCGCATGGAGCCCCAGGAGGCGCTCAAGCACCTGACCCAGCGGCTGATCGACGAGCAGCTTCTGCAGCCGGCGGCCATGAGTGGAGCCGATCTGGTGCGGCGCCGGGCGCTGGGCAGCGTCGGGAACAAGATTATCCGCCGTGCCCGAGAGGAGCTTGGGCTGGGTGAGCATCTGGACACCGTCTACCAAGAGTTGGTCCATTTCAATCAGGCCACCGTGCAGGGCGAGGCGCTTTATGCGGCGCGACCGAAGGAGGCGGAGAGCCGGTCGGGGCCGTATCCAGCCGGAGTGGACCTGTCAGGTTTCGACCGAATCCTCGATGCTCTTGGCGCGGCACCGCGGCGGGAGGCGGCGTCGCGCCCGGTCGATCCGCCGGCTGCAAGCAGGCCGCCGGTGCCGTCATCGGCTACTCACCAGCCGGCACCGCCGCCGGTCAGTAGTGGGCCGGTCTACACACTACGCTACCTGATGACGGACTATCTCGGCCGGGAAGGCAAGACTACCGGCTCGGACAACCGGGCCAACATCGAACGGGCGGTCAAACTCTTCGAGGATTTGTGCCCCGAGGTGCGGACGCTGGCCGTCCCCGATATTCCGCTGGCGATCTGGGACCAGCTGCATGAGTTCGCTCAACTCATCCCACAGATGCGTGGTCGGGCCACGCCCGACAATCTCGTTGCCTTCACCCGACAGATGCAGGCCAAGGGAGGCGATTATCCCCGGCTTGGGGCGACGACGCTCAACTCCAATTATCTGGGCGCCATCACGCGGCTGGTCCGGCACGGCAACAGGCGGCGGATGTTTTCGTTTCAGGCGCCGTCACTGATGGTGCACGAGCGCCGGCGCGCCAGCCGGAGCTCCGGTCGGGCACCCTTTTCGGCCGAGGAGATCACGGCGATCACCAGCTGTCCCGTCTATGCGGGCAGCGCGTCGCGGCTGCACCGCTATTCGCCGGGGGACCGCGTCTTTGCGGACGACCACATCTACTGGGCGCCCCTGATCTCCATGCACACGGGCATGCGGATCACCGAGATCGGTATGCTGCGTCCCGCACAGATGCAGACCTGGTTCGGCCGGCCCACTTTGGTGCTCGAACTGGAGGACGGTGAGGCGGCCAATGATGAGGAAGGCTACAAGACGGGCAACGCCGTCCGGCGCATCCCCGTTCATCCGCATTTGGTCGAGATCGGCTTCCTCAAATTCTGGGAGCGACAGCAGGAACTTGGCCACGACCGGCTGTTTCCGAACTGGACGCAGCATCGCAAGGGTGCCGCGCGGGGACGGCCAGAGGTGCATTTCGAGGCTGACTTCTTCAATGCGCATCGCCTCAAATGGAATGTGCCCGCCCACCGCGCGGCCAAGCTGACATTCCATTCGTTCCGGGGTTTCTTCATCCAAGCGTGTCACGACGCGCGCGTCGACGCCTACACAATCCTCAAATGGGTCGGCCACGACGAGGACACCGAGGCGCAGACCAATGCGGTGCACCGGGGCTATATGAGCAAGGATCTGACGGTGGACGAGGTTGTCGCGATCGACCGGGTAATCATTCCGCTTGGGACGGGTTTGCGCGGAAAGGCTGAGATCGGAGCAATGCAACGAAAGCGAAGCTAAGTCGAGTTAGCTTCGCTTTAGCCGGTTGTGTACCCCAAGGACCGGCTTCCCGTTCTCTCCAACCTACCGCTTCAAAACCGCGGAGCATTCCCGCCCTCAAGGTCTCGGCCACCGGGCCAGCCGCGGGACGGATGCGGCGGCCGAACTATGGCGACGAGGTCGGGACTGACCCGGGGCGGAGTGGCGCCCTTGAGGCCAGACCAGGCGACGCGGCCGTAATGGGCCTGTGCGGTGTCGGCGTTGGCATGGCCCATAAGCACGGCGACTTCTTCGGGCGTCATGCCCATGGCGACGCAGTTGGCCCGCGCCTGATGGCGAACGGTATAGGCGGTGATGCGAGAGGAGCCGTCCCCGATCTCGGCGCGGGCGATCCGGATGGCATGCTGGCAGCGGCGGAGCAGGGAGTGGGTGGTGGCACCATCGGCGCGCTCGGCCGCGATCAGTCGCGCAAGATGCTTAAGCTCGGCGAGGTGGTGCGGCTCGAGATGCTCGAGGGGCAGGGCGTGAACAGGTTGCAGCCCACGTCTGTTGTCGGTCGAGTATTTGGCGGACCGCACTATGAAGCCGCCATTGGCAGTCCGGGTGAGGGACAGGAACTCGCTGGGGCGGGTGGCGAACTCGATGCCATATTCGAGCAGCCCTGCTGCGATCTGGCGGATCGGGGTGGCGTCGCGCAGCAGGACACCGACGATGGCGGATATCTCTCCCGGGCCGGCGGATTTGGGACGGCCGGCCGACGTCAGCGCAGGGACGCCGCTTTTGCGACGCGGGGCGGGCGTGTGGGTCTGCAGCAGGGCGTCGATGTGCTCGACCTCGTCGACCTCAATGCTGCCTTCACTCCAGCGGTCGCGCAAATTCTGACGAATGGCGGCATGGAACTGCTTCAGGCTGTTCCGGCTGTACCACGAGGCGCGCTCTCCGAGGTCGACAGCCAGGTCATAGGCGTCGGCCTCCGCCCACCTGTGTCGCCGGCATAAAGTTTTGAGCATGCTGGCGAAGCGGACCCGGTAGCGGGCCTCGGTCTCGGCTGTCCGGGTTTGCACATGACCGCCGGCATCGCTGCGGCGCAGGCAGTCGGGGAGGGGGTCGGTTGAAGGCATCATTTTCTGGGCCGGCTATGTTACAGTGCTGCGACTGTAACCCTCAGCCTTGCAAGAATCCCGCGCTCAGTATGCCAGGGACTTTTCGTCCTCTATCGGCCCTACCGTGTGCTGCGGGCTGCCATCGCCTTTCGACCAACTGCTTGCCGGTCAAGTCTACTCTTGCGACCAGGCGCGAGGATGAGGTCGAGTTCCTGCAGCAGGAGCTTGCCTTTCCGGGAGACGGCGACATAGCGGATCCGGCGATCCTCGGCGTCGCTCTGTTTGTCGATGAGGCCCAGTCCAGTTTCCCCCAGCAGGTCGATCTGACGGGCGATGGTGGGGTATTTCTGGTTGGGCGAGCCTTCGACAATGTCGGAGACCGACACCCGGCTTCCCCTCTCAGCAGGTGCGAGCCCGACGCGCAGCAACGTCGACAGCATCGATACGGTCATGTTCGGATATCGGATCTGGGCCGTTTCCAGCGCCTGTCCGAACCGTTCGAGCTCGGGGCTGTCGAATGGCTCGCGTGCATTCAGAAAGAAGAAGAACATGCCGCCGGCACCCTGAGCTTGACTCGCGATGAAGGTTGCCACGATATTATATCAATCGAGAATAGCAAGCAGCAGGATCATGCCCGTTCCAGCCCTGGGCGGCTTTATCACACGAGAATCTCCGGTTCCGTCCCTACACGGCCGGGCGTTGGGGGTGATCAACCGGGCTCGCCTGGATGGAACCTCCGTCGTGCTGGTGGCGAGCGGCAAGGGTGGGTGCGGCAAGACCACGTTGCTGCTCAACACCGCCGTCGGCTATGCGCGCGCGAGACGGCGAGTGCTGATCATCGATGCCGACATCGAGCAGCGCACCAGCCAAAAATGGCCGCGACCGGCGAACCTGAACAACCCGACCGTGGTCGAGTGCGCTCCCCGGGACATTCTGGAGACCCTCGCAGCCAACATTGCCGGTTCAGACATGGTGCTCATCGACCTGCCGGGGCGGGATGTGCTGGCGACCGGCCCTGTCATGGAGGTCGTCGATCTTCTCGTCTCTCCCAGCAAGCCCACACATCAGGACATGCAGGAGCTGGGGCGGTTCATCCGCATCGCCCAGGCCAGGCAGGTGCCGCATCTGGTGGTGTTCAACGAGGCAAATCGGGAAGCAACAGCCGAGATCGAGGGGCTGAAGCAAGCGTTTGCCGAGTTTGCCCCCTTCCTGCCGATCGCCATGCAGCAGCTATCGAGCTATCGGCGGGTCTATCCCTATGGGCGAGGCGTGCTCGAGATCCAGACCTCAGATCCGGCCAGGGAGAATTTTGCCCGGGTGTTCGATGGCCTCAGGGGCGAGATCGCACGGGCCCACAGCCAAAGGATGGCCCTGCTGTGACAGGGTCCCCAAGCCTCCCGGCGGGCAGTTTGGCCGAGATGATCGAGGCGGCTGCGGCAGGGCGTGGAGCAGACGCTCCACGCAGCATCCAGGATATGGCGTGCACCTCCTGCCGGGTTCCTCGGGCGGTGCTGGACGAGGTCGCGAAGTTGACCCGCGACAACGGGATGAGCGTCAGCATGCTGATCAACCTGCTGCTCGATGCGCATCTGCGCGGGCAGGGCCGGCCTGGCTATGATGAGCTGGCGCCCTGGTATCCGGACTATGTCATGCGCCGCGGCCAATCTAACAGGCCGTAGGTCCCGTCGCCACTACCGCTTGACACCACCCGCCAGGCTGGCACCCGTTC
>JBDZVC010000069.1:0-10968 GCA_040255475.1 Phyllobacteriaceae bacterium | reverse complement strand
GATGCCACGATGCCACGATGCCACGATGCCACGATGCCACGATGCCACGATGCCACGATGCCAGCATGACGCCTGCGGTTAGAATGCCGTACCGGCAAGTCGTCAGTGACCTTCTCGCGTTGGCTACCGACAGGTGAAATCCCAATGACATTTGGGCAACCGTCGCGTTGAAATACTGTCGCAGATAGGCGCAAACCGCGCACTGGAGGCGAAGCCATTTTCGAATCGATTTTCTGATCATTGCCTGATTGACGGGTCGAGGACATCGTGACAGCGTGGTGATCGATTTGAAGACTAAGTAATTGCGTTGCGGCTCCGGGGGGGCGAATCCGAGAACCTCCATGCGTGAAAGACGCCCTCCGGCAATCGGAAGGTGAGCGGCTTTTTGCGGCCTGTAGCTCGGAGTTGCGGCTGAGGGGGCATTGATGGCGGACGTTGTGGAAATCGTTCCGGATGGTGCACAGCGAGTCGAAAGCGCGGCGAGGGTGCGCTCGGCAGGCAGTGAGCTGAAGATCATTCGTGCAACGCGGATCGAGGAAATCAGCGAGATTCGCGACATCGCGCATGAGTTTCATGCCGAGAGCCGCTATGCGCACGTTCCATTTTCTGAAGAGAAGTTTACGCGCTTCTGCAGCAACGCGCTCCTGCGACCGGGGGAGAACATTGCTCTTTATGTTCGGTATCAGGCCAGGACCGTAGGTGTCCTGACTGCAGGCGCCGGCGACTACTACTTGGGCGAGGGCGGTCGCTTGGTCACCGTCTTCGTGATGTACGTGTCCGCCAGCATTCGTGAGACGCTCCTCGGCGGTAAGATCGGCATCCGTCTGATCCGCATAGTGAGTGAATGGGCGAGGGCGCAGGGCGCCGAGGAGTTGCACATTCATTCGACTTCGGGGATCGATCCAGAGAGGACGGACAAGCTATTAACTCGAATCGGATTCAAGCCCTATGGGGGGAACTATGCGGCACGACTGGTGATCTGAGGTCATGCGGTTCAGGAGCAAATTGGCACTAGCGGCACTTGCCCTGATGGTTTCTGGGTGCTCATCGCCCTTCGGGTCATTCTTCGTAGACGACATCCTAGACTTCGATGCTTCTTCAATACATTCGCAGAGCGTAACCATAGGCCTCGTTGGTGTCCCAGGCTCGCTAACACCAAGGTCGAGTGGCAAGTACGATGTCAGGGATATCGCCAAAGAAGCGCAACGCTTTGGGTACGCGTTTGTCGATGGAGCCGATCCCAATATCGACTGCGAGGGCAAGTCAGCTCGCTATGCGAAGCATGACATGCTTCGCGGAGCCTACCGCCAGTTCATAGCGAGCTATGACGGTGACTGTAATCTTGTTCAAATTTCCGCGGCACAACGTTTTGATGGCCCGTAAGGGCCGAAAGGAATGTCATGGGTAGCATTTATGTTCTGGCTCGTCCGGCGGTATACGGTGACGCACACGACTATCATCTCTCAATCATCGACGTTGAGCCTAACGGAATTCGCTATACCGCGGCCTTCCCCGAGAACGGCGGGCTCGCTCCACTGAATGAAGCCCTGCAGCGTAACCCAGGGAAATGAGGGCTACGCGTCAGATTGGGACGCAAGACACGGCTACGGGCGTATCGATCCTAACTTTGGGCCATACAACTCAGAGAACGCTACCAGCGATTACACAGTGGATGTCGAAAATTTGGTGCGTAGCGGCGCTGCCTTCGGGGTCACAAACTACGGCGTTGGTGTGCCGTACCCGCACTATGTAGAACGTGTCTATTCAGGCGATGCCTCTGCGGCAAAGTTCGATAGGATGCTGGCCGTCGGTCGATTTATTGCCGCCGCCGGCATTCCGTACAAGGGCTACTACCAGAACAGCAATAGCTACGCGGCGTCTCTGCTCCAGTCGGTTGACCTTGGAATATCTCAGATCCCGCGCCTGGTTAGCGTTCCAGGTTATGAGACGGTTATGGATGAGCGCATCCATACCAATGGTGATCTAGAGGATGTAGCCGATGCGGGAATTGTCACTCCGTCATGCTTCCCGGCCGGCACGCCGATTGAGCTACCTAATGGACGATCGGCCGCGATTGAGACACTTCGCGTTGGCGATTTGGTCATGGCATTCGATCCGAATGCGGACCGCGGACGCGGGGCTTTGGCTCCAAAGAGAATTACTCGTCTATTCGAGAATGCCACCCGGTCATGGATCAAGCTCGATAGCGGATTGACGGCTACACCTGGGCACCACTTTCTTGCAGAGGATGGGGGATTCAAGCTCCTTGAAGATCTAGTGGCGCAACAGGGGCACATTGTGCTCGCCAACGGCAGCACTATCACAGCGCGAGGGGAGCATGTCGAATTTTCGGCACAAACCGCCGATCAGTTCGAGGTTGTCAAATCCCTCGTCCCTGCATTTGCAGGAAGTGCTGCGTTAAAGTTGGACGTCGGCAGCGCTTGGCGAAGCTACAATTTTGAAGTCGAGGAATTTCATACCTACGTGGCGGGTGGGATCCGCGTTCACAATACATCGTATTTTACGGCCAATCGCCAAGACATCTCCGTAGGGGCCATCGTCCAGGGTGCTGATGGCTATACTTGGAAAATGAATGCCGACGGTTCGATGACGAACCAGCAAACTGGACACACCACAGCGGCGGTGCCTTATGCGAGTGCCAAGTACGATTCCGTAGTCGCCGCGGAAGCGCTTCAGCAACGCAATATCAGCCCTTCAGAGCAGTACGAGATGGCGTCGCAGGGCGCCTTCGCTCATCAGCAAGTCGCCGGTTTTGGGCCCGCCGTGCCACCATACTCGCCATCCTGCTTTTTGCGCTCATGCCGAAGGTGGCCTCGGCTGCATTGATTTATGCCGGAGGTGAAGACGCTGATATCATCTGCGCATCCAGCGGTAGCTGCACCACCGCCAACGACACACGATATTACCGGACTGCATGGGCCAGGTCGGCGATCCAGGTAAGTACTGCAAACACGGACCCTCCAAGCAGTCGATTTGCGACTCAGCCATTCGCCGCCAGTACCGAAATTTGGGCGCATGGATGGGTATGCATCAGCGACTATGGCAACTGCACGTGGCTCAACAACAAGAATGGACTACAGCTTATCCGGGTCATGGACGATGCTGGCAATCCGACGCTGGTCGTCCGCGGCACCGGAACGAGCGGAACACTAAAAATCTCGTCCCGTACTGCGGCAGGCGCCTACACTGATCTGGTGACCTGTCCAACTGCGATTGCAGCCCACCTATGGCAGGTCGATCTGCACGTGAACTATGGCACGAGCGGCGAGGTGTCGCTTTTCCGCGATGGTGTCCAGGTCTGCGACTACACCGGCGACGTCACGAACGGTGACGGTGCGACAACGCTGGAACAAGTAGAGTTTTCGTCCATCACCGACGAAAGAGCCGCCTTGTGGTCCGAAATCATTGTGGCGACAACAGACACGAGGGCAATGAGCCGATACTCGGCGAATACGGTCGGCAACGGAAACACCACCGGCTTCTCAGGCACGAACGTATGCTCATCGATCTGGAACGCTCTTGCCTACAACGATGCCAACTACGGCTACTCGGGGAGTGCGAACGTGGTGCATGAATGCACGGTCAGCAGCTCCATTCCGCCTGGCAGCTATCAGGTGCTCGGCCTTGTCATGAACACGCGGGCACTGGTGGGCACCACCGGACCGCAGCACTTCGATTTCATAACGCGGGTGAACGGCACTGACTACGCCTCGAGCGACTTTGCACCCTTGCCGACTTTCTCGAACCTCGGCAACTACATTCAGACGACAAACCCCGATACCGGGCTCGCCTGGGCGGTCTCCGACTTCGCCGCCGCTGGATTCAATGTCGGTCTGGAGACGAAGCCGTGAACCGCACCGTGATCTGTCTGGTCATTGCTGCGGCCGCTGCGCTGGTGAGCACGGCTTCACTGGCAGGATCTGAGTTCTACGACTCCAAACTTACGCCAGCCATCGTGACGGATGGCGTCGGCCTTCAGTCGGCCAAGATCGCTCCCGGCGTCGCTATCGACGTCATCGGCCTCGAGAGTGCCAAAATCGGCCCTGGCGTCGTCGTCTGGGTCTCCGGGCTCAATGCGTCCAAGCTGAGTGTCGGCATTGTGATGCAGAACACCGCCAGCGGCGCCGGCGTCGTGCTGCGAGCACCCCTGACCCATTTCTAGCCGGAAGGCAATGCAGTACGCCGAGAGTCCGACGGAGAACCAGATGCATCGAATGCTTTCATCACTCTACGCGCGATATCTGCCGGCCATAGCCGCGGCAGTGCTGATGCTCGCGCCCGCTTCAGTCGGCAGTTCCGCCGTCATCTACGGCTACGACCCCGTTGGTCGGCTCGCAACCGCCAAGTACGACGACGGCACGTGTGTGGTTTATGCCTACGACGCCAACGGCAACCGCACGTCGGCGGTGACGACAAGGGGCGGTACGCCCGAATTAGCAGAATGGGGTTCTGGTGTCTGGGGATGTTTGGCTTGGAGTCCAGCCTAGGCTTTCAAGCGACACGAGCGAGCGTAACGCCCCCACGAATTTTTGAGTTGGTTTTGTTTCAAAGAGGCCTATCATGCGGCGGCTACTTCACTTTGCGGTGTTCTTTGCCGGTGTAGCGACGGCATCGGCGTGGATCGGGGTCGCAGCTGCTGATGGTCAGAGAGCCGGCGCATCCGAGCTGCAAGGCCTGATCACTGCCGCCCACTTCGAAGAACCTCTTGTCCGCATGACGCAGACAAGTGCCGCCGAGGATGTGGCGCTGTCTGAGACATTGCTGAAGCGACAGGCTGGCGGTGGGCCGAAGGTTCTACAGGCCTATGCACGAGACTATCCACGCTCAGGATGGACGCCCGCGATAGAGCTCAATCTGGGGCTTTCGGCGCTCAGGGCAGGGTACTTCACCGAGGCTCTTTCAGCGTTTGAAAGCGCCTGGACAGTCGGCCGGGACGCAACAGACCCACAGGCGAGACTGGTGGTCGACCTCGCGGTTGGCCGATTGGCTCGTCTCGAAGCGAGCCTCGGCAAGAATGACGACCTGCGGCAACTCTTTCGAGACATTGGAAGCCGGCCAATTGCTGGCTCGGCGACCGAGGATATACAGACGGCTCGCGAAGAGTTCGAACTTTCAACCAAGGACCCTCGACACCTCTATCTTTGTGGTCCTCTCGCCCTCGAAGCGCTTCTCTTAGAGCAGGGGGCAACGCCGCAGGAGGTGGACTTCCTGAATTGGTACGAGGCAAGTCCGAGCGGAACGAACCTGGCAGAACTTGGGCACCTGGCCGACAAGGCCAGCTTCGACCACAAGCTCGTCTTCAGGACGCCGGGTCAGCCGGTGCCCGTACCCTCCGTTGTCAACTGGAAGGTTGGGCACTTTGCCGCAATTGTCGGCGAAGAGAACGGCGTTTTTCATGTCAAGGACCCCGTCTTCCCCAATCAGGATCTCTGGGTCGACCAGGGCGCGATTGACGCGGAGTCGAGCGGATACTTTCTCGTGCCTGCGGCCACTGTCGTGGCCGAGTGGCATCCGGTTGACGATCAGCAAGCCGCATCGATCTGGGGCCGCGGTCCGACCAGTGGCACGCCTCCAGGCATTGGACCTTCTCTTGACCCTCAGGCGGGCAGCGCAGGCAGTTCAAGCGGCTCGGGGCCGCTGCTGGATTTCCCGCAGAGCAAGCCGGACTGCCTCCCGTGCGCGGTCAGGTCGGGCAGCGGGGTTGTCGGAGGCGCGATGGCCTCTGCATCTCCTGCGGGTGGTGCTCCGCTTACCGTTTATGACATCGGAGAATCCACGGTCAGCCTGGATCTATCGGACACTCCGGTTGGCTATTCGCCGCCAATTGGTCCCGCGCCAAAAGTTCAAATCTCCTACAATCAGCGGGAGGACAGCCAGCCTGCCGTTTTCGCGTTTTTCAACGTCGGCCCTAAATGGACGATCAACTGGCTGAGCTACGTTACCGACGATCCCCTACATCCGGGGATCAACGTCTCGCGGTTTCTCGCTGGCGGCGGAGCGTACTACTATAGTGGCTATAACGCCGCCACAGGCCTGTTCACGCCGCAGACCAATGATGGCTCGATACTTGCCCTGGCATCTCAGTCGCCGGTCACCTACCGACATCAATTGGGTGATGGCAGCACTGAAATCTATGCTCAATCCGACGGTGCGACGGCGTCGCCGCGGCACATCTTCCTCAGTCAGATCCTCGACCCGCAGGGCAATGCGCTCACTCTGAACTATGACGGCCAGATGCGATTGACCTCGCTCACCGACGCCACCGGCCGGGTCACGACATTTACCTATGGCATCACCGGTCATCCGCTGCTTGTCAGCAAGATCACTGATCCGTTCGGTCGCAGCGCTGTGCTCACCTACGACGGCAATTATCGCCTCAGCTCCATCACCGACATCATTGGACTGACGTCTAGCTTTGCCTATGACGCCAACTCGCTGGTGAACTCGCTGACCACGCCATACGGCACCACCAGCTTCGCCTACACAGCTCCGGGCACGGCCGCTCCGCCGCGGTACGTTCAGGTCACTGATCCGCTCGGGCACAGCGAGCGGGAGGAGTGGCTCGAACCGGCGCCGGTGTCGGCAAGCGATCCTGCGGGCACAGTGCCGCAAGGAATGCCTGTCGGGACCAACAACAACTATCTGCAGTACCGCGACAGCTTTCACTGGGACAAACTTCAATACATCGCGGCTGCCTGTACGCCGTCCGGTGGCTGCGACTATGCAAAGGCGCGCGTGCGGCACTTCGAGCACGACCCAGTCGCCGGTATGAAGTCGAACGTCATCGAGAGTGAGAAATACCCGCTCGAAAACCGCATCTGGTACAACTATCCGGGCCAGACAGATCCCATTCGGACCGGCAGCTACAACAGCCCAAGCGCGATCGGTCGTGTGCTCGACGATGGCAGCACCCAGCTCAGCCTCATCAGCTACGACACCGCCGGCTTCTTCAAGCCCGCGCAGATGACCGACCCCCTCGGTCGCGTGACGTCGCTCTCCTACTCCGGGCACATCGACCTGGCGTCGGTCAGTCAGACCGGCCCGTTCGGCGTCCAGCAAACGGTGGCTCAGTTCATCTACAACGCCAGGCATCGTCCGGTTTACTATACGAACGCTGCCGGCGAGACCTCGGTCTACGCTTACAATGCCGCCGGGCAGCTGCTCTCCGAGACCAATGCGCTTGGGCAGGTCACCACCTACAACTACAACGGAACGGGCGATCTCCTTACCGTCACCAACGCGGATCATGCGGTCCAGGCGACCTACACCTACGACGCGTTCGATCGCATTGAAAGCTACACCGATTCAGAGGGCTGGACGGTGCGGGTCGCCTACGACGCCGCGGATCGCGTCACGCGCTTGACATATCCCGACGGAACCGCAGACCTCTTCACCTACGACAAGCTGGATCCGGCGTCATACAAGGATCGGGACGGCAGGCTTTGGACCTATACCTTTGATGCCGAGCGACGCCTGACGGCCATCACGGATCCATCCGAGCATCAGGTGCTGTTGAGGTACGACGAGGCGGGCAACGTCACCAGCCTCACAGATGCCAACAGCAACGTAACGCAGTGGGCCTATGATCTGGAGAGCCGGCCCACGGTCAAGACCTACGCCGACACGTCGACCACGACCAGCACCTATGAAACCACCACCAGCCGCCTGAAGAGCATCCTCGATGCCCTGGGGCAGACCAAGACATACGGCTACGCTAGGGACAATCGTCTGACGTCGGTCTCCTATACGGGCGCCGTCAATCCGACTCCCAACGTCACCTTTGCCTATGATCCGTTCTTCCCACGTCTCGTATCGATGACCGACGGGACTGGAACGACCAGCTACAGCTATCTTCCTGTTGGCTCGCCGGGCGGGCTGGCGGTGGCAGCGGAAGATGGTCCATTGGCAGCCGATACGATTGACTACGGCTACGACGCTCTGGGTCGCGTCGTCTCCCGGACGGTGCAGGGCGCTGGACAGGAGAGTTGGGCATTTGACGACATCGGTCGCCTCGTTGCCCACGATAGCGATTTGGGGAACTTCACCCTCAGCTACCTCGGCGAAACCGACCAGATAACCGAACGCGCCCTGACGGGCTCAACGCTCGCGACGAGCTGGAGCTACCTAACCAACCATGACGATCGCCGTCTTTCCGAAATCAGCAATGTCGGTCTGTCGCCGAGCCAGTACTCGACATTCCACTATGTGATGACGCCGGAGCAACTCATCACCTCGATCACTCAGACGAGCGACGCGTCGGCAAGCTATCCGCCGCTCGGAACGCAAACGGCGAGCTACAACGACCTCAACCAGCTAGCGCTGCTCAACACGCAGAGCCTGACCTACGACGCGAACGGCAATCTGCTTTCCGATGGGCAGCGCGAGTATCAGTGGGATGCCGAAAACCGGCTGATCAGTATTACCTATCCGGAGGAGTCCGGAAAGAAGACGGAATTTGCCTATGACGGTCTGGGCCGCCGCACCGCGATCACTAACACCCCCGCCGGCGGAGGAACCGCTACAACGACGCTCTACACCTGGTGCAGTTCGGCCATTTGCCAGGCACGGAATCCGGGAAACGACCCGGTTCGCGAATACTTTGCCGAGGGCGAATATCTGCCCGGAACGTCGCCGCAGACGTACTTCTACGGGATTGACCAGATTGGCTCTGTGCGTCGGGCGTTTGTCGATACCAGCACGGCACCGGCCTACGACTACGACCCGTATGGAGTCATGATGAGCGGCACAGCGTCAATTGCGGACTTCGGCTACGCGGGCATGTTTGGCGGCACCGAGAGCGGTCTCTATCTGACGCAGTTCCGCGCGTATGATCCGAGTGTTGGACGGTGGATTTCACGCGATCCTCTTGAAGATCATGTCCCCATTGACATCCCCGGAGTTAAGTCAGGACCGTTAACGTCAACGCTAGATCGACACTCGCGTGCCGAAGGGCTGGCTATCGAAACCAATAGCAACCGGTATGCATATGTCGGTAACGTCCCCCTCTCATATCTAGACTCCAGTGGTCTTGATCGCGGAGCCCCTTTAATAGCGGCCCCGTACGCGATCATATACACTGGCGGGGGTGACATCCGATTCTATGATCGGAATGGCAATCGTTGTCTCGATATTGATCTTTCTCATGATCACGCATCGATCGGAAAAGGGCCTCACTACAATGTTTGGCAAAACGGTGTTCGCGGCCCTTCAATTTTGATACCGGACATGACTGATTTCGGGAATCTCTATCCGTGACGCCGAACACAATCGCTATAGTCATAGATCAAGAATTTGGCGCGAAGCTTGCGATTGTAGGCAAGGGAGCGTTTGTCTGGTTTGTCGGCACTGAAAGCAATCAAGCCAAATTTTACGATTCGAGTTCGATAAGCACCAGCGATCGATACACCGTTTGGACCGCGGGGCTCACAAGTGCGACCCCACTACAACTTCTGGGCCTAATGATAGAAGCAGCGATTGACCATCACGGCAAACTGTCAAGGATCGTGGTGTATGGCGACGTCAGCGCGGAAGAGGCGTCCTCGGTTTTGTCGGGGTTTGGATATCAACTGAGCCATCGCGCTCCCGAGGAGCTGACGTTCTCGATAGCCACCTCGCTGTTGCCTTACCACTTAGCCGCTGCGACACGTTGAACCGTTTGCTTGTTGGCCACTGAGCCAGTTGCTGTGCCAACCACTCCGAAGCTTCATAACGGCTGGCAGCCACGAAGGGCCAGTTATGGTGAGCGTAGGCTCTCAACTGGACCCCCAACTCTGTTTCCCAAGGAGCGGTTTGAAGTCCCGGACCAAGCGCCTCGCGAAAGGTCGCCAAGCTGATCTCTGTCTCAGGAGTGATGATATCGCGCTGCCGAGTTCGACGAAGTCCGCAAAGGAGATGCAGCAGAGGTGAGCAGGCTCACTTAGAGCCGGAGACTTGTCCTGGGCTGCAGCGAGAAGACTGCTTAGCTCCCCCTTCCCAAGTGTGCCCAAGAACCTCGATCTCGATCGAGAGACTGCTGGAGGCGTAGGAAAGATATTTGCCACGCGCGACGTGAGAAACACACTCCGCCGCGACCTCACTAAATTTGATGACGCCCGCGATCATCGGCGGCTGCCCGACGGGATAACCCTTTGGCCCTTCGTAGAGGAAGCCATGATTGCGCAAGTGATCGTCAATGTTTGAGATCAAAACGCTGAAGACGATGCGTCGCCAAAGCTCGGGCCCCTCTGTGCCCGGTGCCGCACCACACTGACGCAACGCGTCCATCAGTTCGAGGTGGCTGTGAGCTTCGTTGTCGCCGGCGCCGATCATGCTCAGATAGAAATGGAATGCGCGCCATGGCGATCGAAGCAGCGAAGGATCAGGACGGCCCGCTTGGACCAGATGCCATCCTACGCTGAGGCTGTTGCGCATCCATATGTCTCCGTTGTTCCCCGACCTCTCCCAGGCGGGGACGTCGCGCGTCGGCGCCCAACTCCCGCATCACTGCGCAGCACGTTCATATGCAGTTTGAGATCACCCGCGGCCCGGGCAATCGATACCCCGCCCCCGAACCAGCCTTACCGCCTCGAGCTTGAACTCGCGGCTGACCTTCCGTCTCTCCATTGAACAGGGGGCTTGAAGCGGTGCAAATACCAGCACGCACATGCTCGCCCGATGGTGTCTTGAAATCAGATTGTGCATCATGCACATCTGAAAGTGAGCTGAATCCGCTGAAAACGCCGGTTTACGGGAACTCCCGGAGAGTCCCTTTCTCTCCGCCATTCCCCGTAATCGTTTATCCTCAACGGCCTGCCGGATGGGTCTAATTTCCTCAGGCTGGCGCGGCCGTAGCCACGCTTCAACCCAGCAACACGACGAAGCCGAGCAACTTCATCACAATCCCCCAAGCAATACGCAAAGACGCCATCGCGTGCTGCGGCGAATCGAGATGCGTGCGAACGCATTCCC
>JBDZVC010000496.1:0-2927 GCA_040255475.1 Phyllobacteriaceae bacterium | reverse complement strand
GCGTAGCCGACGATGATGATGCCGCTCGTCCACACGTCGAAGGCCGAGCCGTCCTTGACGGCCTTGCGGATACCGAGCGGGATGGAGATCAGATAGGAAAGAAGCGTGATCCAAAGGCCGAGCGAGATCGACACCGGCATCTTTTCCAGGATCAACTGCAGTACCGGGATGTCGCGGAAATAGCTCCGGCCGAAATCGAAGCGGGAATAGTTCCACAGCATCATGAAGAAGCGCTCGAGCGGCGGCTTGTCGAAACCGAACTGCTTTTCCAGCTTCTTGATGAATTCCGGGTCGAGCCCCTGCGCGCCGCGATATCTCGACGAGATGTCGCTGCTGCCGGCATCGAAATTCTGCATGCCCATGTCGGCGCCGCCACCGGAAAGCCGATCGCCGGGCCCGCCGCCCTGGCCGGTGATCTTGGCGATGACCTGTTCCACGGGTCCGCCCGGCGCGAACTGGATGACGGCGAACGACACCGCCATAATGCCGAACAGGGTCGGGATCATCAAAAGAAGACGCCGGAGGATATAGGCGCCCATCAGCCGGTCCTCTCGACTCGGTCTGCAATGCCCCGGTTAGCCCTTGCCAATCGCCTTCGCCTTTTCCTTGTCCACCCACCAGAGCGCTTCGACCGGAAAGCCGTAGTCGGGCTTCTTTTCCTCGAACCCGAACATGTCCCAGTACGCCACCCGGTGATTCGCCAGATACCAATTTGGAATCCAGTCCTGACGTGCGCGCAAGACCCGGTCGAGCACGTGCATGGCCGTCGTCAGTTCCGCCCGGCTTCTTGCCTTGCCTACAAGGTCGATCAGGGCATCGACGGCGGGGCTCTTGGTTCCGGGAAGATTGCGTGATCCTGATGTCGAGGCTGCAACGGAGGAGAAGTAATGTTCCATCTCCTCCCTCGTCGGCGAGGCAGAGAAGCGCGCGGCCATCATCACCATATCGAAATCGAAATTCGCCTGACGAAGCTGATACTGAGCCGGATCGACCAGGCGGATCGAGGCGTCGATGCCGATGGCGCGCATATTGTCCACGAAGGGTGTGCTTACCCGTTCCAGTGCCGGATCGTTGACCAGAAGCTCGATGGTCAGGCGCTCGCCCTTGTCGTTTAGAAGGAAATCACCCTTGCGTGCCCAGCCGGCTTCTTTCAGCAGTCCGAGCGCCTTGCGCAGGAGCTTGCGGTCGCGCCCGGAGCCATCCGATACCGGCTGCATGACCGCCTCGCCGAAGGCGGTATCGGGTATCTGGCCTCGGAATTTTTCGAGGATGGCTGCCTCCTCGGGTGAGGGCATGCCGCTCGCCTTGATGTCCGAATTCTCGAACAGCGACTGCGAGCGGTCATAGGAGCCATAGAACAGGTTGCGCTGCGTCCATTCGAAGTCGAAGCAATTGCCGATGGCGAAGCGCACGCGCGGGTCGCGGAACCGGTCGCGCCGCTGGTTGAGCGCCCAGGCCTGAAGCGAGGGCTGCAGTTCCGCCGGAAAGGTGCGCTTGACGACCTTGCCTTCCTTGATCGCCGGGAAGTCGTATTCCGTCGCCCAGGTTTTCGAGGTGAATTCCTCGCGATAGACGATCCTGCCCTTCTTGAAGGCTTCGAAACCTGCCTGTCGCTCGCGATAGAATTCGATGCGGATGATATCGAAATGATAAAATCCCCGGCTTACCGGCAGGTCCCGCGCCCAATAATCGTTCCGCCGTTCGTATTCGATATATTGCCCCGCGCCGAACCTGCCGACCTTGTAGGGGCCGGAACCGAGCGGCGGGTTCAACTGCGAACCGTCGAACGGGTTCTTCTCGAAAAAGGCCTTCGAGACGATAGGATATTCGGCAAGGCCGAGGATCGTCCGGTCGGACTGTTTGCCGGAGAAGACGAGCCGGAAGAGGTGGTCGTCCACGGCGATGAAATCGACCGCTTCTCTCAGAGGTAGGAGCAGGCTCGGATGGCCCTTCTCCTTGAAGAGCTTGTAGGTATAGGCCACGTCTTCCGCCGTCAGCGGCGAACCGTCGGAGAATTTCGCTTCCGGCCTCAGTTTGAATTCGAAGCTGTTGCGATCCCCCGAGATCGTCACGCTCTCGGCGATGAGGCCGTAGAGCGCATCAGGCTCGTCGAGCGCGCGCACCATCAATGAATCGAAACACATTTCCATGCGCGGCGGCGCGTCGCTCGCGCGCACGAAAGTATTGAGGGTGTTGAAGGTGTTGACGTTCTGGTTGTAGGCCCAGTTGGGCGGCGGGAAGTTGAACGTCCCGCCCGTCGGCGCATCCGGGCTGGCATAGTCGAAATGCATGAAATCCGGCCCGTATTTCAGGTCACCGAAGGCGGAGAGGCCGTGCAGCGCCTTTCCGGTCACCGGCTGCGTGAGGCTTGCCCTTGGCAGGAGCGGAAGCGCCGCGGTCGCTCCGCACAGTCCGAGAAACCGACGTCGCGGCCAGCGCCCCATCAGTCACGGCTCTTGTATTTTTTAGCAAGTGCGGCGGCCTTCGCCTCGTCTATCCACCAGGAATCGAAATCAACGCCGATATAGCCGGGCTGCTTCTCGGGAATGCCGAACTTGTTCCAGTAGGCGACGCGAAGCCCAGGCGCATACCATTGTGGGACGACGTAGTAATTCCAGAGCAGCACGCGGTCGAGCGCGCGCGTGGCGGCGACGAGGTCGTCGCGGTCCTTGGTGAAGATCACCCGGTCCACCAGCTTGTCGACCGCCGGGTTCTTTATGCCCATCAGGTTGCGCGATCCCGGCGCATCCGCCGCTGCCGACGACCAGAAGTCGCGTTGCTCGTTGCCGGGCGATTCGGACTGCATCATCACCGTCGTCACCATGTCGAAATCGAAACTGCGGACGCGGTTGACGTATTGGCTGACATCGACGATGCGCAGGCTGGCGTCGATGCCGAGCTTGCGCAGATTGGCGATGAACGGGCCG